>DSAX01000083.1 GCA_011046235.1 Methanobacteriota archaeon | reverse complement strand
TGGACGGAGTTCTGGCAGCATCAGCGATCGAAACCACACTGTTCTTGTTAGAAATCGGCGAACTCTTCAGCCCGAGAACAGCAGAGAACCCCTCATCTCAGGTTCGAACTGTAAAAGCCGGGTTTGAAATTGCCTTATTAGCTCTGAATCACTGAGAAAACCTGTAATTTTACAATTTAATGGCAGCTCAATATTATTCAAGACACTACGATCCAGAATTCGACCGGCAATTGTAAAATTGAGATCTTGCATTTCCCTGGCGATTTCAATAAATCTATCCAGACCTTTCCTAACATAGTGATCCTTCGTAATATAAGATACAGTTAAAACCCCGTCTCTTTCACTATCATTTGAAACATATTTCCTTGTATCAACAGAATGATAAACGATAGGCATATCAAGATTGTAGATACTCATAATTTCTTTCTTGTTAGATTCTGAACCAGCCAATATCTTAGACGCACATTTAAGGATGAAACGAACCTTCATGGAGTTTCTGAAAAATAGCATGCCTCCATAGTTGATTTCTTTCATTTTAACGACTTCTCCACCTGCAATCATAACGATAGATTTTTTGCCCAGCCATTTTGCAAAAAATACGGAGAATAACGAGTTATCTGTAGCGAACCATGAGTAGGTGACATCTGCCCACATTAGATTTTTAAAAAATTGGATGTTAGACAATAGATATGACCTGAAGTTTTTCATGATTTTCTGCATATTTCCAATCCCGAATTTTATCCCATATAATTCGGAAACTCTTGTTTGAAAATTCTTATCTATTAGTTCAAAATCTCTCTGTGGAAATGGAGATTTTCCATCTTTGTCTGCCACAAATAATACTTTGATTCGTTCATTCATCATTTTGCCTCGAATTATTACGATATTTTTTTTCGGAGGATCTCGATCGCCTCGACGAGTTTCTCTGCCTGAGACTGCCAATTATATTTCTTCTCGAACGCCTCCCTCGCATTTCTTCTGAGCTTTGCGAGAATCTCAGGGGCGTCGAACAATTTAGATAGCGTGTCTGCGGCTTCTGATGCGCTGTATTTGCTTAACAGGCCGCAATCGAACTCCCTCACGATCTGAGCGACCAATGGGAACTCTGTGTTACCAATGAAAGGCATTCCCAGGGCAAGCCCTTCGAGGAGCTTCACAGGAATGCTCTGCAGGTAGGCCTCTGTCGGAAGGTGAAGCGCGTAGCATAGATCAAAATCTGACAACTCTTGCGACAGCGCATCGTGGGATAGACTCCCGCGCAAAGTAACCGATTGGGAGAGCCCTTTGGACGATATCAACTCCCGAATCGTATCGAGATCGGGCCCAGTCCCGAATACCTCGAAGCTTATTGGTCTATTCTCCTTATCGAGGATCTCGGCGATTTCGACCAGACATTTCAATCCCTTTCTCCAAGCCACACCTCCCCAGTATGCAACCCGTAACATATCGACGCCGCCCGATGGATAATCCCTGTCACATCGCCTGGAGGCCCAATCCTCTCTAGCGCAGTTCATGACGACTACTGAGGGAATGTCCAAGTAAGAGAATTTTTCCCGCAGAATATCGTTGACGGTTATCACAAGATCGACGTGTCTTAGCAGCCTGCGCTCGATAATCCCGGTGATCGTCCCCCAGACCCTGCTGTTCATCGATTCCATAAGCGGCCAATTCTCGTGCGAGTCATAGACCAATTTAGAGCCGGTTTTCCTGGAGATTGCCTTTCCTATGGGCAGCGTCTCGAGATCATGGCAGTAGGCGATGTCTGGTCTCTCCCTCGCGGAGATATCTACCATAGTTCTTCTCAAACGGAGGTATACGGGGAGCTTCGAGCCTATCCAGGATTTCCTCCCGGGAATGTCCTGAAAAATCCTGCGCACGGAAAATCCGTCAAGGTCGACTCTGTCCGATGCGTTCTCGATGCGCTTTGACCAGCAGAGAACGGTGACATCGTGCCCCGTATCGGAGAGACTGGCTGCCTCCTTCATAACGCGGCTGTCTTCGTATGGTATCAGAAGGTCATGACCGAGTATCATGTGTATTCGCAAATAGGAGACACCGTTGAGGTAGATTTTGCTCATCGTAGATAAATGCTATTCGTCCTCGGATTATCGGTACAAACGAATGTCGGAGAAGAAATAAACTGTTGGACTTATTGGGGTAATGCCGAAATCTTGGTATCATAGGAATAATTTTAAGGTGTACCTTCCGTGGATTTTTTCGAAAAACGCATTGCCGCCGTCTTCTTGAACAAAGCATTCTAAGAACCGTTTTATGAAACGGTGCCAAACTGATTGGATTCGAAAATACTGAGCCAACTTTTGAATGCACTTTCAGTCATCTTAATCGACAATAATGCCCACGGGAAGGAAATTGAATTGCCGGAAGACGAACCGATCATATAATCGAATGTTATACCTGCACGATGGATGGGGTTGAATATCATTCTGGTTTCATCTGGAGGCTCTTTAGGCTGAGCATTTTCAGAAGTCTAAGGATTTCCGAGAAGTTCATTACCTTGGTAACCAGAATCAGAGATGCATATATCCCGAAAAACAATGATAAGAGGGCTATTAAATCGTAGAACCTGGCGATGTTGAAAGTCATGGATATGATGTAAGTAACGAGAATTGCGAACACCGATGAGACAATTATTCGGAACAAATGCTCAGGCGTTTTTATTTTCAGCACTCGGGCGGTGTTCAGGTAGAACAGGACGGTCATTACCACTTGTCCGAAGAAAATGGCCAAAGCCGCCCCGTTAATGCCCCAGCCGAGCAGTTGGACGGAGAAAATCTCGTTGGGGATCAGGACTATGTCTAGAAATATCACAATTATGCAATATAATAGAATGTATCTTGCGAAGCTGGTAACGAAGCCCATGCCCAGGGTCTGTGAGCTAGACGGTCCTGTCAGAATCGAGATGCTGTATGTTATTGACAGGATGGCGAAAGCTGTCGCACCGGGCGCGAAGGCAGAAGATGTAAGAGTGGTCAGAATCGGTTCGGCGAACACCACGAGGAATATTGTCAGCGGGACCACGATGATGAATAGATACCGCAGAATTGCTCGCATCATAATCGCGATTGTATCTTTGCCAGCAGCTTTCGAGTTTAGGCTTGAAAACGTCGGGAAAAGCAGGGAGATGATAGCGGTGCTCAGAAACCCATAGAACCTCAGGTACCTCTGTGCTGCAAAATATGTGCCGGTCTCCGCGGCGGAGAACGCGAACTGAATTATGACCTTGTCAAAATACATAGCAACGGTAGTGAGGATCGTAGCTATCGCGAGGGGCTTTGCAAAGGCAGCATATTCGCTTAACAGGTTCCGGTCCAACAATTTCCAAGAAATCTTCGAAAGAAGATCCCTCGATATCAATAGCGTGACGATGAGCGAGGCCGCACCAGAGACGGCAAAAGTGATAGCCAGTTCTACTGTTCCCATCTTGAAATAGACGACGAACATAATGGCAATCACGCGAGACATTATCTCGGCAAGCATGACGACCTGGGCTCGAATGACATCCCTGAGAGCTTGAAAAGTGGAAGCGAATACGGCGCTAATGGAGATCGGGACATAGTATGCGAGGATTACCAGAATTACTTCGTGAGTCTCGGGATATTCGTACCCTCGGCCGAGGACGCTTTCCCAAATATATATCGATACGAAGACGGCGAATACATATACTCCGGTAAGCGCGACTCGTACCAGAAGATATAGTGTCAGACATGATCTGAGGTCAGCTCCTTCCGATACCTTCTTCGTGTGGGCGCGAGTAAATCCCAAATCGGTTATGAAAAGGAAAAGCCCGGCGAAGCTGAGTGCGAAGCCAACAATACCGTATTCAGACTGCCCTATGAATCTAGTTGCAAGAAAAATTGATACTGCTCCGAGGATTGCGCTGCCGAGTATTGATATGTACATGAAAGTGGTTTTTGAGACCAATTCCGAGTTGAGACGCACACGATCCTCAGCTTCCAAGATCATTCACCCTTGAAGAAGCCCTTTCTTCCTGGTCAAAGCAGTTCCTCATATTCTATAATTGTTCTCTTGGCAATGGCGATGGAATCGTGAAATCTGCAGATATATTTTCGTCTCGAAAGCCCGATTCTCTCAGTCTCGTCCATGTTCTCGATGAAATATCTAAATTTCTCCTATATGGATTTCTTGCCAAATTTCACATCAGCGATGGAATCTATAGTTAAACGATCAATTGCAATGAGTAATCTTGTTAGCAAAGTGCTGATTGCCGCAATGTCTGACATGATATGTATCGAATCTATTGGCTGCCCGTGATTGAAACGCTTTTCTTCTCTTCGAGCGACTGCTTCGTGGCCTCGATCATCTCTATGGTCTTCACTCCTACCGCACCGCTGTTCTTCGTCTCGGCCATAGGGTTGCCGATCGAGTCGATGAAATGCAGCAGCTCATCGCGTATCGTGTTGTTCCTTTCGACCCCGAGCCTGTAAGTGTACCCGCTCTCGAACACCGTGACCTCCTGGGCCACCGCATCGATCACCATGGATCGAGACTCTCCAACGATCGAAAGCTGTCTGGTCTTCTTCGGAATGACCCAGCTGAGATATGTGTTCGACAGTAAACCGTCATCGAACCGTGAGTGTATGTTGGCAGTCTCCCATATGCGGTCTCGGTGGGGAGCTGCAACAGTCGAGATCTCAACCGGCCATTTGTCGAGAAGGTAGTTCATCATGTCGAACATATGCGGCGCGAGGTCGATGATCACGTCCCTGTCGGTGAACAGCTTCTCCTTGTTCACCCAGGTGAAGTCCATCAGGAATATCTTGCCCAGGAAGCGCTCTTTGATGAGCCTCCTGGCTTCGGCGATCGCGTTATTGAACCTGAAAATATGGCCAACGGAGAGCGTAAGGTTCTTCTCCTCCGCGAGCTTCACAAGCTCCCAGCCCCTCTTGGATTTCAGCGTGATCGGCTTCTCCACTAGCACATGCTTCCCCGCATCGAGCGCGGCCTTGCAGATCTCGTAATGTGTGATGTTCGGGGTGGCAATTGCGACCGCTTTTATCTCGGGCATTGACAGCAAGTCGTGGTAGTCCTTGAAGGTCTTTTTCACGCCGAACCTGTCAGTACAGAACTTCAGGTTCTCGTCCATCAGATCCGAGATGGCCTCGATCGAAACGTTCTGTATGTTCGAGAATTCGTCGACAAGCTTCCTGCCCCAATATCCGGTCCCTATCACGCCGACCTGGAATTTTGCCATGTGCGTTCATCTCCCGAAGAATTCAATTATCGAGTCGCATACGAAGCCCACCTGCTCGTCTGAGAGTCCCGGGTACATCGGAAGCGAGAGGACCTCTTTGCATGCCTTTTCGGTGTTCTTAAACTCGCCGCCCTTGTAGCCGAACATCTGCCTGTATATGGGCTGCAGGTGAATTGGAACTGGGTAATGAAACGCCGTCTGGACCTCCCTCTGCTTGAGAAATTCCGACAGATCGTTGCGCCTCTGTGTCCTCACTACGTACAGATGGTATACAGGGGTTATATCCGCTGTCGGTCCCAGAGGCAGCTTTAGGTCGCCGACGTTCTTCAGCCTGCGGTCGTACATCGCCGCAATGGCCCTCCTCCTCTCGTTCCATTCCGGGAGAAGTCGGAGCTGCTCGCGCCCGATGGCCGCATTCACGGAGTTCAATCGTGTGGTGTACCCCATTATATCGTGATCGTAGTTGCTCCCCTTCATCCTACCGCAGTGTCGCATGCTGGTGACCCGTTCGGCAAAATCCTCGTCGTCCGTGGTTATCATGCCGCCGTCGCCGCCGACGGTCATATTCTTAGTTGCGTAGAACGAGAAGCAGCCCGCGTTTCCGATCGAGCCCGTTCTCCTTCCGTGGTATATCGCCCCGTGGGCTTGGCAGGCATCCTCGATCACGACGAGGTTCTTCTCCCTGGCCATCTCCGTTATTCCATCCATGTCGCTGGGGTAGCCGTATAGATGGACAGGTACAATGGCGGTCGTTTTCGTTGTGATCCTCCGCCTCAGCTTCTTCGGGTCCATGCAGTAGGTCTTCTTGTCGATATCGCAGAACCTGGGAACGCATCCCGCGTGCATTATCGCGTTCGCGGAGGCGATGAACGACATCGGGGACGTGATCACGGTCGATTTCTTCGGCACACGCATGCCCTCCAGCGTCAGCTGGATCGCGTCGGTGCCCGAGCTGACGGATACCGCCTTCTTCACGCCGACCATGCTCGCGAACTCCGCCTCGAACTTGAAGACGCTCTCTCCGAGAGACATCCGCTCGTTCCGGAGCGCATTGACTGCGGCGTCGATCATCTCCTGCGTCATGGCAGGAATTGTTATCGGGACTTTCAAATACTCACACTCCGACAGATTGCCCTATTCAGTTTTTCTCCTCAGGATTTTCGCCGGGGATCCGACTACGACGGTGTTCGCCGGGACGTCCTTCGTCACGACCGAGCCTGCCCCGACTATCGCGTTCTCACCGATCGTCACCCCGCAGATAACGGTCGCGTTGGCGCCGATCGAGGCGCCCTTCTTGACTAGGGTCGGTATCACCTTCCATTCTCCAACCGCCCTGGGTACGCGGTCGTTCGTGAAGCATGCATGGGGTCCGACGAAAACGTCGTCCTCGATCTTCACCCCGGTGGGAATGAACGCGTATGCCTCGATCTTGCAGTTGTCGCCTATGACCGCGTCTCGCCCTATCTCGGCGAAGGCTCCGATCTTACAGTTCTTTCCGATCGTGCAGCCGAACAGATTGACATAGTCCCTGATGATGGTACCCTCGCCTATCTTGCAGTTCTGCACGATGAAGTGCTTCGCCTTGATCTCCATTGGAAGCTGACCTCCCTCTGTGGATGGCCATAGATACACCTCATAATAAAGAATTTGGACACAGTGTTTGAAAGGCGACGGCGATTATCCGGGAACGATCACTGCTTTTTTTCGCAGACCGATTCCTGCAGCCAGCTCTTTATCTGAGTACCCAGATCCGGCCGCTCGAGTGCGAGCTCGATATTGGCCCTTAGCCAGTCGAACCAGGTGCCGAGGTCGTACCGCCTTCCCTCCACTATCTGCCCGAACAGCCCCTCCTGCTTGGCCAGCAGCCGCATCGCATCCGTCAGCTGTATCTCCCCGCCGATCCCCGGGGGCGTTTTCTCCAGATGTCCGAATATTTCCGGCGGGAAGACGTAACGGCCGATCATCGCGAGGTCTGACGGCTCCTTCCCGAGGGGCGGCTTTTCCACCAGGTCATCCACGTGATAGATGCCGTTTTCTATCTCCTCGCCCGAGATCACGCCGTACTTAGAAAGCGACTCCCGGGGGAGGCGCTCGATGCCCACTACCGCCTTCCCGCCCATTCTGTCGAAGGTTTCTACCAGCTGCGATATCCCCGGCTTTCCGTTGACTATCAGGTCGTCGCCCAATAGAACGGCGAACGGCTCTTTCCCGATGTGCTTCTTGGAGCACAGGACCGCATGTCCAAGCCCCAGCGGGTTCTTCTGCCGGATGTAGAATATGTCCGCCATGTCCTCGATCTCTCGGAGCATCTGCAGCTCCTTGTCCATGGCGTTCTCCTCGAGCCGCTGCTCGAGCTCGATCGATCTATCGAAATGATTCTCGATCGCCCTCTTGCCCCTGCCGGTTATGATGACGATGTCCGTTATTCCTGACCGCACGGCCTCCTCGACCACGTACTGAATGCAGGGCCTGTCGATGACTGGTAGCATCTCCTTGGGCTGCGCCTTCGTCAGCGGCAGAAACCTCGTGCCCAGCCCCGCAGCCGGAATGACCGCTTTCATCGTTGGTCAAAGAGACAATCACGATATAATTCTTTTCGGTATGGGCCAGATATTTTCTCGACCCCACGTTTCGCGCGCTGTTGGCAGTGCTGTCCATAAGGTCTAAATGAAAGTATACCCAATATACCAGTTGTGAAGATCGCTTCAGTTGTGGGCGAACGGCCCCAGTTCATCAAGGCCGCGGCACTTTCCCGGGAGCTCCGGAAGGTCTCTGAGGAGGTGCTGGTACATACGGGAAAGCTCGAGGACTACGAGCGCAGCCAGCCGTTCTTCAGGGCGCTGGATATCCCGAAGCCCGACTACAACCTCGGGGTCGGCCCCGGGAGCGGGTCCGACCGTGTATCGGGGATCATATCCAGGATAGGCAAGGTGATCTGCGAGATCGATCCCGACATCGTGGTGACCTACGGGGACAGCAACTCGACGATAGGCGGCGCGATAGGCTCCGTAAAATCCGGATACCCGGTGGCCCATGTCGAGGCGGGGCTGCGGTCATACAACCGGAACCTTCCCGAGGAGACGAACCGCGTGGTCACAGACCACGTGTCGAACGTGCTGTTCTGCCCCACCGCGTCGAGCGTGGACAACCTGACGAGGGAGGGGATCGTCAGGAACGTCTTCCTGGTCGGGGACGTCATGGTGGACGCGCTTCTTCTCAGCTCGAAGATCGCGCTTGAGCGCTCGACGATCCTCGATGAGTACGGGCTCAAGGAGAAGGATTACCTGCTCGTCACGCTGCACCGTCCCCCGAACGTCGAGAACATCGAGAGGCTCGGAAGGATCGTGAGGTCGCTCGTCGCCTCGGGACGGCAGATCGTGTTCCCGATGCACCCGAGGACGCAGACGGTGCTGGAGGAGTCGGGGCTTTCGAAGACTCTGAGCGATTCCCCGAACATAAGGCTGACAAAACCACAGCCGTACATGGACTTCCAGAGGCTGTTGATGGGATCGGAGAAGGTGCTCACCGATTCCGGCGGTGTGCAGAAGGAGGCCTACATCCAGAAGGTCCCATGCATAACATTGCGCGAGGAGACGGAGTGGATAGAGACTGTTAACGACGGCTGGAACGTTCTCGTCGGTGTAGATGAGAAGAAGATAATAGACGCGATCGAGAGGTTCGAGCCGATGGGGATCCAGCGGGCGAGGTTCGGAGACGGCAAGGCCGCGATCAAGATATCGAGGGTGCTCCTCGACGGGCTGGAGGAGCTTCTCCAGAAGAACCCGAGCGGCAAGCCCGACGTTGCGTTCCTATGAGCCGACCTAAGGTATTATGAGAAATCACGATCGAACTCGGTGAACTGGACATGAAGGTTGCAATCATAGGTTGCGGATTTGTCGGGCTCGCGACCGGGGTTACTTTGGCCCACCTGGGCCACAGGGTCCGGCTGGTGGAGATCGACGAGGTACGTCTGAGTTCCATTCAGAAGGGGGAGGCGCCATTCTACGAGCCGGATCTTTCCTCCATGCTGTCCAAGGGACTGATTTCGAAGAAGATATCGGCCGGGAGCAGCATCGGGGAGGCGGTCCAGGCCTCTGACATAATCATCGTGTCCGTCCAGACCCCTCCGCTCAAGACCGGCGCTCCGAAGCTGAAGCACCTGAAGGACGCGGTCGGAGAGATCGCGAAGCCGCTGGCCAAGGGGAAGATCGTGGTCGTAAGGAGCACCGTCCCCCCGGGCACCACCGATGCCCTGGTCACCCCGATACTGGAGAGGGGGTCCGGTCTGTCCGCCGGCAAAGACTTCGGAGTCGCGATGTCTCCCGAGTTCCTGCAGGAGGGCAGGGCGGTCAGGGACAGCCTGAACCCCGACAGGATAGTCGTCGGGGCCGACAGCAAGAAGACCGGGAGGAGCGTGCTGAGGCTGTTCGAGAAGCTCGAGGCGCCTAAGATCAGCACGGACACCGTCACAGCGGAGATGGTCAAGTACGTGTCGAACTGCTTCCTGGCGACGAAGATCAGCTATTCGAACGAGATCGCGAACCTGTGCGAGAGGTTCGGGACCGATGTGAACGACGTCATGGAAGCGGTCGGGCTCGACCCAAGGATCGGGGACCAGTTCCTCAGGGCGGGTCTGGGATTCGGCGGGAGCTGCCTCCCGAAGGATCTGGCGGCGCTGATCGCAACCGCGGAATCCGTGGGTTACAGGCCCGAGCTTCTGAGAGCGGTACAGAGGGTCAACGACTCCCAGCCGCTCAGGGCGGTGAGCATGCTCGAGGAGGAGCTGGGAGACCTCGCCGGCAAGAGGATCTGCGTCCTCGGGCTGGCGTTCAAGGCCGGGGTCGATGACATAAGGGACACGAAGGCTTTCCCGATCGCGGTGGAGCTGCTCGCGAGAGGCGCCAAGGTCGTCGGGTACGACCCCATGGCATCGGCGTCCTTCATCAAGCTGTTGCCGGAGATATCATATGCCGCCTCGGCCCGGGAGGCGCTCTACGAGGCGGACGGGTGCATAATACAGACGGAGGACAAGGAGTTCTCGGGGCTCGGCAAGGAGGATTTCGAGCTCATGAGCAACAGGTTCGTGATCGACGGAAGAAGGGCTCTCTCGCCCAAGAAGCTGTCACGCTGGGGCGTCAAGCTGAGAGCGATCGGTCTGGGGAGGAGCGCATGAGCCAGAAACAGACGGATGAGGGCGGCAAGGGCAATCAAAGAGCGCTTGTATCCGTGGTCCTCAACATACTGAACGAGGAGAGGAACATCCGGGATCTGCTGGACAGCCTGGTCACGCAGGAAGGCCCGGTCGAGATCGTCGTGGTCGACGCCGGCAGCTGCGACAGGACGGTCGAGTATGTCCGGGAGTATGCCAAGCAGTACGATTTTGTCCGGCTGTTCCATCACCCCGGTACCCGGGGAGAGAGCACGAACTTCGGCGTAGGTCAGGCCAAGGGCGAGGTGATCTGCTTCATCGGGGGAGACTGCATCGCAAACCCGTTCTGGCTGCACCAGATGAGGAACGGGCTCGAGTCAACGGACATCGTGGCCGGCCGGACGATCAACATCGGGTATCACGCATTCGAGGACCTGGAGAGGGTCGAGCTGTACCGGAGGGGGCACGATATCAGCTACCCCAGCTGCAACATGGGTTACCGACTCAAGGTGATCGAGGAGGTCAAGGGATTCGATCCCTGGTTCATTACGGCCGAGGACATCGACCTCAACCTGAGGGCGGTCGATTCCGGATTCAGGATAGGCTACAACGACAAGATGGTCGTGTACCACCGGACCCGAGGCAGCGTCAGAAGCTTCATCAAGCAGGCCTTCTGGAACGGGTACGGCAGAAAACAGCTCACGATCAAGCACGGGAAGCTCTGGGAGAGCTACGACCCCAGGAAGATGTTCGACATGAACCTCTCGTTCTGGGCGCTCTTCAGGCTGACCTTCGCACTGCTCGGCTACGGATACGGGAAGCTCTTTGCCGGAAGATCGGGGGACGGGAAGGAACGTAGTCCTGGCTGCCATCAATAACCTCTTTTCTTTTTTCTTGCTTAATGAAAATAGCCCCAGGGGGATTCGAATCCACGTCGATGACTGGCTCCACCGGAAAGGAAGCTTTTTCCGGATACCTTCGGTATGCAGAGCTCATCCGGAAGTTGATCGAAGTTGGTATAAGCTCCGTGTTTTAGCGTGAGCTTTTTCTTCTCAGGAACGGGCGCGTGGGGATTCGAACCGACTCAAGATACTGGCTGATCGCCTAAACGTAAGGAAATTGGGTATTCGAACATAGCAATTAGTTGAGGCTTTGTTCGGAGCAGAGAAACATTGTCTTGGTATTATGTTAGAAGAAAAAGCCAAAGAGGAATCATAATAATATTCTTATTGATATCTAAGTGTCTTTTTGTAAGCAAGATACCGAATGGACATTGATTGTGTTCTTGAAGGAATAGATCTAGTGCTTTCGTGTCATCTTTACGAATATTTTCTTGGAATCTAACATCGAATGGTATCAGTGCCCCCATGATACTGCAGATAATATCTACTTCATTTCCTTTATTATCCCTATCATATCTTCCCCGGATTTCGTAAGTGAGTACTCTGTCTTCACAGGAACTATTGATGCATCTATCC
>DSAX01000038.1 GCA_011046235.1 Methanobacteriota archaeon | reverse complement strand
CAGATATATTACCTTCTCTCCGTCTGCCCCAAACGGTGTATTCGACCATCCAATGCAGTCGCGATAGTGTGAAAATCCACTCACAACTTCATTGGACAGTCAAAAAGTAATAAATGAGTAGTCGGGGATGGAAGTGGCAATGGAACCTGCACCCGTTCAGGATGCCGCAGCGGAGATCGAGAGGATAAAGGGCGTCGTCTCGAGGTACTTCAGTGTATACGAGACCGATGTTCGCCCAGACTCCGTTGGATTCCACTGTAGGGTCGACACGGAAATGCTCGACGAGAACTTCTCCCGCCTGAGAGGGGAGCTCGAAGCCCTCGGTTATGTCCCGATCATCACCTACAGGGGTGGAGAGCATATTGTCGTCGTCTCGAGGCTTCCGAAGGTCAAGCCACGGGGCATCTGGGTCAATATCGTCCTGCTCGTGATCACGATTATGACCACGATATTCGCTGGGATAATACTCTGGGTCGGATATCAGGGAGAGTCCATCGGCAAGCTCTCAGACATCGATTCCGAGACGATTCTCATGGGCGCCGTGACCTTTGCGGTTCCACTTCTGGGAGTGCTGGGGATACACGAGATGGGGCATTATCTGATGGCCAGGCGCCACGGCATACCCGCATCGCTGCCGTTCTTCATACCCGCGCCTCCGTTCTTTCCGCTGGGGACATTCGGGGCGTTTATTTCACTCAGGGGACCGATGCCCAACAGGAAGACGCTGTTCGACATCGGGATCGCGGGACCGATCTGCGGTTTTTTCGCGACGATACCCGTGCTGGTAATCGGCCTCATTCTCAGCGGAGGAGAGGGCGCCACCATGCCGGAGGAGACGGGAGGCATGTGGACGGTCATGACCCCTCTGATTTACGATTTCGTCAGCCTGTTCCTCCCGATCTCAGGGGAGTACACCCTTCATCCGACCGCCTTTGCGGCATGGGTAGGATTTCTCGTGACCGCGATAAACCTCCTGCCTGCCGGCTCTTTGGACGGGGGACATATTGCCCGTGCGGCACTCGGCCCGGACGCGAAGTACATCAGCTGGGCAGCTGTACTCGTCCTGTTCGTGCTCAGCTTCTTCTACATCGGATGGGCGATATTCGCCCTGCTGATCCTCTTTCTCGGCCTGAACCATTCTCCTCCCCTGAACGACATCACCAAGATCGATAGGATCAGAAAGGCTGTCGGCGTGGGCATGGTTGCCATGCTCGCAATCTCGTTTGCTCCGATACCGATCTCCGTCACCAGCTACGACTACGGGTTCGAGGCCGAGCTGGTAGGCTCGGATTCTGCCAATTTGTCCGCTGCGATGAGCCATACATTTATGATCGTCGTCAACAGCACTGGCAACATGAACGTCGATCTCATGTTCGACATTAGCTCGGAGGAGGACATCTCCGAGCTGGATTACTATGTCGGCTATAATGGGTTTAGCCAGATAGGCAAGGATCAACCGGTTGTTCTTCACGTCGAAGACAGCGTGATGATTAACTTCACTATGCTCCTCGACGTCATGATCGCAGCCGACCGGGAGGTGAATGTATCGATCGATATCTACGCCCAGCAGGACGATAGATTCAGAAAATCAATCGATGTCAACATAACCGAGGTCGCCGGAAGCCTCGAATGCGTCATCTCTCCGGCCGAGGCGTCGGCGCACCCTTCTGACGAGATCGAGTTTTCCATCTACCTTAACAGCTCCTCGGCAGCCGGGATCGAGGCCGAGATAGCCGTGGATAACGTGCCATACGGATGGGATGTCGGGCTGTACATCAATGCATCGGATAACATGACCGACATTTTGAGCGTGCATTTGTCCCCGTTCGAAGAGTTGCTGTGCACGTTGCTCGTAAACATAGGTGACGCTGCCTCGCCCGGATCGGAGGCGGAGATACGTGTTACGGTTAACTCGGACTTCGCGATATGCCCGCCCCAGACCGTAGTTATTACTGTATTATAAGTAGATTATATACGCTCGAGGACGACGAAGTTTCTGATGAGCGATCTGTGTACTCTGAGCGATGCGTTCGTCACAAGCTTGAACCGATCCTCGAAATCGAGTATGTCCGTGTTCGGCACGATTATCCCGACCCGTCCTCTGCCGACGAGATTTTCCGAGAAGGCGTCCAGCGCCCTCGAATACAGCGCATCGGCCGGTTCCCGGTTGGTGCTGGCGGACCTTCCGTATGGAGGATCGGTCACGATGCAGTCGAATCTTCTGCCAAGGCGGCCGATCTCCCCCACATCGGTTTGCATGAGATGTGCTTCTATACCCAGGTGCTCCAGGTTCCTTCGACTGCCTGCAATCATCTTCGGGGAGATGTCCGAGCCGTATGCCTCCATTTGCATCAATGCGGCCTCTATCAGGAAGGCGCCGGTCCCGCAGAATGGGTCGAGGACTATATCTTTGACCGATTTCGCCGTGAGGTTGATCAGCCCCCTCGCGAGCCGTGGATGGATCGAAATCGGCGACGTAAATGGCAGGAACCTGTTCTTCCTTTTCTCGTACTGGCTCCTGTCGACGGCTTTGAGCTGTATCCCGAGGTGCGCTCTATTCCCGACGTACACTCTGAGCCGCATCTCAGGGTTCTCCAGGTCGATTCCGGTACTTCTTGAGACGATCCCCCCCAACTCTCTCGTCAATTTCCTTCCATCGATCTGTCCGCGCCTTTCGTGCGCCACCCTGACGGATATCGATGCGTTTTCTATACCCGAAAAATCGAATTTCTCGATCTCGGAGCTGAGATCATCCAGTTCCGTGCTCAGCATGTGCTCGCTGAGATAATGAGAAAGCGAAATTCTCGATGCGAAATCTCCTGGGACGGAGCTCGATTGGAAGACTGCGGCGAGGCAGTCCTTTTCGATGAGGTCCGCATCTCCGCAGCTTCTCAGGAGCGCTTCCGCCTCGAGCGATGGAAGCTCCGGATGCTCTCCCGAGAGCTCAAACAGATATCTCATCTCGGTTGGAAGATATGCTCTGCGTATTTATTTTTCGACCTCGCGAGCGATTACTGAGTCTTTTGTCCAGAATGAAAACGTGGCGCTCGAATTGCAACCCTTAGCTACCCGTCCCGAGCTGTCTGCCAGTCATGCTATCGACGAGCTCGAGGAACTGATCCTCCTTTGCGATCGGCACCGTCGCGCCGGCCGCGATGGTATGCCCCCCGCCCACTCCTCCGACCTGCTCCGCAGAGGATTTCATGGATTCCGCGAGGTTAACGCCTGCATTGACGAGCGACTTCGTAGCTCTTGATGACACCTTTGTAGAACCCTCGCTCCTGGTAATGGCGAGCGTCGGTTTATCCTGTTCGAGCAGATACTGCATTGAGATACCGCAGATCGCACCCGCGAGCGACGGGTTCGAGGGTTTCAGCACCTGTATGTGTTTCATGACAATAGCGCCGTCATCTTCTACCTTGCCGAGGGCGGACAGCAGCATCCGGTCGTAGTCCTTCCTGAAACGGGTCGCCTCCCTGAGGGCATCCAAATCCCCGAGGCAAAGGGCGAGTCCTATCCCGGGATGGTCGGTTCTTCCGCACGCGTTCAGCAGCTCGGTGAGGTCGTCGATCCTCATGGAATTGGCGCTCGCCGTCACGATATCTCCGGAGAGTTCCAAGACGGTCTCTTTCGAGCATCCCTGGCCCAGCAGACGGAGGGTCAGCATTGACATGAGCCTTCTTCGGCCGCCCTCTTTGAGATCGCCGTATGCCGCGCTCTCGTCCAGATCGGCCGATCTGAGGAACTCGGCGGCGGCATCATCCCGGCCTGACAGCTGGCGGAAGTAGGGCGATACGGAGCTGGATATCATCTCCGTTAAAGAATTGCCGGAGAGCCGCAGGTCAGTCTCCTTGGCGATCAGCTTCCGCTCTATGGCCCCCTCGATTATCCCGGCGTTTATCTTCGAATACCCGTGGAGGTTCTGCATGTCCCCGAACAGGCCGGTTATGGCCAACGGGGCGGACGCCCAGTTCTTATCGTCCAAGGCGGTGCATACTAAGAAGCTGAGCCCGCTGGCGGAGACATCCTTCATACCGTCCAGACCGTGGAAGTGCGGGTTGACCTGTAGAACCTTGTCCGATTTCCTGACCGTCCTGTGATGATCCAGCACGAGCACGTCCCCCCTGATTTCATCAAGCCACTCGATCTGCCCAGAGCCCATGTCAAGAAATATCACGAAGTCGGACCCCTCGTCCGCGATGCTCTCCACGGTCGCTCTGTCCAGGCTTCTGGATATCGTCGCCTGGTATTCGATCCCGGCCCTCTTCAGCGAGGCGATCATTATCCCGGCGGCGGAAATCCCGTCCGCGTCGTAATGCGAGATGACTCTGGCGAAGCTATGCGACCGGATCAGCTCAGCAGCCTCACTGATGATAGAATTGAAATCCTTCGGGAGGACGGCACCTCCTTTCATAATAAGCCCCTTCATTCGATTTCGAGTTTGGCCGTGTCGAGCGAGTATTTCCATCCGTCTGGAAGCTTTCCTTCGCTCGAATAGTATTTCACAAGTCGGCGTATCTTCGACTCGATCAGCTGCAGGCCGCGCCGGTTGTGTAGGTCTCTGGAGTTCTTCTTCAGATGTTCGTTCAGCTCGACCGCGCGCCTCATGAGATTCTGCAGGTCATAGGGCAACTTGGGGATTTGTCCCTTATCGCTCAGAATCTGGCCGATGCTCTTCTCGGTACAGGATCTGACCGAAGGTATTGCGTACTGGTCCCGGAGAACAAGGCCTATCCTGGCTGGATCCTTTCCGTCATTGGCCATCTTCACTACCAGCTCCTCGATTTCTTCGTTGCTCTGGGTGACCCATTCGGGCTTCCCCTTCACATTTGGCTTCTTGGAGCCGGATGCCCCTCTCCTGCGCGCGTGCATTCTTGCCATATTGCTCAAGCCCAGTCTTCTCTCTATCTTGGCGAGGTGTCGCCAAGGGGGTCCCTATTAATATAGTTTTTGAGCACGGCCCTCGCCTCGGAGATCATTTCATCGTACTCTACCAACGGGAACGATAGATTATCTGGAAGCTTGCTGAAAAGGCCTATCTCGGCGATCTCATCATCCGGTTTTTTCGTCTCGCCCCCGACCAATCCAAAGAAGACGCATCCATCGTCCAGGCTGCGGCTGGCGATCGGCTGAAACTCGAGCCCTGTCTCCTCCAGGAACTCCCTCCTGACGGCCTCCTCAGGGCTCTCTCCGGGGACGATCCTACCTCCTGGCATCTCCCAAGCCCGGTTTCTGTTTCTCACCATGACATATCTATCGTTGACGAAACCGATCGCATATACGAACTTCAAAGGTCCCGCCCCTTGACGTGAAATGCGAAGTGGTCCTTCTCATATCTGTCCAGGTCCGTTTCGCTGGCCACTGCCAGGTTCCGTTCCTCTATATACCGCCTCGCAACCTTGGCGACCGAAGACGGCCGTTCGGCAACATCGATGGATCTGCATTTCAGCATTAGCATCCCTTCCCTACAGCTGAACCGCTCCATATAGTCCACGAAGATCGGTACCTGGTCCCTTTGTGCGATATCGACATACAGGTAGTCCGCTCTGGAAACCATGCCGTCGAGTATCATCGAGTCTCTGGCATCTCCCAGGATCGGTATTATGTTAGCCCTGTCGGAGCAGTTGTCCATCAGATCCCTGAAGGGCCTCTTCGAGACTTCCACCGCGTAGATTTCTCCCTCAGTGACGATATCGGAAATATGGCTCAGGGTGGTTCCGGTGGAGGCTCCCAGGTATATAACCAGGTCTCCGGCCGCGAGACCGCCGCATCCTCCAGTCAGGAGCATGTACGCGGCCATCTTGCTCCTTCTGGGATCCCATCGGCGGTATTCCCGGCCCTCGAACTCTACCGTCCTCTCCCCGTATATCGAATGTCCGGGGACGAAGCTTCTCGTGTACAGATCATATCCATCCGTCACGAGATTGGGACAGCCCGTTTTTTCCAGCTCTGCCATATGCGGACTTCCAGGGCGCACCACCGATATATGCCTTACCCGCGTTTCGCTTGGCTGGGAGGTAATCATTTTATCCGGAGGTGCCGCTATGATAACCTCATATGAGACAGTTGCTAGAGCGGATCGCAGAGGCAGTCCAGAAACGGATAGCCGAGCTCCCGACCGGATTCGACGGAAGCGAGCAGGTCAGCGTGGGTGCCAGCGGCTCCCCTACTTCCAGGATAGACAAGCTGGCCGAGGATGTCGTGATCGATTTCGTCAGGACGAGCGAGCTGGATATGAACATCCTCAGCGAAGAGGCGGGAATGCAGGACATCGGCAGCGAGCGTACTCTGGTGGTCGATCCCGTAGACGGAACCGCCAATTTTCACTCTGAGATACCGTTCTATGCGGTTTCGCTCGCGCTCGGAAGCAGTCGGCTGGGTGATGTCACCCACGGATTGGTCCGGAATCTCGTGAGCGGCGAGACGTATTACGCCGAAAAGGGAAAAGGCGCCTGGCTGGATGACGTATCGATTTCGACGCGCGAGTTCGAGCCCGGCAGTTCCCTGTTCCTGGCGTACGTCGGCAACAGAACGGACGCCTCCACCTGGAAGGTCGCCGAAAAGGTCCGAAGGATAAGGTCCCTCGGATGCGCCTCACTGGAGATGTGCCATATCGGGCGGGGAATGGCCGACGGTTTCTACTTCAACTGTCTCGATCTCAAAAAGAGGATGCGCATAGTCGACATCGCCGCGAGCGCGCTGGTACTGAGGGAGGCGGGCGGCGAGTTATTTAATATGGACGGCAAGGTGCTGGATATGGCGTTCTCGCTCGACGACAGGTCGAATTTCCTCGCACTCGGAGACCCTGGAGCAAAGGAGATGATCCTGTGAAGGTAGGAATTGTAGCAAACCCAGAGATCAAGGGCCTGGAAGGCTTCCTCAAACGGACACTTGAAGCCCTGAAAGGACACGAGGTGTTTCTGGAGAGCGGGATAGCGAAGAAATATCCCAAGCTCGAGAAGAAGATCGAAGAATTCGATGTAGACGCGATCATCACATTCGGTGGCGACGGGACCGTGCTCTACACACTTCAGAACATGCCGGCACAGGTGCCGATTCTTCCGATCAGAGCTGGGCTCATAGGCTTCCTGACCGAGATAGACAAGGCCGATTTGGAGGACGGGATCGGAAGACTGGTCAAGGGGGACTATGTCCTTGAGGAGAGGATGAGGATCTCGTCGAAGGTGAACGGAAGGCGGCTTCCAGACGCTCTTAACGAAGTCGTGATTCACACATCTCAGGTGGCCAAGCTCAGACATTTCAAGGTGAAGGTGGACGGCGAGTTGGCCTTCACGATCAGGTCCGACGGAATCATTATCGCAACTCCGACCGGCTCGACCTCCTACTCCCTGAGCGTCGGGGCGCCCATACTCGATTCCAGACTCGATGCCATGGTCATCGCGCCGATCGCACCACTTTGGAACATGGCAAAGCCGATGGTCGTCCCGGGTTCGAGCAACATTCAGATAACCCTGGATGCCCCGCGTCCCTGTTCCGTTGTGGCCGACGGTCGGGATGAGGTCGAGTTCGAGGGCGGGGAGCGGGTCGAGTTATTCAAATCATCAGAGCCGGCAAAGTTCGTGAGATTCGATACGAATTTCTTCCAGAGGCTGAGAAAGAAGTTGCAGGCAGCCACCGGCATGCAGATAACATCGCACTGAAAGTTGAGCAGATGATATCCCCCAGAAAGCTCGATGTAATCGCCCTCAGATCCAATAACTGGATGCTGTCAATACTGGCGATTATCTTCCTGCCTTTGAGCATCTGGTTGATCGCCGCCGGCGTCCAAGACGCCGTGGAGAACGAGGGCGGGATTTTCACGGTTGTCATAGGCGCTGTCATTCTCGCGATTTCGGTCGTCTACTTTCTTCTGCCGATTTTTATCGAAAATCTCGTCACGGGGACCAGGCTGATCCTGCGGTTCGGAGTGCTGTTCCGTCTCGAGCTGCCACTCGGGGAGATCGCCGAGATTCGTAGAGAGGAAGATGTGGGCGGGCTGCCGCTGGTCCTGAGCATTGGGGTGAGGTACGCCCCTCTGAGCAGCCAGCTCAGGGTGCTGCGGTCAAAGACCGGCATAGTCCGCCTGAGGCTGAGGAAGGAGCTTTGGATCGGTATGATAAACAGGACCAAGATAGATGAGATCGTATTTGATGCGCTGAACGCCGACGATCTCGTGAGACTGTTCGGCGAGGTCAAAGTCGATAGGTGAATCCGATGAGCCTCTTTGGAAAGGACCCCAGAAACGAAGTGAGGGCTATCCGGAGGAAGACCCTTAACATGATACTCGAATCGTCAAGATCCTCCTTTCCGAACGAGTTCGGGGCTCTGCTGAGGTCGAAAGAGGGGGTAATCCACGAGCTGGTCTTACTGCCCGGCACGATTTCCGGAAGCAGGCACGCGATCTTCCAGCTGCACATGATGCCGATCGATTTCTCGATCGTCGGAACGGTCCATTCGCATCCGTCGCCCAACTTCTCGCCCTCCGAGGCCGACCTGGATTTCTTCAGGCGCTACGGGCGGATACATATCGTGACAAGTTACCCGTTCGAGGAGGTCGACTGGGCGGCTTACGACCTCAACGGGGAGGAGATGGAGCTAGAAGTGGTCGACTGAGGTCAGAGTATCCTGCTTCTTCTGACAATATACCCTTCGGCTATCGCCCCGGGTCCTATGAAGCAGCTGTCCTCAATTATCGTCCCAGGAATTATTGATGCATTGATTCCGATCTTGACGTCGTCCCCGATTATCGCACCGAGCTTTCTCCTGCCGGAGCTGACCCTCTCACCATCGACTATGACGGGTACCGGTCTGTCGTCGAGTCTCAGGTTGGCCACCTTCGTTCCCGCGCCGAAGTTGACCCGCTCGCCTATGACACTGTCCCCGACATAGCTGTTGTGCGGGACCTTCGAGTCATCCATGATTATCGAGTTCTTTACCTCAACGGCGTTTCCGACCTTGCATCTGTTGCCCAGCGAGGTGGCTGGGCGGATGAAGCAGTTCGGGCCTATCTCGCAGTCCCGGCCGATGTATACCGGACCTACTATGTAGGATCCGGACAACACCTCCGACCCCTCACCGACGAAAACCGGGCCCTTCAAGACCGCGCCCTGCTCGACATGACCCAATATCTCGGGCGCCATCTCCCCGATGACGATTTCGTTCGCCGAGAGCAGCTCCCACGGCCTGGCGATATCCAGCCATCCACCACCCAAGTCGTGTGCCCGAAGCTCCTGATGCTTCATTAGAAGCGTGAGAGAATCAGTCAGCTCGTACTCTCCCCTTGGAGATATCGGGGTCGCATCGATGAATTCGAAGATATCCGGGTTCAAGATGTAAATTCCAGCGTTGATCAAATTTCCGTGTTGAACGGGGGACTTCTCCCAGATATTCTTGACAACCCCGTCCTTGACCTCGACCGAACCGTATCTCGAGGGGTCGTCGACGGCGGCAACGCACATGACTGACTCGCTCATCGGAAAGAGCTGTCTTAGCGCCTCCTCGAGCATGCTGGGGCTTACTATGATGTCGCCATAGGCGCAACAGAACCTCTCCCCAGCCAGCTTATCCTTCAGCATGCTTATCGCATGTGCGGTCCCCAGCCGCTCCTCCTGGGTGACGTACTCGATCCCGATGTCGAATTTCTCTCCGTCCCCGAGGTACTCTTTCAGCCTGTTTGCCCTCCAGCCGACCAGAATATGCAAATCAGTAACCCCGGCGTTTCTCATCGCCTCGATCGTGTGGACGATAGTCGCCTTTCCGGCAATGGGCAGAAGAGGCTTTGGGATGTTTGCGGTGAGCGGTCTCATCCGGACGCCTTCGCCCGCTGCGAGAATTAGCCCCTTCAATGCAGGCATCTCCTGGCGATTTCCATGGCAGTTTCCATGATCTCCTCCGCTCTCTTGATTTCCCTGGCCTCGACCGTTATTCGCATCTTTGGCTCCGTACCGGAAAGCCGTATCAGGGCCCAGCCGTCCTCAAACCTCGCCCTTACACCGTCGGTCGTATCTATCTCTGCTTTTTTCAGCGAAGACGCCTCTCGTTCGAGCGACTCCTGTATCCGATCCCTGTTTGCGGCTTCGAACCTCAGGATCTCCTTCATCATTGGGAGTGATGGCATATCGTCTATGATATCAGATAGCCTCCGGTCCCTGCATATCTCCACCAGCTTGGCAGCAGCGAATATTCCGTCTGGACAAAGGGACACATTCGGAAATATCCAGGTGCCAGAGGGCTCTCCGCCGAAATCAGCGCCGGTCTGCTTTATCTTCTCGGATACATAGACGTCGCCCACCCTCGTCCTGTGGATACTCTTCCCGAACTTATCATCGAGAAGCATCGTGGCATCCACGGGAACGACTATGCTACGCGCTCCTGTCTCTGTCGCAAAGACCTTGAGCAGGTCGTCACCGCCGGCGTACCTTCCCCTGTCGTCCACTGCAACCATCCGATCCGCGTCGCCGTCATGTGCTATTCCAAGATCCGCATTCAAATCTCTTACAGCTCCAATAAGCGCCTTCAGGTTCTCCTCGGTCGGTTCACCGGGCCGTCCCGGGAAACGCCCGTCGAGCTGTGAGTTGACTGTGATTACCTGACATCCCATTTCATCTAGTATATATGGAGTAATAAGAGAGGCGGGGCCGTTCGCACAGTCCACCACTACCTTGAGTTCGGCGGGCTCTACCAAGGATAGGATATGCTTCTTGTGGTCGTCGGTCGCCTGGCCATAATGTGTCATGTGACCGACATTCTTCCAATCCGCATCGGATATGTCGCCGTTCAATCTCGCTTCGATGTCCGTCATCTGCTTAGTACCGAACGAGGATCCATCCGGGTTCCAGAGCTTTATTCCGTTGTACTCAGGCGGGTTGTGGCTTGCGGTTATCATTATGCCTGCGTCCCTGCTCCTAGCCGTGTATGCGAGTGTCGGGGTCGTGACGATCCCGACATCACAGACTTCCGCGCCGACGCTCATGAGGGCGCTCGAGACCGCCCCTGAGAACAGCCTGCCCGTGAGGCGGGCGTCTCTGCCCAATATTACGCTGTTATACTCGGACCCTATAGCTTTTCCTATTCCCATTGCCAAATCGAGCGCGAACTCCTTGAAGGCGACTCCGCGAATTCCGGATGATCCGAACAACCTCAACTCTCACACCATTAGCTTTCCTGCTGAACAGCTACAGTTGGCTAATGCAAGAGAATATTTAATATTCTTCCAATCGGAGCTGCCCTTTTGTGGTCTTTCTCGCGTTTCTTGAGAATGAGTTATCAATTTCTATCCGGGATAATGTCACCGATTAAACCTGTTAATTCCCGAAAATCAAATTACTGGAAAAACCTTCTCTAGATGCTTAAAAAATACTGGATTTTACGAAATTCTTGGCCAGTATTCCAAAAGCTTTAAATATCCGACAAAATCATTACATACTGGCCTGGTACTGGATGCACAGCCCAGGCAGTTAGGAGGGAACAAAAATGGTCATGGAACCAATTAGCCTCGACAGGGCGATGGAAATCGCCAAGAAGAAGGGATTGAAACCGGGTCGCGTCAAGGGCACGAATGGAATCCAGTTCACGAAGGGAAAGAACAGCCGTCTCGAGATCATCAACTGGGATGAGTTCAAGTCTACTCTTTCGAAGAGAAGGCTTGCGGTCTACGAGAGCGGCGGCTGGATGAAGATAATGAAGAAGTCAAGATAGACGAACTGATCGATTTTTCGGTTGTCCTTCAAACCTCTATGTTGAAGAGGCCCTCGCGGTCTCTTCTAAATCCCTTATCTTTGCTTTATTGATAGCCTCCGATTCGATTTCTTCATCTGATTTTCGTGTGGACATACCTCTATCCGCTGTTCTCCAGCACTATGGTCCACTTCGTCCAATTGTCAGGGACTTGCCCTAATCCCTTTCCTTTTACGATT
>DSAX01000142.1 GCA_011046235.1 Methanobacteriota archaeon | reverse complement strand
CAGGAGACCACAGGATTATTAATCATGAAACACATTTTAGTGCCGGGGTCGTCCTGTCTTTTTTGGTGGTCAATCAAGGAGATGGGTGACCCTCCCAGAGTAATTTACGGTCAACACATATTTTTCCGAAATATTTAAATAATAGGCGGTTGATAGGAATCCGGCCCAAAAGCTTATATAATATTTGGTGAGAAATTGAGGCTCCTCGGCCGCGTGAAGAACGTTTCCCATGAAGGGAAACTGATCGTGAAAGCAGACTTCGCCCCGGCCGAGAACGCCTTGGTTGTAGACGGCAGGAAACGCAAGATAGGAAAGGTAATCAAGATTTTCGGTCCGGTTCGCGCGCCATATGTCGCGATTCGGCCAATGCGTGGGCAGAGGGCGCTGACGATCATTGGACAGGAACTCTACATACCTCCGGAGGGAGAACATGGCAAAGCCAAGAGAAGAGATGGAGCAGATCGAAAGATGTCCCGAATGCAATAGCTCGCACCTGGTGAGGGATTACGAAAGGGGGGAGCTTGTCTGCGAGGATTGCGGAATCGTAATCGACGATCAGCTCATAGATCAAGGACCCGAATGGAGAGCTTTCGATGTCGAGCAGGGCGAGAAGCGCGCCAGAACTGGCGCGCCGATGACTTACACCATACATGACAAAGGTCTATCCACGGAAATTTCCTGGAAGAACAAGGACTCCTATGGAAAGAGCATTCCCACCCGCAACAGGGCTCAGCTGTACAGGCTGAGGAAATGGCAGCGCAGGATCAGGGTCTCGAACGCAACCGAGAGAAATCTGGCCTTCGCGCTGAGCGAGCTGGACAGAATGGCATCGGCCATGGGACTGCCGAGGAACGTGCGGGAAACGGCGGCCATGATTTACAGAAGGGCGGTCAACAAGAACCTGATCAGAGGCAGGAGCATCGAGGGAGTCGTCGCCGCCTCCCTGTACGCGGCGTGCAGGCAGTGCGACGTGCCGAGAACGCTCGACGAAGTGGCAAACGCGAGCCGCGTCGGAAGGAAGGAGATCGGCAGGACGTACCGGTTCATGACCAGGGAGCTAATGCTGAAGCTCATGCCCACCAGACCTCAGGACTATGTCTCCAGGTTCTGCAGCGAGCTCAAGCTGAGCGGCGAGGTGCAGGCCAAGGCGACCGACATCCTCAAGGACGCGGCGAAGAAGGAGCTGACGAGCGGCAGAGGACCCACGGGGGTCGCGGCCGCAGCGATCTACATTTCGTCAATTCTGTGCAATGAGCGGAGGACTCAGAGAGAGGTGGCAGACGTCGCGGGCGTGACGGAAGTGACGATCAGAAACCGCTACAAGGAGCTGACCGAGAAGCTCGGAATCGAAGTTCAGCTATGATCAAAAGGAGGGGCAAGACCGCCCCTTTGAATCTCATTTTATAATTTTTTTCCAATGGATACAGAGGGGTCGTGCGGAAACGGCCAATTCTTCGTTCAAATTTCTGATCAGTATATATATGAAATTCATCTGGCCTTGATTTTTCGAGTATAATAGCTTTTTCCCTTTTTCCTGGAGAGGGAATTGGCGATTTTACGGAAAGCTTTTTAAATGGGCCTGCATAAGACTATTCAAGGACGCGTGAGGAACTACCCCCTCCCCCCATTGGTTGCTTCCGCGAGAGGTTTTTACCTCCCCCCACAAGGTTTTTCTCGCGGAAGATGCGCTGTCCTTTGCAGGGGCGAAAGCCCCTGCACAACCCCCCACACAATTAAAATGGCAACAGCTCATGGCCGGCATCTTGCCAATCGCAGGTACGCCACTTCTCCGCTGCCGATCTCCCCGAAGAGTATCTCCTTTCTGACCCCGTGTGCGAGACGAATCGCCCTGGAGATCTCCGGCCAGATTGCGGAATATCCCTTCGGCACCGCGTGAATGAGATAGCGTGCATGCATCTTATCTGGGTCGTCCTCGTACGCGCGAAAATGGGATCCGTATTTGAACCCGGTCTTGACGATCAGCCCCCTTTCCTTGAGGTCCTCGTACGCCTTCAGCCGCAGATCGAAGTCTCGCTGCAACCGCCGCGCATGCCTTTTCAGCGTCTCGTTCGAGATCTTCCTCCCCGTCTTGGAGTTTCTCAGCACCAGCAGTGACCGGTCGGCGAGATACGCCGCCTCGATCAGCGACAGCTGTAGTTTGTCGCCGAGCAGTTTCCCGAAGAAGTTGCTCCGGAGGAATGAGCCCCCGGTCTCTGGGTCCATTACGATCACACGGTCACCGGTGAACAATGCTTCAGCGGGCACCATTTTCGCCCTGCCTCTATGACGGCCCGACGGGGTCACGATCTTTACCTCGTAATAGGTGACATCACCCTCCTCGTCGACGATTGCCAGCAGCAGGTTCTTGCGGAGGCCCTTGCTGACCGACAGATCCGCGAGTGTCCGATCGAACGAGAACAGCGTGCGCTCCGATAGCGCGCATACCCACCATTTGCTTGGCGTCTTCGAGGGGGAGCCGCCGCGCGGAAATACGCGGAAATCCGCAGAGCCCCTGTTACCCTTTACAACATAGCCCCTGCCCCTCAGGTCCCTGTAGACGAGGTACTGTATCTCGAAGTTCTGCAGCGTCTTGTTCCCGAGCCGGAGCAGCTGTTCGAAAGTGACATGTCTCCTGCCATCACGGACATCCATTCTGCCAGATTCCACCAGATAGAGTGCTTCGATCAGGTCGAGGCGCAGCGCGCCCCCCGGCTGCGGGGCCCCGAACCAGCCGCGGTTGTATATCTGGTTGGCCTCCTTGGAATCGTCGACTATGACGCTGGATCCGTCGATCCTCGCAGACATGCGCTCACCAACTCATTAGGAAGATAATAAATGTCACGATATCTGGTGACCGGATCGAAAAAAATCTCTGTCAAAAGGAAAGGACGCGAAACGAAAGGAAAAGACCGGATGCAATCATATATCTTATCTGGGTAGCGCGAATCGGGATACGCGATGTTAGAAACAATTATATAGAAGGGCTATCATATGTCTTCGTCGACGGAGGATATCAACATGATAAGAAGGAGAAGAGACGAAGATATAGTCCCAAGAGGATATTGGAACCTTTTCGGGCCGAGCCCGTTGACCATTCTAGACGAGATGGATCGACTTTTTGACGATTTCAGAAGCGGCTTCGAGAACTATATGATCACGCCGAGGACGGCGGGCGCGGAGGCGCTCAGAGCTCCCGCAGTGGACCTGATAGACGAGGGGGATAGCTACAGAATTCAGGCCGAGGTCCCCGGCATAGGGAAGGACAACGTGAACATAGAGGTCACGGAGAAGGATGTCGAGATAAGCGCGGAGATCAGGGAGGAGAAGAAGGAGGAGGACAAGGAATCCGGATACATCAGGCGGGAGAGGAGGTACTCCAGGTTCTACAGGAGGGTGCCGCTCCCGAGTTCCGTAAAGGCCGATGAGGTCGAGGCAGAGCTGAAGGACGGAATCCTTAGCATATCGCTCCCGAAGCAGTCTCCGCCGGAGACAAAGACGAAAAAGGTCAAGGTGAAGTGATTTTTTTTCACTTCCACTTTTTTCATTTAACCGGAGAAACACCGCGAGTTCATATGATTATTCGAAGGCGTGATGTCGATGCCGAAGAAGGACAAGATAATTAGGGTCATTCAGGCGAAGACCCAGGACGATGGCAAGGGCGTTGCCAGGATGGATCCGGAGCTGATGAAGATACTGCAGCTCGAGGACGGCGACTATGTCGTCGTCGAGGGAGTCAAGAAGACGGTAGCGGTGCTGCGGACCGGCTACGCGGAGGACGAGAACCGGGGCATCATCCGCATAGATTCGATAACGAGGAGAAACGCGGGCGTCGGTCTCGATGAGAAGGTCAGCGTGCGCAAGATTACGCCCCGAAGCGCCAAGAGGATATCCCTAGCCCCTACCCAGCCGCTCAAGATCATGGGCGGGGAGGAATATCTGAAGGGGGCGCTTCAGAACCGCGTGTTCACCAAGGGGGATTTCATAGAGGTCAATGTAATGGGCCGCAAGTTCGATCTCGTGGTCCAGGGGTTCCAGCCGCCCGCGGAGGGCGTCGTCGTCTCGCCTCAGACGGAGTTCAAGCTCAGCGAGAAGCCCGTCAAGGAGGAGATGGCTAAGGCCCCCCGGGTATCGTACGAGGAGATCGGAGGGCTTGAGGAGGAGATCCACAAGGTAAGGGAGATGATAGAGCTCCCGCTCAGACATCCGGAGCTGTTCGAAAGGCTCGGTGTGGAGGCGCCGAAGGGCGTTCTGCTTCACGGGCCTCCGGGGACTGGGAAGACGCTCCTGGCCAAGGCGGTGGCGAACGAGACGAGCGCCAACTTCATGAGCATAGGCGGTCCGGAGATAATGAGCAAGTTCTACGGGGAGAGCGAGGAGCGGCTGAGGCAGATGTTCCAGGAGGCCTCGGAGAACGCCCCGAGCATCATATTCATAGACGAGATCGACTCGATCGCCCCGAAAAGGGACGAGGTTTCCGGGGAGACTGAACGCAGGGTAGTCGCACAGCTTCTTGCGCTCATGGACGGTCTCGAGGCAAGGGGGAAGATAGTCGTGATCGGCGCGACGAACAGGCCGAACGCGCTCGACCCCGCGCTCAGAAGACCCGGCAGATTCGACCGGGAGATCGAGATAGGAATCCCCGACAACCGGGGAAGGATGGATATACTCCAGATACACACGAAGGGTATGCCATTGACCGACGATGTGGATCTCGAGAAGATCAACTCGCTGACCCACGGATACGTGGGCGCGGACCTAGCGGCGCTCGCGAAAGAGGCGGCCATGAGATCTCTCAGGCGCGTCCTTCCGGAGATCGACCTGGAGGCGGACTCTATACCCGTTGAGATACTGAATAGCCTTGAGGTCAGAATGCAGGATTTCCTGGACGCCTACCGGGAGATGCAGCCTTCGACTCTCAGGGAGGTGTTGATAGAAACGCCTGACGTGCACTGGGACGACATCGGGGGGCTGCAGGGCGTCAAGCAGGAGCTCCAGGAGACCATAGAATGGCCGATGAAGTATCCGAAGGTTTACACCCACATGAATGCCAACCCTCCGAAGGGCATACTGCTGTACGGCCCTCCCGGTACCGGGAAAACGCTTCTGGCGAAGGCGGTCGCCTCCGAGAGCGAGGCGAACTTCATAAGCGTGAAGGGCCCGGAGTTTCTGTCGAAATGGGTCGGGGAGAGCGAGAAGGCCGTACGCGAGACATTCAGGAAGGCGAGGCAGGCCGCCCCGTGCGTGATATTCCTGGACGAGATAGATTCGATCGCCCCGGTTAGGGGCGGATCACACGATTCCAACGTCACCGAGAGGGTGGTCAGCCAGCTGCTCACTGAGATGGACGGGCTGGAGACGCTCCACAGCGTGACGATAATAGCCGCGACCAACCGCGCGGACATGATAGACCCCGCGCTGTTGAGACCGGGCCGGTTCGACCGCCTGGTATATGTCCCGGTTCCCGATCTTGAGGCGAGAGTAGAGATACTGAAGATCCACACCAAGGGAAAACCGCTGGATGAGGAAATCGACCTTGAACAGCTCGCCAAGGAGATGGACTACTACACCGGAGCGGAGATAGCCGCGGTATGCAACGAGGCGGTCATGCTGGCCATAAGAGATCTGATACTCGAAGGCGGAGAGATAGGAGACGATGAGCTTTCGCAGAAAAAGGTCGGCATCTCATATTTCAAGCAGGCTATGGAGAATATCGAACCGAGGACGGATGTGGAGCTGGACAGATATAAGAAACCGCCCTCCAAGCCGCCAGCTGAGGGGTACCGGTGAATATCAGCCAAGTATCTGGAAAAAGATATCAATGACTATAATTATGTCAAAAAGAGAACTGATTGATGAACCGTGAAGAGTTGCTGTCCGAGGTCCGGAAACTCCTTTCAGAGGCCGGATTCTATGTCTCAGACCCTCTGAGGCTGAGGGGGATCAGCTTCGACCTTGTCGCGAGAAGGGACTGCGACCTGATCATCCTGAAGATGCTGCAGAACATCGACTCTCTTACTAAGGGGGACTCCGAGCAGCTGAAGGCGCTTGCGAAGGCTCTGAACGGCAGTGTCGCCGTGATCGGAAACCGCAGTTCATCCGGCGATCTGGAGGAGGGGATAATATATTCGAGGTTCGGCATTCCGATCCTCTCCTTCCCGAGCCTGGTGGAGTTCCTGAAGGAGGGCGTCCCTCCGTTCATTTTCGCTGCCCCGGGCGGCCTTTACGTGAAGATCGACAGCGACCTGCTGAGGCAGCTGAGGAATGAGAGGAACATATCGCTCGGAACCCTTGCGGAGATCGCCGGCGTATCCAGGAAGGCGATCCAGATGTACGAAGAGGGCATGGGCGCCGTGATCGAGGTCGCCATAAAGATCGAGGAGTTCCTGAAAGAGCCAATCGTAATGCCTCTGGATCCGTTCGCGCATTCCGCGGACACGGGAACGCCGTTAGAAGCGCCCGAGGTGCTGAACCTGCTGAACGCCGAGATTTTCGGCATACTCAAGAGCATAGGCTATGACGTCCTACCTGTCGCACGGTGCCCCTTTGAGGCGATCACCTCCGACGCGAAGATCCTCATGCTGACCGGGATCGAGAGATACGGCCCGATGCTCGAGAGGAAGGCGCAGGCGGTCACGAACATATCCAGGGTCGTCGAGAAGGTGGCGGTCATGGTCACCGACAAGAAGGTACGGGTACATTGGATCGGCGATACGCCGCTCATATGCCGAGACGATCTGAAGAAAATGAGGGACAAGCAGAAGATCCTGGACCTCATCAATGAGAGAAGCTGAAAAACGGATGTGGGTATCTCGATGGCCTCAGAGGAGATTATCAGAATGGACGGCTGCAGCATCGTGTTCCTGGATGTGGTCAGAGGGCTGAAGTCCGAGGCGGATCGGGTTTTTGATGCGTTCAAATCTACCGCGCCCGACATTCTCGCTATGTCGATATCGAACGAGGAGGTCAGGGGGCTGAGGGACTATGCCGAGGATCCCTTCGAAGTTGACATGTCACGGTACGAGGAGCTGTACGCGAAGCACCTTGCGAGGTTTGGGGATGTCTTTCTTCCGCCACCCTGTTTTCTGGCAGGGCTGGAGGCGGCCGATCGTTCCGGCACCGATATCATAGGGGTCGACATGGACGATGAGACCCACACTGCCGCATACTGCGCGCTCGTGTCCGGCTACGACCTCTTCCGTCACACCACGAGGTTCAACTTCATAAAACTGAGACGGTTCAATGCCAAGACGCCCGCGGAGTTCGCAGTTCTGTGGGACAGAGCCGTCAACAGCCTCGGAGGCTTTCGAGAGCTGGAGCGGGAACGCGAGGAGTTCATGGCGAAGGAGCTGAATAAGATCCTCGCAAAGCGGAAGAGCTGCCTTGCCCTGATCGATGTCGAGAGAGCCGAAAATGTGAGAAGGCTGCTGAGGGAGCGCCCTTAATATTAAAATGGAAGAGGATTCAGAAGAGGTCGCGAGGGCCTCTTCAAAATAGAGGTTTTCAGGGGAGTTTCTACGCTCTCGCTCTATGTTCCGTACGGGTTCTCAACGCAGAGCGCCATGATGTCACCCTCGTAATCGGGCCCGCTCACACTGCCGATATATGTCCTGAGGTTCTTCACCCGGATCGTGTGATACTCATCCCCTGACGCGACATTGAGCCATTCGTATATTATCACCACATGGCCGGAATACGTGGCCACCGACACGATATCGGCAAGTCCGTCGCTGTTGACATCCGCGACCTCGAATGTGTCAGCATTCGGGGATAATGCCTCGGTCCCTGGGTCAAGGGTTGCGATCGTGCTGTTGAGGGTGCCGCCGGAGGCGTCGATCACCTTGATCGAGCCGCTCTTCCCGACCGCGAAGTCCAGGTTGGCCGTCGCGCCGGCGTCGAAATCGCCGATGCCGATCGCCCTGTAAGTCGTATCCGCGGTCAGCTTCGTATAGGTCTCGTAATTGACCTCGTTAATCCCCACCACCTTGATGAGGTTGACATAGAGTATGTCGTCCGTGACATCAGAAGGGCTGGTCTCGTTCAGGGCGTCGATCGCCCGGATATATATCGTCCCGGAAGTGCCAAGAGGCAGCGGGAATGTGTAGGTCGTATCGGTCGTTATGCTGGAGGGCACCGCGAACATGAAGATCCACGGTCCGGAAGACGAGCTGGTCGAGTAGTAGAAGTAGAACCCCTCGTCCGCGCCGCTGCTCACCTTGGTCTCGATGGTTATCGTCGGCTTAATACCGTCCACACCGCCGATGGTCCAAATATTCTCGAGGTTGCCTCCGTCTTCCTGAATCTTCTCCCAACTGTCGTCGCTAGCCTGAGTGTCAGTATAGTCAGTCGAATCCAATACCGTGCCGACCTTGGTGTTCTCGTCCGTGGCCAGAGCCGCGGCCGTCAATGACTGCACCCCTCTGTACCAGCCGATCCCGTTTGTGGTAGTACTGGTCGTGATCGCCACATCGTAATATCCGTCGCCGTCGATGTCGTCCACATCGAAGTCGTAGATGTATCCGACGTTTGCGACGGTAATCCGCGAGCTGTCCGGTGTGAGGGTCGAGATGTCGTACATGTATAGCTTGCAGTTCGCGTTGCCCCTCACGTCACCTCCGATCGCAATCAGGTCGTCCTTCCCGTCACCGGTGACATCGACCAACTGCATATCGTAGAACAGCTTATTGTCGAACAGCTCCACCATGACGATGGGGAAATCGTTGACGAACAGATACACCTTGCTATCTGCGTTCGCGATGACCCAGTCGTTGTCGCCGTCGCCGTCGATATCGCCGTAAGCCATTGAAAGTATCTCCTTGTTGTCCGTGTACTGATCGAGGACCTGCCTGCGCTCCCAGATCCCGTACTCGTTGAGCCTGTTGATGTAGAAGACCAGGTTGTGATCGTCCCTCGGGGTGGCGGCTGTGCTCATCGCTGCCAGTACGTCCCTGTCGCCGTCTCCGTCCATGTCGAAGTACAGGGCCTTGTATATCGTCAGCATCGGATCACCGCCGGACCCAGGGCTCTCGTCCTGCTCGTCCAGGACCCGGGTCGTGAAGAACTTGTTGTTCTCCAGCTGGAACAGGTATTCCATGTGAGCGAAGTTCTGATGGCCCACACCGATCCCGGTAGTGGCCGCAATGAAATTCTTCACATTCGTGGGAGAGCGGACCCAGATCGGTATGCTGATGGTATACACTCCTTCGTTTGAATCGAAAATATTGCTGAGCGTCAGCGTGTATGCGGATCGACCCTGGGCCCAGTTCTCGCCGTTCTTGAGCCGCAGGTCGATCGGGAAGTAGTACTTCGTCAGCCCGTCGCTTTGGTTGGCCCCGAGCAGGCCGCTCGACGTCGTCGGCGGGCTTCCGTACAGTATCACGCGCCCGATGAAGTCCTTGAGCACCACCTCGCCGATCTGGATAGTAGTGGCAGGTCCGGCGTCCCACATGGTAATTTCGACCCAGACAGTGCTGAGACTGGCGTTCGACAGATCGAATGGATAATCCTTGGTGCCCCATTCATCTTCGGCATCCCTGCTTGAATCCTTATATATAGCGAGCGACGGGACGAACACCGACTCCTGGCCCGGCTGCGGCTCAATGACCAAGTAGGTGATCGTCTTGAGCTGGGCCGGCGACCCCCCGTCGAGCACGCTGCTCTGGAGGTCGATGAACAGGTCATAGGCTCCGGGAGAGAGTAAGGAGCTGTTGAACTTCGCCTGGTACAAGTAGGCGGAGCCCGAGTATGGAAGCCTGTAGAACGCCGAGGAGTTGCTCGGAGGTGAGACGATCTCGCCCGAGAGCCGGTTGACGATCTGCAGGATGTTCTTCGACTGGAGGTTCTTCATCGTCGTGCTGCCGACGCGGACGAACACATATTCGTCTCCCTGTACGAAGTTGTGCTTCGGATCGTTCACATCGGCCGAATAACCATCGACGCCGTACACCTCGCGGGCCGTCAGGTTCTCGCCGAGCACTACATATCCCTGGCCTGATCCCTGGTATACCATCCAGGCCGGCAGTCCGCCCTCGTTGTCGAGGTCCTCCGCGGTGCCGTTTTCCCAGAAAGTGTCGCCCTCTACGTAAATGTCTGGTTGAAGCACTACCAGCTGGAAGGTCTCGATGGCCTCGTGACCGGCTTCGTCCAGCGCGTGTATGTAGATTATCTTTCCGTCATAATTCGCGGCCTGGCCTGCAGGTATGTTGCTGAAATCGAACCGCCAGACGCTGTTGGAATATGAGTCCGCAGACTTGCTGGCCGAACCGCCGATCGCCGTCGCATCCAGCGTGACCCCGCTGGAGTTGAGATCGTAATCCGGGTCGTCTACCCTGACGAATATGTAGAAGCCGGTATCGCTCTCCCTGATCGGGTCGGCGGTGCTCGTGGTGATGTCAGCGTCCGCCCATCTCTGCAGTATGATTGGGGCGTTCGAGCTGAGTCCGCCGCTGACCGCGGAAGACCAGATGATCGCATTGGCCTCTGTGTCGATGATGCTCACATCCACCTTTGTGGAAGTGGAAATACCGGTCATGGCCATGGTCCATTCCATACCTATCGACCAGGGCGTAGAAGATGTGAAGTCGGGATCATCTATCAAGTCGTATATGGCCGGTGGGCTGCTTTCGTCATCGATCAATATCTTGGTACGGTAATCGTAAAGCACCTCCCCGCCGTTGTGCTTCAGCGTCAGGTTCGCGTTGGATTCGGTGCTGAATTCCAGGCTGGCCGTGAAATCGGCGTTGATCTTATCGTTTGGGGTTGGCATCTGGTACACCATCGCGATCACGCTGGAGAAGAGCACGACCGTTATCGCGAGGATCAGTATGTTCCCGACGACTTCCGACACGCCGGAGTCGGACCATTTCTTCTTGAATTTTATCTCGGACTTCAACATCTCAACTCACCGACCAGGGGGTTAGTACTATTGATCGGTCTACATTTACGATTGGGTGCATATATAAACATGCCGTGGTAGGTACCAATTACCACCCGGATGGGGTGCTCGGGTTCTGATAACGACATCGATACGCCCAAATAGGGTATTCCGAAAATGTGGCACATTTATTAACCGCCAATGGCATCTTCCGATTTGGATGGCCCGAATGAAGCCGCTTTCGATCCCGGAAAAGGTTCTCGTGCACCTCTCGAAGATACGGTTCGATGCCGATGAGGAAATTCTTCCCGACGAGATTTCTCAGAGCGGAATCGCCGAGAACGTGGGCATCTCAAGGACGCATGTCCCACGGGCGGTGAAGGAGCTGATCAAGGTGGAGCTCGTGTCCGAGGGGAAGGGGTACACGCGGAGCGGAAAGAAGCGGATGAAGATCTACTTGATCACGCCCAAGGGGATGGCCAAGGTGCGGGAAATCGAGGAGCGGCTGATGGGGCAGATCATGCCCGTGAAGATCCAGAACACGATAGTCCAGGGCATGACGCTCGGCCAGATCGAGAAGGCCTTTCACAGAAAGATCGATCTTTTCGGGCTGGCGGGAGACGAGGAGTTCCTGGATCTCGACTCCCAGTGGTCTTCTGGAATTGTCGATCTGGCAGATTCGCCGAAGCCCTCGGATTTCCTGGACAGGGAGGATGAGCTGGAGCAGATCAAGCACTTCTTGAAATCGAGGGCGAGGATATTGGTCGTCTACGGGGCGAGGGGAATGGGCACCAGCAGCCTCGTCAGGTATTTCACCGATCTCCTGAGCGATGTGAACATCCTGTGGATCTCGATGGCCAGGAACCATATGCTGAAGGCCATGGAGAAGCGGCTGGAGACTTTCGCCGGAATGGTAGGCGCATCTGCGCAGCAGCTATTGGAATCGAGATCTGATGCCCTGATCGTATTCGACGGATACTTTGACGTGGAAGAAGAGGTGGTGGAGTTCTTCTCGGACCTGGTCGAGAGACAGGAGGGTGCCAGGCTGATAATCACCTGCAGAGACTCGACGCCCTCCTACAGCAGGTT
>DSAX01000122.1 GCA_011046235.1 Methanobacteriota archaeon | reverse complement strand
CGGTCGAACCTAAGAAGGAGGAAGCCCCCAAGGAGTACCAACCCAAGGCTTCTGTCAGCTGTCCCAACTGCGGCGCGGCGATCGAGGTCGGCACATCGAAGAGGCCGATCGAGGTCATGTGCCCGAAGTGCGGGACAAGCCAAATAGTCCAGTAGACGGGATCCGATCGAAAACCCCTTTAAAACTTTTCTTTATATTCTTTCATTTTGCTATGTGTTTTATTCGTACATTTCGGGTCACAATTGAAATATGAATTAGACAATCCCGGAGGGCGTGGAGCGATGAAGGGCACTGCGGAGGTGGCTGTGGTTGGAATGGGATATGTGGGCATTCCACTCGCGTGTCTTTTGGCCAGGGCAGGTCACCAGGTAATGGGCATAGACATAGACGATAAGAGGGTCGAGGCCATCAACGCGCGCAAGCTTCCGCTCCTCGGCAAGGAGCCCGACCTCCCCGAGCTGCTCGCGGAACAGTTATCCGAGGGAAAGCTCAGGGCGAGCGTCGATTTCGCTTTCTGCAAACAGGTCGAGGCGATTTTCATATGTGTGGATACGCCGATCGGCGAGGACAAGATACCGCGGTTCGATCACCTGCTCGCCGCTGTCATGCAGGTGGGCAAGAACCTGTCCGAGGGTTCGCTCGTCGTGATCGAAAGCACGATCGCGCCGGGGACCATGAGGAGCAGAATCATCCCGATCCTGGAGAAGACCAGTGGCTTGAAGGCTGGTGAAACGCTTTTCGTTGCCCACTGCCCCGAGCGGGTGATGTCAGGCAAGCTGCTGTACAACCTGCAGAACATGGACAGGATAGTAGGGGGATTGGACGACAGGAGCACCGAGATCGCCATGGGTTGGTACCGCAAGATCGTGAAGGGGAAACTGCATCCGACGGATATGACGACCGCAGAGACGGTCAAGACGACCGAGAACGCGTACAGGGATGTCCAGATAGCGTTCGCGAACGAGGTGGGGACCATCTGCGAAGTGCTGGGGCTGGACGCCTTCGAGGTGCGCGAGCTGGTCAATACCTGCCCGGGCCGCAGCATGCTGTTCCCCGGCGCCGGAGTGGGCGGCCACTGCCTCCCGAAGGACTCCTGGCTTTTGGCGTTCGGGGGAAAGGAGGCGAACCCGAGGCTCATTCCGCTCGCGAGGCAGGTCAACGACTCCATGCCTGAGCATGTCGCCGAGCTTGCAAGGAAGCTGATCGCGGATGCGGGGCTGGAAGAAGAACGGCTGTGCATCGCAATAATGGGCCTTTCATACCTGGAGGATTCCGGGGATATCAGGAACGCCCCCGCGAAAACGGTCATAGACTCGCTTAGCGGAGAGCACGACATAATCGCTCACGATCCGTATGTCAGCTCGCTCGAGGGGGTCGAGATCACAGTAGACATCGACGATATCCTCGGCAGAGCCGACTGCGCGATTTTCATGACGAAGCATCAGGAATACCTGTCGCTGGATATTGTCGAAATCGCGAAGAAGATGAGACATGCGCTCATAGTGGATGGCAGGAACATATTCGACAGAAAGACCGCGAGAGAGGCCGGTATCCACTACACTGGTGTGGGAAAAGGCTGATGGGGAATCACTCGGAAGAAAGCAGCTCCTTCAGTCCCTCGGACAAGTCCTTTTTCGGGAAGTATCCCAGCAATCTCTCGGCAAGGCCTATGTCAGCCCTGCTATAGCGTATGTCGCCCATGCGCGGGGGCGCGTATTCCACCGGGACATCTCCACCGGACAACGAGATAATCCGATCCGCCAGCTCCGATATGGAAGACCCGATGCCGGTCCCGCAGTTGAACGTGCCTCCGATGGATGCGGACTTCTTGATGCCCATGTCGACCATTCTCACCACATCGCTCACATGCACGAAGTCCCTCGTCTGGGACCCGTCCCCCTCGATCACGAGCGGTTCCCCGTTCTTCGCCCTCTGAATAAACCTGGTGATGACGCCCGAGTACGGGCTGTCAGGATCCGCTCTCGGAGAGTAGATGTTGAACGGTCTGATGATGACCGAGCTCATCCCGTAGGCGATCGAGAACGAGCGCACGTACTTCTCGCCGCAGAGCTTGCTGGCACCGTATGGGCTCATGGGATCGGTCGGATGGTTCTCGTCGATCGGTACCCTTACCGGGTTGCCGAACACCGCTGCGCTGCTGATGTACATGAACTTCTGCACGTCGTATTTGAACGCGTTCCAGAGAAGGTTCACCGTCCCGAGCACGTTGTTCCTGGCATCGTAGAGAGGATCGGTCACTGACCGCTCCACGCTTACCTGGGCTGCGGCATGGATCACCCAGTCCGCACCGCGGATGAGTTCGCCCAAGGCGGCATGGTCGACGACATCGGCCATCGTGGTAAGCGGTGCGATCTCCGGATACGGGCATTCACGGATATCGAGCCCGACTACCTCATTATCGCCTGAGAAATGCTCAACGAGGTATGAGCCGAGCTGTCCAGAACTGCCGGTGATAACGATCTTCATGATGTGACGGAGGCCGATAATCGTACTGCTAAATAAAACCCATTCGCGGAAGGGATCGATCCCCTTCTCAGAGCTCGACCACCCTGTTCTCGGCCGCTGAGATCATTGAGCCATGGGCGATCTCCAGCGTCTTCGCGGCATCGAACCCGGTCACGAGCGGTCCGGACCCGCTGTCAATCGCCTCAATGAAATCCGCCAGCTCCCTCTTCAGGGGCTCCTCCCTCTTCAGGGTGATCCTCTTGCCGTGGAACTCGACACCGAGGTGGAAAAGATCCTCTGGATCCATCTCCTGCAGCTCGGAGTAGCTCACCTGGACCGACTGTGTGACGTAGTCCAGCTCGACGAACCTGTCGATGCATGTCATCGACATCATCCTGACCTTCATCGGCGTCAACCAATTCACCTCGATGACGCCTGTGACGCCGTTCTCGAACTCTATGACGATGTTCGCGTGATCCTCGAACTCGGGGTGCTTCGTCTTCCCTGATACGGCGTAGACTCTGGTCGCCGGGGAGTTGACCAAGTACCTTATGACATCGATGTCGTGCACCCCGAGATCCATTATGACCCCGACATCCCTGATCCTCGAAGGGAACGAAGATACACGGCGTGCGTGGACCGAGATCAGCGAGCCGAAGCTGCCGCTCCTCAGGCTGCTCGCGGCGAACTCGACGACCGGGTTGTGCCTCTCGATCAGGCCGACCGCTAGTACCACGCCCTTTTTCTCCGCGAGGTGGGACAGCTCCTTTAGCTTATCGACCGAGCCTGTTGCGGGCTTCTCGAGCAGGGTGTGAACCCTGGCCTCGATCGCCTTCCTGGCGTTCTCGTAATGATCCGCAGTGGGGGTAACGATGGATACGGCCTCCACCCCGGAATCGATCAGCTCGTCGATATTTGAAAAATAGGCCGTTTTAAATCTCGCCGCGACGGTCTCCCCAATCTCCTTTGAGGAGTCGCATACGCCTGCCAGCTCCTCCATCTCTGAAAGAACTCGCACATGGTTCTTCCCCATCGATCCCGTACCGATGACGCCGACTTTCACGGAGGACCCATCGCAATCGGCATAATTAACGATTTTCGCGATTGGAATATATAATCCGCATATCATTGAGGCTCTGGTTCCGAAGCTCGACCTCCGCACCCTGTACGAGCCCGGGCCGAGATGCCGACTTGCATTCAATGGTAGGCTGACGTATGCAATCAGAAACTGGATATGTCTCAGGGAGCTTCCCTCGCGGTCGTATTTTCCGGTGCAGGGCGGCCGGCGTTGCCGGAATCGCCTCAGGCGGTCTGTTCGCTCTATTCTGGCTCTCAGCGGTCATTGTTAACCCAGAATGGAGGTTCGGCGTTGATACGCTGAGCGAGCTCGGGGGTGATGTACCCTCACGATGGCTTTTCAATCTCGGATGCATGACCTCCGGAGTACTGGGCGTAATTCTCTCATATGGGCTCTGCGGGAAGCCGTCGCAATCACGCGCGGGCAGGCTAGGCGGCGCGTTGCTGGCGGTCGCCTCAGCCGGCCTCATCCTCGTGGGCGTCTTCTCGATAGAGAGGGGAGATGCGCATTCCGCTGCGACGGTGTTCTTCTTTACGGCCGTTGCCGTCGCCGCGTTCGTGATCCTGTATGCCTTGATCACCGTTGAAGGCTACCGTTGGCCTACAGTGCTGACCGGGGCCGTGATCGCTGTTTCGCTCGCGTCGTTGGCTCTTTTCCCTATCCCGCTCGCCGAGGCGGTGACCGTGATCTGCCTGCTCTGCTGGATATCTGGCATGGGGTATTGGCTCCTGCGGTCGTGCCCTGGCGAAAAATGATATCCCAGTACATTATTCAGGGCATTGGTGGATAAGCATGAGGAAGAGTATGCTAGAGATTCTCGCGTGTCCGATCTGTAAATCTCATCCGCTCGAGCTGAAGGCCGACGAGGAGCGGGAGGAGGAGGTCGTAACGGGCAGCCTCAGGTGCACCAGATGCGGTCTGGAGTTTCTAATAGACGACGGCATCCCGAACCTGCTGCCACCCGAGAAGTGCGACGGCTAGAAATGCCAGTCCTCCATTTGGCTCATGGTGGCCGATTCGAGGATCCATTTCAGCAGCATCATGCTCTGTCCGGCGGACTCGTCGAACTCCTGTTCGATCGCCTGTCGGTCCCTGTCCCCCCGGACCATACCCGGCGGCAGCTCGTACTCCAACGAGAAGATGATGAGCGTGCCCTCGCTGGTAGGCCTGAACTCCCACCCCCCGCGCACCTTCAGACCCCTTGTGGACCTCAATATCATCTTTTTGTCCTTGACGAACTCGATGACCTCGAGGGTCGTCGGTATCTCCGCCCTCTTGACCTTGAACAGCGTTTCGAAGGCGGCGCCGGGGCCGTACTGGACGAGGCTGATGGGGTTGATGTCCAAAATGTTAGAGAAGAAGCTCTTCAGGTTCTGCCAGTCGGTCACGTAGTCGAACGCCTTTTCCAAAGGGCATTTGATAGTGACCGTCCTCTTGAACTGTCCCAACCCGGCAAGCCTCCATGAAGTGACTGGAAGTCTATCTGAAGCTAAGAGTTACAATTATTAAAACGGTCACGACATCAGTCTCACTATTGATAACGATTCTGGCGGGCTGCCAGGGCTCCTCGGAACCCCTCCTGGGGGCTACGTATAAGATTGTACATCAATTGGATTGCGGTGTCGTCAGGTTCATAAGGGTAAGTCATAATTGTCTCCTCCCCAAGCATAGTCTTCGGCAGGGGGTATGCTAACCATGAAAGTGCTCATAGCGGACGAGATTTCGGAGAAGGGCGTCGAGGTACTGCGGAACGCCGGCCACGAAGTGGATGTGAAGACCAAACAGAAGGAGGACGAGCTAGTGAGCATCATCGGAGGCTACGACGCGATGGTGGTCAGGAGCGCGACCAAGGTCACCCGGAAGATCATCGAGGCGTCGAACCTCAAGGTCATTGGGCGAGCGGGCGTCGGAGTGGACAACATCGACCTGGAGGCCGCCACGGAGAAGGGCATACTGGTCATGAACGCCCCCTCCGGGAACGTCATATCCACCGCGGAGCACACGATAGCACTGGTTTTCGCCCTGGCCAGGAACATCCCGATGGCCGACAGGTCGCTCAAGGACGGCAAGTGGGACCGCAAGAGGTACACCGGTGCGCAGCTGAGCGGAAAGACGCTCGGGATAATAGGCCTGGGCAAGGTCGGGGCCGAGGTGGCGAAGAGGGCCATCGGCCTCGGGATGATGGTGATCTCGTTCGACCCGATGATATCCCCGGAGCTGGCGGTCAAGCAGCACGTGAGGCTAGTTGACCTTGACGTGCTTCTGAAGGAATCGGACATCGTGACGATCCACACGCCTATGACCCCCAGGACGAAGGACCTCATCGGAAAGAACGAGCTGGCTAAGATGAAGAAGAGCGCCTTCCTGGTGAACACCGCCAGGGGAGGCATAGTGAAGGAGGAGGAGCTGGAGGAGGCTCTCTCCGAGGGCGTGATCGCCGGCGCAGCGCTCGACGTATATTCGAAGGAGCCGCCGGAGGACATGCCGCTGATCAAGCTCGACAACTGCATCTCCACCCCGCATCTGGGTGCCTCGACAAGGGAGGCCCAGGAGGAGGTGGGCGCCGAGATAGCGGAGCAGCTCGACCTGTACCTGTCAAAGGGGATAGCGAAGAACGCGGTGAACCTGCCCGCCAAGCTGGACCCCGCCCTTGCATCCTACATGGAGCTCTCCGCGAAGCTAGGGTCAATGCTCGTCCAGCTGGCCAAGAAGAACGTCCGGAAGGTCGAGGTGAAGTGCTCCGGAGAGATCGCGGAGAAGGACACGAAGATACTGGTCGCCTCGGTGATGGCCGGCATGCTCCAGTCGCTCGAGCCGAGGGACGTCAACCTGATAAACGCGCTCCCGCTGGCGAAGGACCGGGGGATCAATGTCGTGAGCTCCAGCAGCGACGAGGCTCCCCGGTTCAAGAGCCTGGTCGAGGTGACCGTCTCCTCCAACGGCAGCGGCTGCTATGTTGCGGGCACGGAGATCCCGGAGAAGGGGGTCAGGATCGTGTCCGTCAACGGACGGAGCGTGGAGTTCGAGCCGGAGGGGAACTTCCTGTTCATAGAGCACCACGACAAGCCAGGGGTGATAGGCTCGGTCGGGTCGCTACTCGGGGACAGCAACATAAATATCGCCCACATGGATGTCGCCAGGGACATGCCGAGAGGGAACGCCGTCATGATCCTGAACATCGACGAGCCCGCACCTCCGGAAGTGATCGGCAAGCTGAAGAAGCTTGAGAATCTGAGGGATGCGACGCAGATCATCCTCCGCTAGAGGGATTCGGATGAATGGCACATCGGAAGTCAGAAAGAACCGGACCATATCGCAGAGCCTGAAGATCTGGCTGCTCGAGCTCAGGGCCCCCTTTTTCACCGCGTCAGTGATTCCCGTGTTGTGCGGTGCCGCACTTGCCTGGTGGCTGAAAGACGCGTTCGACCTGACGCTCATGCTGATCACCATGGCCGGCACCGTGTCGCTCCATGCCGGGACGAACATGGTGAACGATTACTTCGACTACAGGAGCGGCGGGGACGCGATAAACGAGGCCAGAAGCCCGTTCAACGGCGGCTCGCCGTTCCTGATCGGGGAGGTCCTGGAGCCGAAGAGGGTGTTAGTGGCGGCGCTCACATGCTTCGCCATCGGCGGGCTGATCGGGCTCTATCTGGCCTGGACGATCAGCTGGTGGATATTGCCAGTCGGGATCGTCGGAGGGCTAATGGCTTTCTTCTATACGGCCCCCAAGATCAACCTGGCGGCATTGGGCGTCGGCGAGATAGCGGTAGGCCTTGGCTTCGGACCGCTGATGGTCCTGGGGACATATATTGTCATGACGGGCAGGATCGACCTCGCCCCGTTCCTGGCGGGCCTGCCGATAGGCTTCCTCATCACGCTGGTACTGTACATCAACCAGTTCCCGGACATGGAGGCGGATGCCGCAGTCGGGAAGAACCACTGGGTCGTCAGAATGGGCAGGGAGAAGGCATCGGTCGGGTACCCGATACTGCTAGGCACATCCTACGGCTTCGTGGTGGTCGCAGTTATCGTCGGTCTACTTCCGTCATTTGCACTGCTGTACCTGCTGACCTTGCCGCTCGCCCTGAAGGCGTCCAGAATAGTACTGAAGAACGCCGACGATGTCCAGGCGCTCCTGCCCGCGCAGGCTCTGACCATCCAGATACATCTGTTCGGGGGGCTGCTGCTGTCCGCGGGCATAGCACTGTCGACTTATCTTCTATAGAAGGAATATAAGAAAAATTTCAAAGAAGGGGTTTGGAACATGCCAAGTATGCGTCCTGGCCGTTCCTAATCTAAAGCTTCTCAAGCGCCGACTTGATACCGGCCATGCCCTTCTTCACCTCTTCGGTCGAGGTGGCGAAGGATATCCTGAGGTGTCCCTTGCCCATGTCGCCGAACGCACTGCCCGGGGTGGTGAGCACGCTCGATTCATTGAGTATATGCATGGCCATGTCCTGGTCGCTCATATCCGCATCGAACTTCATGAGCGCGTAGAACGCGCCTCTCGGCCTGGGAGCGCTCGCGCCCGGGGTTTCCTTGATGAACTGGTCGACGATATCCCTTCTCTTCTGGAACTCGTTTACCATCATATCCAGGTCCGTGGTGGGTCCCGTGAGGGCGACAACACCGGCCTTCTGGATGAAGGTCGGAGCGTGCGTGATTGTGTGCTGCTGGATCTTGTTGATCGCCTTGAAGAACGGCTTGTCCGCGATCAGCCAGCCGAGCCGCCAGCCAGTCATCGCGTAGGTCTTGGAAAAGCCGTTCACCGTGATCGTGCGCTCCGCCATGCCGGGGAGCGAGGCTATCGAAAGGTGCTTGGCACCGTCGAACACGATCCTCTCGTATACCTCGTCCGTCACGACGATCAGGTCGTGGTCGATGGCCAGGTCCGCGATCCCCTTGATGTCCTCCTCGGTGTAGACCGACCCGCAGGGGTTGGACGGGCTGTTCATCATGAGGACCTTGGATTTCGGCGTGATCTTCTCGGCCACCGTCTCCGGTGTCATCCTGAACTCGTTCTCCTCGAGCAGCGGGACCGGCACTGCCTTTCCCTCCGCGAAGGAGATGCATGCGAAATATGTGACCCAGGAGGGGTCAGGAAGCAGCACCTCGTCTCCGGGATTGACCGTTGCGAACAGGCTCTGGAATATCGCGTGCTTCGTGGGGGTGACGAGCACGTTCGATTTATCGCAGGGTATGTTGTTCTCAGTCCTGCTCTTTTCGGCGATGGCCTCCCTGAGCTCCGGGAGTCCAGGGGCGTTGATATATTTCGTCATACCGGCGTTCAATGCATCAATAGCAGCGTCTACAATGTGCTTGGGCGTTCCAAAGTCAGGCTCCCCCACCGTGAACGAGATAACCTTCTTGCCCTCTTCCTTGAGCTTGCTTGCCAGCTCTTTCATCTTCATGGTGCCGGATTCCTGCACCCTGTTGATTCTGTCAGCTATCATCGAGCCGTCTGAAGCTGCTACGTATTCTTATTTTTTTCTCACAGGGCCATCGAGCCATCGAAAGGGCCTATTTCTACCATTCGATATGTAACGCCAGCCAATCGGCCTTTAGGTTGAGCAAAGAATATGTATCCGCAGAACATCGAGCTGCGCATGCCCCTTCAATCGGGTAAGCTACCGCACCCGCTTCTCCGGAAGATGATCCGTTACCGGGGCGCGAAGGATCCGAGCGTGATACTCGGGCCTATGATCGGCGAGGATGCGGCGGTCATCGACCTTGGGGACAGGTGCCTCATTCTGAAGACCGACCCCATCACATACGCCATTGACGAGATCGGCTGGTATGCGGTGCACATCAACGCCAATGATGTTGCCACCATGGGGGCGCGGCCAAAATGGTTCCTCGCGACGCTCCTCCTGCCGCCCAAGCTGGGCGAGAAGGGGGTCGAGAACATCTTCAAGCAGATAGACAAGGCCTGCAGGGAACTCGGCATAGCGGTCACGGGCGGACATACGGAGATCACCCCATGGCTCGATCGGCCGATCGTCGTAGGCAACGTGCACGGGATTTGCAGCAGATCGGAGCTGGTGCTCACAAGCGGGGCGCGCTCAGGAGACGCCCTAGTGCTGACCAAGGGGGCGGGGATCGAGGGCACCGCGACGCTTGCCAGGGAGAAGAAGAAGGAGCTGTTGTCCAAGTTCTCCAGGGCGTTCGTCAAGAGGGCGGAGAACTACCTCTACTTCCCCGGGATTTCGGTCGTTCCGGAGGCGCTCCTGGGAGCGGAAATGGGCGCGACCGCCATGCACGACCCCACGGAGGGAGGAGTGGCCGTAGGCCTTTACGAGATCGCCGCAGCTTCCGACAAGGGCATCCTCGTGGACAAGGAGGATATAATCGTAAGAGGGGAGACGAAGAAGATATGCGAGCATTTCGGGATCGACCCGCTCGGGCTGCTCGGCTCGGGGGCGCTGCTGCTGTCCATCCCTCAGCGCAAGGTCGACGGATATCTGGACGGCCTGATCGAGAGCGGGATTGTCGCCTCGGTTATTGGCAAGGTGACGCGTAAATCGGATGGCCTGAAGATATTGGACTGCGGCAAGAAAAGGACGCTGAGGTATAGCCAGAGAGACGAGATATTGAAGGTCATCTGAGCCCGAGCTGTGCCGCGCACAGCATCTCGGCTGCGACCGTCCAGGCCGTCAGAGGCTCCATGCCCAGCGAGACCTTCTCGATGTCCCCGGCAAGCTCGGATATCAGCTCCCCGTGTGGAAAGCCCCCAATAATTATTGCGGTCTTGACGGCATCGGACCGCCCGAGCAGCTCTTCCGGCCTCGCCGATGGCCCCGCTGGATCGAGCAGTATGACCCGGTCGCACTTCTCCGCCGAGACGACATCCCTGAGCTTCCAGCCTCTCTCGATCCTCATGAGCGGCTCGTCTTTGGATGGCACGGCCCCGTTCTGGAACAGGCTCTCCATCAGCCCCACGAACCGGTGGTAGGTCGGGGGAAGCCGTGTATCCGGCGATACGGTGATGCGCTCGTCGTTCCTCGTGTGAACGATCGTCTTCAGCCTTCCAGCCCGGTTCAGCCTCGAATCGAGGCAGAGCAGCAGAAAGAAGTGCGCGATGTCCGGCCTGCCCCTTCTATCGCCGTCCGGAATGCGTTTCTGGGCCGAGTGATGGTAGGTGGAATCCAGAAGCGTGTTTGAGGCCTGCTTGCCCCTGCTTCTCGCGAGTGCGAGCGCGCAGGCGTCCCTCGCTATCTCCTCGGGGACGAGCTCCAGGGCCGCCTCGGCCAAGACGAAGATGAACTCCTCCGAGCCCTCAGGAGATGACTTCATTCATCAACCCCTTTTTCACGGCCAACTTGATCTCCTGGGCGATCCGCTTTCCTGTCGAAAGACCGGGTTCGATATAGTCGGAATATGGCGAGCCGTTGATGAACGGGTTGGTGCCGGCTACTATCCGCGCGGATACCTCGAATACCACGATATCCAGGTTGTCCGTGACGATGCTCTCTACGCAGAAAGGTCCGATGATGCCCCCGAACAGCTTGAACGATCTCTCGACGATCTTCTCGCCGATCTCGAAGAACTTGGGCAGAAGCGACTCCCTCATAACGATCGGCAGATTGCCGGTGACGACAAAGGACGGGAAGAAGCCGAGGCGCTTGAGCTCCTCGGCGGAGCCGAGCTTGTACATCTCGTCGATGTTCGACTCGTCGCGCCTGTCGGCGGAGAGGACCTCGAGGACCCCCTTGCTCAATCTATAACCTTCGGTACGTATCGGCGAGTAGAAGAAGTGCACATAATACCTGGTCCCGACCACATATTCCTGGATATGGAATTTCTTGGTGTGGTCGATGCCCATCTTGAACTCCGGATAGTCCTTGGCGATGAAGAACCCGCGACCGCCCTTGGCCCCGTGATACTTCACGAGGACGGGCCTGTCAATCTTCTGGGCGTCCTCTATGATCTCCGGCATTCTGACCCCGGCGGAGGTGATCCAGTTCCTCTCCTTCTCCCTGTCTGACTCCCATTCGAGGACCATACGGTTGCCGAACGTCGGGATGCCCCATCCCTCGAAAATCCTCGGGGTCATGTACTCGACGAAGGAGCCGTGCGGGATGACGATGACATTCCTCGAGATCAGCTCGTCGGTATGATCGAGCAGCTCCGAATAGCTGTCGGCAAAGAGGAACTCGTCTGGCTTGGCCGCCGGGAACGCGTCGTAGATCTTTGTCTTCTGCTGCACCGCGATTCCCAGGGTCTTGAACCCGGCCTCCTTTGCACCGTGGAAGATCTGAAGCGAGGTATGGCTGCAGGCCGTTGCCAGAGTGATTTTCTTCGGGTCGTACGAATCCAAAATCTTGGAGATTCTGTCCTTAGAAACCATTGTGCGCAAATCATATTTTTTGCCTTAAATGTTGCGCTCCCAGGCGGATACGAGGATCCGGTAGCCCCTGGCGCCGATTATATTAAGGTATAAACCTATATAT
>DSAX01000123.1 GCA_011046235.1 Methanobacteriota archaeon | reverse complement strand
CTGTTGCTCTCCGGGCTGATGCTCCTGGCAATGGGCATCGCGGCCGGCCTGATTTCCTTTCCGACGCTGAGCGATTGGATCATCCTGCTGATCATTTCCTCCTTTCCGGCGCTCGGCTTCCTGACATATAATTTGGGACTGAGAAGGGTGGGAGCGTCGATCACGTCCGTCCTGTTCGCTCTTACCGGTATACTCACGGTGGTCATACAGGTGACGATAGTGTTCCTGATCCGGGATACGGACTTCATACTTCCTGAGCATATACTGTTGGCTACCGCGGGGGGCGTTGTGGCATTCGTGGGAGTCTACATTCTGCATATGAACCCAGGGTCCGGAAGTGCGGCCGACCAGTTGGCTGAACCAGGCGCCTTGGTCAAATGAAAAACGCTTGGTGCAAAAAGTCAATAACGGCACACCCGCTATCCCCATCGGAGCGAATTTGCCATGATAATCCTGAGCGGATCGTCATCCTCGAAATTATCGGCAGCACTGGCTCAGCAGACCGGTGCGACGTACGGAGAAATCGAGCAGAAGCGGTTCCCGGACAATGAGGTATATTTACGAGTCCGCAGCGAGCTCGACGGCAAGACCGTCGTCGTCGTCAGCAACACCTACCCAGATGAGAGGTTGGTCGAGACGCTCATGCTCTGCGACGCCGTCTCGGAGTTCGATTATTCCAGCTTCGTACTCGTGGTTCCCTACTACGGATACGCGAGGCAGGACAAGAAATTCAAACCCGGGGAGCCGGTCAGTGCCCGGGCGCTCGCAAGGGCGCTCGAGATCTATCCAGACCGGTTGATCACAGTTGACATCCACGCCGATTCCATCCTGGGATGGTTCGAGTCTGCCCAGGCGTTCAATGTCTCCGCATCGGAGGAGATCGCCCGCAAGCTTAAGGAGATCGGTGTCGACTTCGTTATCTCCCCGGATCAGGGGAGGATCTTCACGGCAAACAGGATTGGGGAGCTGACGGGTCTTCCGAGCGACTACCTGGTCAAAGAACGGATCGACGGGAGCACGGTCAGGATGGAGCCCAAGGAACTCGATGTCCGGGACAAGAGGGTCGCGATCGTGGACGATATAATCTCGACCGGAGGCACCATCGTGAACGCCGCCGAGGAGCTGAAGCGCCTAGGAGCCAGCCGGGTAATTGCCGCCTGCACCCACGGGCTATTCGCCTCGAACGCATTGGACCGGCTGTCGGCCTGCTGCGACCTCGTCATATCCTCGGACACCCTGGAGAACCCGACGACTGCGTTCAGCGTCGCCCCGGCGGTGGCCAGGGAGATCGAGAGGACGGCATAATATTGATATGGTAGCTGTGATTTGCGATGTGACTTCGATGAAAAAAGGCGAGGACTTCAGCGAGTGGTACAACGAGATCGTCGAGCTGGCCGGGCTGACGGACAAACGCTACCCGGTCAAGGGGATGAACGTCTGGACCCCCTACGGCTGGAGGATAATGCGGCTGATCGACGGATACATCCGGGAGAACCTCGACTCGACCGGCCACCAGGAGGTCTGCTTTCCGCTCCTCATACCGGAGAGCGAGTTCTCCAAGGAAAAGGACCACATCAAGGGATTCGATTCCGAGGTGTTTTGGGTGACGCACGCGGGCCTCAACCCGCTCGATGTGCGGCTTCTGCTAAGGCCCACGAGCGAGACGGCGATGTACCCCATGTTCTCCGTCTGGGTCAGATCGCACGCGGACCTGCCGCTGAAGCTATACCAGATAGTCAATGTTTTCCGATACGAGACCAAGATGACCCGCGCGTTCATCAGGGTCAGGGAGATCCACTTCTTCGAGTCGCATACTTGTCACGCGGACGAGGCAGGGGCGGAGGAGCAGATCCGGGAGAACCTGGAGATACTGGAACGATTCTCAAGGCACCTATGCCTGCCGTATCTGCTGCTGAAGAGGACCGATTGGGACAAGTTTCCGGGGGCGCACTACACGATAGGGATAGACATTCTGCTCCCGTCGGGAAGGAGCCTCCAGATCGGCTCCATCCACCAGTATCTGGAGAACTTCTCGCGGCCATACGATATCCGCTACGAGGACGAGAAGGGCGACCACAAGTACGTCCATCAAACCACATTCGGGATGAGCGAGAGGCTGGTCGGCTCCATCATTGCGGTCCACGGGGACGACAAGGGGATAATTCTTCCCCCGGATATCGCGCCCTACCAGGCGGTCATCGTGCCGATCCCCGCCAAGGGCTCTCTCGAAGTCGTCAACAGGGAGAGCGAGGCGCTCATGGAGGAGCTGACGAGAGCCGGTATCAGGGCTCATATCGATTCGAGTGACCTTCGCCCGGGGAACAAGTTCTACTACTGGGAGCTCAGGGGTGTTCCGCTGCGTTTGGAACTCGGACCCAGGGACATCGAAAAGGGCGTCGTGACCGCCGCGAGAAGGGATACCTCTGAGAGAGTCCAGATCCCGAGGGACAAGGTCGCTGAGGAGATACCGTCCATTCTCGACAAGATATCGGAGCAGATGTTTCAGAGGGCCGAGCAGGAGCTCGGGAAAAACATCGTGGAGGTCGGCTCGTTGAACGACCTGCCCGATAAGATGGTGCGTCTGGGATGGTGCGGGTCCGAAGAGTGCGGCCGGGAGATAGAGACCGCAACCGACAGGAACATCCTCGGAACATCGATCGAAGAGAAGGACACGATTCACGGCAAGAAATGCGTAGTCTGCGGCAAGGAACCCGCATCGATGATATACATTGCCAAACAGCTCTGAGCGATCTGCTTCGCCAAAAGATCTCAGCTTTTCTTCGGTCTGTTGAGTATCGCTCCGATTATTCCGAAACCCAGCAGCATGACTGTTATAATATACGCGCCGAGCCCCTCCCTCGCCAAAAGGTTCCAGGTGCCGTAGGAGATCCCCCATCCCCAGTAGAATGCGATGCCCAGTATGATCAGTAGGATCGAGATATAGAACCAGATTTTTCTCTGTCCCTCGTTGGTGGATTCTACGGGCATTAATGGCTCGAAGGCTCAGGTCATATAAATTCTTTATTGATTATGTCGCGGGCATCCAGACATCGAACTTGTGGCGCCGAAGCGGCGTTCTAGATGTATGGAAAAAGCCCGGATGAGCGTAATAAAATCGATTGGGTAAAGGGTTTCGGCCAAAATATCGGTCTCAGTAGCTCAGTTGCGCTGCGATATCATCCAGCTGGAGGGCCTTCAGCGCCTCCTTCGTCGGCCTTCCCTGGTCGTCCCAGTTCCACCAGGCGTAGTATTCCTTCATGATCTTATCGAAGTCCGCCTGCGGGATGACCTTGCCCTTGGTCTTTCCATCGGGCATCGGGTTGTTGGCGATCTTGTACGGCAGCGTGTCGTCCTTCGAGGTGAATCCCTCTCGGGCATTGAACGCCCTGGTCAGGTTCCAGACCCTCTTTCCTATCTGCTCGAAGGTCTCCTGGGTCGCGTTCTTTCCGGTCACCGCGTTGTAATGCTCCGCCATGCCGTCGAGTCCGATCCCGAGGAAGTCGCAGTAGATCATGCTGTACTTGATCGCCCTGTCACGCTGCTCCCCGGCAACCAGTTCCGCCTTTCCTTCTGTAGTCCACGGGTCTAAGTCCCCGTATGCTTCGGATGCCGCCGGCCAAGCCCTCTGATGGCACGCTCCGCGGTCGGATGTGGCATATGCTATGGCCATTCCGATGGTGCCCCTCGGGTCGTACGCCGGATACTCCAGCCCCTTGACCTGGACGACATAGTTGAAGGCGTCTCCGCCGAGCTTCTTCGCCGCCGCGCTCGCTCCATCGCCTAAGAGCTCTCCGAGCTTGCCCTTTCTGTACGCCATGATCTTTGGCATCTTCACATACGCGTCGACGTTGCCGAACTTGAGCTCGAGCCCGTCCGTATCCTCCTTCGTGAGCAGCCCCTTCTCGTACATCTCCATGGCCATTCCCACGGTGGCGCCCGCGGATATCGTATCGATTCCCAGGAAGTCGCAGTCGATGTTGAACTTGACGATCGCGTTGATGTCGTCGATGCCGCAGTTGGAGCCGCAGAGCCCGAGCGTCTCGTACTCGGGTCCTTCGACGGCCGCGCCCTTGAACGGGCCGTCCCGCACCTTGCTGAATGTGCCGCAGGCGAGCACGCAGGCGAGGCACGCCTTCCTCCTCTCCCCGACCTTCGCCTTCAGGGCCTCGCTGTTCATGCCGTCCTTCTTGTCGAATACGCCGCTCTGGAAGTTGTTCGTCGGGAGGATACCGGCGTCATTGCTCGCGTCGATCAGCAGCGGCGTACCGTCGGTTATCGCCCAGTCGTTGTCCGGGTTCTTCAGGGCGTCCTGGTAGTACTTCTTGCACTGCTCCACGAGCTTCTCGATGTTGTCCACCTTCATTCCGAGGGTTCCCCTGACGGCGATCGCCTTCAGGTTCTTGCTGCCCATCACGGCGCCGCCTCCGCCCCTTCCTGCCTGTCTGTAGAGATCCGAGCCGATGCAGGCTATCTTGGACATGTTCTCCCCCGCAGGGCCGATCGAGATGACCCTCGTCTTGTCGTCTCCGAGCTCCTCGCGTATGATCTTCTGGGTCTCGCCGATGTCCTTGCCCCAGATCTTCGAGGCGTCTCTCAGCTCGGCCTTGCCGTCCTTGATTGACAGGTATACTGGCTTGTCCGACTTGCCATTGATAATAACGCCGTCAAATCCTGACCATTTCAGCTCGTGCGCCACGTGTCCCCCGACGTAGGAGTCGAGGAAAGTATCGGTTGCTGGAGACTTCGTGATTATCACATATCTCCCGGAGAGCGGGATCATGGTCCCTCCGAGCGGGCCGGTCCAGACCATCAGAACATTATCCGGAGAAAGCGGGTCGGTCCCCGGCTTCAGCTCGTCCCATAGATACCTCGCTCCCAGACCCTTTCCGCCGATGAACTTCTCGGCCCACTCCTCCTTGAGCGGCTCTACCGAGGTAGTGCCCTTGCCGAGATCGACGCGCAGAACCTTTCCGTTGTAACCGCTGACGGCCATATCGATCAGTCCTCCTTCACAAGCTCATATACACCCTTCGGACATACCTGGACGCACTCCGGGTCGCCCCCGCACAGGTCGCACTTGAGCGATTTGTCGTCCGGGCTCAGCCAGCAGCCATCGTACGGGCATACCTCGACGCAGGATCCGCATCCGGTGCAGAGCTCCCAGTCAATCATCCAGATGCCCAGCTTCTCGTCCTCGTAGAACGCCTCTTCCGGGCAGGATTCCACGCACGGGTGTTCCTCGCACTGAATACAGTGGCGGATGTAGTAGTCTCCCGGCTCAGGATACCTGTCCACGACTCCCGTTCTGCTGAACTCGGGGTTGAAAGTCTTCAAATGCTTCGCCGAGCAGGCGAGCGTACAGAGCATACAGCCAATACATTTAGACGGGTCCGATTTGAGAGCCATCTTCATTGAATCACCTTTCTCTCGCATCCTCGTATCGCATCCCCCCTTTAGCCGAGGGAGCGCGATTGACAGGGGATTTTATTGCGAAATGGAGCGCACTTGCCTCCTCAATTGCCAATAGATTCTCCCCTTCGATTCCGGCCTATGAACGGCTGGACGCTTATTTAAGATTTTATTAGGCTATGCAATCAGATCATGTAAATGATGATATCCATAGAAGCATCAAATCCTGTGCTGCAGCCGCATAAAATCGGCATCTCTGGCTACCGCGAACCGCTCGATATTTCTCAATCGGCTTATGACATGAACGATATGTTTACACGTTCATGTCGAAGAGCGGATTCATCCGGCCGCTCGGCGAAACGGCGGATGAACACGGGGATCGAACATGCGCATTCGACGAAAAAATACAAAATTCAAGTACCCGATCGTTCATTGGACAAACTGCAGGTATCGAGCAGTGCAATCGGGTGAAATGAGTGAATGCGTTTCTGCTTGGTTGGCTTATTCTGTCGTTGGTCGCGATAGCCGTATGGATAATTCTGCTGCTCTCGGGGAAATTACACCTGAAGATCCGCTTCGGAAGCAGAGGAAAAAAGGCAAACAAAGAGGATACGATCCTGCACCTGGACAGACCGAGCTATACCGCTCCCGATTACTTGAAGAAGCCGTCCTCCGTGGAGTATTACGGCCTTTACTCTCCCATGAGGGCGGGTGTCTCTTCCGAGAAAAAAACCGCACGGAAGGATGCGGAGAAGAAGGCCTCTCTTCCCCGCTGTCCTGAGTGCGGAGCCGCGATAGGCTACTCCGATATGGACTGCCCAGGTTGCGGACTGAGGCTCGGCACCAAGAGCGTTCAGGATTGGGACTGATCAACGCGGACCGGCCGCACCCCCGGTAAATGTTATCAATCCCAATTCGCAATAGCCCCATCAGATGGCAGCCGATGAAGTCGTTCTGATCGTCGATGAGAAGGGGAGGAGATACCTGGCGCGCATCGGCGATGACCAGATGACCAAGGTCTCCGGCCTCGGAACCATTAGATCCGATCAGCTGAGGGAGGCGCTCAACGGCGGTGAGATGACCGTCGGCGAAAGAAAGATGACCGTGTGCGCAGCCTCCCTCGGAGATATCTTGTCCATGATCAAGAGGAAGGCCCAGATAATAACCCCGAAGGACATCGCGGTTATCGTTCACCACTGTAGCCTCAGATACGGGTCGCGGGTTGTGGAGGGGGGTGCCGGATCCGGGGCTCTCACGATCGCCCTCCTCTCCGCTGTGGGGGATGATGGCAAGGTCTGGACCTACGAAATCAACGACGAATTCGCCTCGATCGCTGCCAAGAACGTCCATGGTGCTGGCCTCGACGACCGATGGACAATCGTCCATAAGGATATCTGCGCCGGTATATCCGAGGAGAAGGTGGATGCGGTCATTTTGGACATTCCGAACCCGTGGGATTGCATCGAATCAGCGTTTTGCTCGCTGAGGCTGGGCGGTAGCTTCTGCGCGTTCGTTCCGACGGCCAACCAGGTCGAGAACGTATACAAATCCCTCGTCTCGGGCGGCTTCTCCGACGTGAGAGCCATCGAGACATTGCAAAGGGACATGGTAGTACACGATCGGGGGATAAGGCCTAGCTTCGATATGCTTGGGCATACCGGATATCTCGTGTTTGCCAGGAAGATGAAGCCGCAACACAAATAGCCGGTTTTTGCGATCGATCACAACAAGCGACATTAACCCCAGCTGCATCCAGCTGGTTTTCAAGAAAGCAGTAAATAATACCATTCCATTCTTGGAGCAAGAGGGGATATATTGGTGGTCGCCGAGGTTAGGATCGAACTCAAGGAAGGCGTATCAGACCCAGAAGGGGCGAACACTCAGAAGGCTCTGGAGCTTCTCGGTTTTTCGGGAATTGAACGAGTCCGCTCCGTTAAGGCTTTCGAGATAACTCTGAGCGAATCGGTTGGAGACCAAAAAGAGGCTGTTGAGGAGATGTGCAGGCGTCTTCTCGCCAACCCGGTCATACACCGGTACTCGATAGAATTCAAGTGAGGATATCGACAATGTCCCAGCCCCTGTTGAAGCGGATCGACGCCCCCTTCGAGATATTCCAGATAGATCTATTTTCCGCAACTGACGACCAGCTCGAGTCGCTCTCGCATGAGCTCGGAATCGCCCTTTCCCTGGACGAGATGAAGCGTATAAGGGAGCATTTCGAGGGCAAGGGCAGGCTGCCTACCGATGTCGAGTTGCAGTCGATCGGCCAGGCTTGGAGCGAGCATTGCTGCTACAAGAGCTCAAAGGTTTTCCTTAAGGAGTTCATCACCGGGATTGACAATCGTGATGTACTGCTGCGCGGCGATGCGGGCGTTATGCGTTTTGACGACAAGCACGCTTACGCACTCAGGATCGAGAGTCATAACCACCCGAGCGCCGTTGAGCCGTATGGCGGTGCCGCGACTGGGATCGGCGGGATCATCAGGGATGTGCTCTGCATGGGCGCACAGCCGATTGCGTTGATAGATCCCCTATTCTTCGGACCGCTAGAGATCAAGCACGAAAACATACCTGTAGGCATCAAGCATCCGAAATACCTCTTCTCAGGAGTGGTCGCGGGTATACGCGACTACGGAAACAGGGTCGGGATACCGACGGTCAGCGGAGGAGTCTGGTTCGACGACGGATACGTCGGCAACTGCCTCGTCAATGTCGGGTGCGTCGGAATCGCGAAGATCGAGGAGCTGAAGAAGAACTCCGTAGGTGGGGCGGATGAGACGCTAATACTCGTCGGAGGCAGGACTGGTCGCGATGGAATTCACGGCGTTACATTCGCGTCGGCCGTGCTTACCGAGAAGAGCGACGAAGAGTCTAGAGGCGCAGTCCAGCTGGGCGATCCGATTATGAAGGAACCACTGATCCATGCTGTACTTGAGGCCAATAGGGATGGGCTGATTAGCGGAATGAAGGACTTAGGAGGCGGCGGCCTGAGCTGCGTCGTCGGAGAGATTGCTCTCTCCGGAGGCTGCGGTGCGATCGTCGATCTCGACAAGGTCCCGCTCAAGGAGTCCGGCCTTGCCCCCTGGGAAATTTGGGTCTCTGAATCACAGGAGAGGATGATGCTCTCCGTTAAGGAGGACGATGCCGACAAGGTCCTCGAGATATTCTCGCTCTACGATGTCCCCGCTACCAAGGTCGGGCATACGATTCAGGAGAGGACGGTGACATTGATATTTAACGGCGTTAAAGTCTTCGAGATGGATCTCGAGTTCCTCACCTCTGGTCCAGAATACTGCCGTCCCTGCAACATCGATAGCGTGTCAAGCGATATCGAAGAGGCGTATCCAGAGGAGCTTGAAAGGTACGATGTCGAAATACTGGACATGCTCTCTTCTATCAATGTATGCAGCAGGGAGTGGGTGATAAGACAGTACGATCACGAGGTCCGGGGAGGCACCGTCATCAAGCCGCTCCAGGGGCTCCCAGGGCATTCCACCCACGGGGACGCCGCCGTACTTAAGCCGGTTGAGGACTCGGCGAAGGGCCTCGCTCTTTCGGTTTCCTCTAACCCTTACGCGGTCGCGATTGACCCGTACCGGGGCAGCATGATGATCATCGACGAGGTCTGCAGGAACCTCGCGTCGGTTGGAGCGAGGCCGCATTCGCTCACCGACTGCCTCAACTTCGGCAACCCGGAGAAACCCGAGGTGCTGGGAATGTTCAGAGAGGCAGTACGCGGGATCGGAGAGGCGGCGGCTCATCTTGACCTGCCAATACCCTCGGGAAATGTCAGCTTCTACAACGAGGCTCCGACCGGGACGGTCCTTCCCACGCCCGTCGTCCTGGGATGCGGGATCGTAGAAGACATCTGTCGATGCATTACCTCGGACCTGAAACGCGAAGGCTCGGATATCTACCTGATAGGCAGGACCCAGGACGCGATGGCCGGGACGCAATATTTCATGAGGAACAACGGCCGGTCGGCCAAAGTGCCAGAGGTAGATCTGGAAGTCCTGTCCCAATCGATCAATTTCCTGATTGACAATATCGAAAAAGACAAGATATTGAGCTGCCACGATATCTCGGAAGGTGGCATCGCGACCGCGCTCTGCGAAATGGCCGTGGGCGGCTCCATGGGGGCAGAGATAGACCTGTCGACTTTCGATATCGGCCTGAGGAGCGATGTCAAGCTGTTCTCCGAGAGCCCGACTAGATGGCTGGTAGAGGTCGAGCATGGGACGAAGCTTGAACCGCCCGCGGGGGTCGAGCTGACTAAGATCGGGAGCGTCGGCGAAAGCTCGGTCATGATCTACGACGGTGAGGAGATACTGTTCGAACAAACGGTTGCTGAGATAGAATGCCGGTGGTCGATGAAGCTTTGGGAGATCATGGGGTGATCGAAAAATGAAGCGCGAGGAGATCCGCATCTGCGTGCTGAGGATCGAGGGCACCAACTGCGAGCAGGAGACCTTCGACAGCTTCAACCGGCTCGGAGCATCCCCCGAGATCGTCCACCTGAAGCAGCTTACTGGAAAATCCTCGGAGAATAGGAAGAGGGATCTGCTCGACTACCAGATGCTCATGATACCCGGCGGTTTTTCCTCGGGAGACTATGTCCGGGCAGGGGCGATATTCGCTGCAAGAATCAAGAGCGCCCTGGAGGACCAGTTGCGCTCGTTCGTGGAGAGGGGTTCGCCCGTGCTCGGCATCTGCAACGGCTTCCAGGTGCTGGTCGAGACCGGGCTGCTTCCGGGCATCGATGAGATCATGTCACCAGTGCCAAGGGCGGTGCTGGGCACGAACGATTCCAACCGGTTCGAGTGCAGGCCGACCTACCTCGTGAACGAGAACGAGGGCAGGTGCCTGTTCACTGCGCTGCTGCCCAAGAAGAAGGTCGTCATGTTCCCGTCGGCGCACGCGGAGGGGAAGCTCATGTTCCCCTCGGACGAGGAGGAGAAGATCGTCTCTTTGCTGGACGACGAGGACATGGTCGTGTTCAGGTATACGGACTCGATCGGGAACTATGCGGATTACCCATGGTGCCCGAACGGCTCCGTAGATGGAATCGCCGGGATATGCAACTCCATCGGCAATGTCCTCGGGCTGATGCCCCACCCAGAGAGGGCGTTCTTCAACTTCCTGTCCCCGGAGTGGACCAGGCGGGGTGGGCCGAACGAATTCGGTGACGGATGGGCGATATTCGAATCGGCCATCCAGTACATAGAGAAAAAATGGTAATTTCGTTCAGCTCGAGAGGGATACGATGACTTCCACCTGGTCGCCGTCCCTTATTCCGAGCGTCCTTCTGAGGTGGTACTTGCAGGTGATCTCGATGACGTTCGTATAGTGCGATCTGCTGGGCATGACGACTGCGCACTCCATGTTGTGGATCTTCGCGAGGAACGCCTTCACGTCCCCGAAGGTCCGGCCCTCCTTTTCGAAGCCCTTTATCATGATCCCCTCCGCCTTCTGCAGGATGTCCAGCTTCGGCAGCTCCTGCTCAGCGATCTTCACGTTCAGGGTACCCTCATACGGCTTGAACCAGAGCTTCTTCTGGAACTGGTCCAGATATTCAGGCTGGTTGATGTAATACTGCCCTTCGCCCAGCCCGGAGATCACATTCCCGATTATCACTAGGTGATCCTTCATCTCGAAGATGCGCTGGTAGTCGGAATATTCCTTTCTAAGAAGGTCGAACCCCTTCTCCGTCAGCCTGATCCTCTGCCTCCGGGCACCGAGGTCGCGCTCGATGAGCCCGTGAGAAAGCAGCTCCAGTATCTTCTTTGAGGCAGATTGCTGGCTGATGTCCAGGAGTTCACCCAGCTCCCGCGATGAAATCGCAATGTAGTCGTGCACGCCGCCAAGCAGAGCAATCTGCTTCAGCGTAGCGATGTGCTTGTTCCTCATCGACAGCCTCTATATGTCAATGGGATAAAAAAGCTTCGTGAAAAATTTCACGCTTTCTAGGCGAATTCGAGATACTGGCACTCCCTCATCCTTATCACTGGCACAGATGACTTTCTGAGTATCTCGATAAATTCTTGGTCATTGGTGACTACTGCGGCGCCGCAACTTTTGGCGGCCTCGAGCACCCCTCGGTCTCCCTTCTCCTGGACATCGACGGACTCGTATTTCTTGCTTAGTCGACGGGCGCCCTTCGCTTCCGGCGTGTCGAGAGCATCCAGCTCGTCAATCACGCATGAGGGAACGACGATTCTGACTCCTCCTAAAAGTCGCTCGATCTCTCTGTCGATGTTGATTTCGAACTGAAAAGGCATCATGAGCGCGTTCGTGTCCAGGACCACCGCCCTGATTCCGGAGATCAACAACATCTCCCCCGCAGATAATTCAATCGATAATTCCGTAGCCGATAAGCCTCCACTTGCCGGCTATCCTCCTCGATATGGCAATCCTCTGCCCCTTGGTCGCGCAAATGGGTATCTTCAATGATACCTCGGCGCTCTCCTCGCGCCCGCTCTTGACGATTCCGACGGTCGTGGCCGTGCCTGCGCTGAGCATGAGCGGCTCGTTCGTCTTCACATTCTCGACTGGGATATCCTCGGTTAGGCCCACGACCCTCTTCAAGAG
>DSAX01000126.1 GCA_011046235.1 Methanobacteriota archaeon | reverse complement strand
GGTTTTGTTGCGTTAGGTTCTGTCTGCAATTACTGCATGTCGGGCGGTGGCGGCGGTGGCACCTCGCCCACTATCGTCTGCTGCGCCGGCTCCTTCTTTTTCCGCTTGAAGAGGAAGAGTATCAGGAATATCCCGACAGCAGCTGCTATGACGATGAGGATCAGCCAGAGCTAGATATCGTCGAAGGTCGTCGTGCCCCCGGTCGTGGCCTCGACCGTGAAGTCGAGCCTGATCTCCGTCTCCAGCCCAGCCTCGTCGACCGCCCTGACGATGATGTAGTGCTCGCCCGCGGTCAGGCCCGCGAGGTCGACCGAGGTCGCGGCCGCACCGAGCGGCTGCGCGCTACCGCCGTCGACCAGGATTTCGATGTCGCTCAGCCCGCTGGTCGCGTCCGAAGCCGTCCAGGATATGACGATCGCCCCGTCCGCCGGGAACTCGGTGCCGTCTTCCTGGTCGATTGAAAGCGAAGGCGGTGTCGCATCTATGCTGACGCTCACCGATTTAGTGCTCTCCGTCAGGCCCAGGTTGTCGACCGAGTAGAAGTATACCGTGAACTCGCCGTCCTCGTCGAGGACTATCGCGCTGGTATATTCCTCCCAGTCGCCCGAGCCTATGCGGTACATCGTGTAGTTGACTCCGCTCGCGTCATCCGTCGCTGTCAGGGTGACCTCGACCTCGGAGGTGTACCAGCCGTTCGATCCCTCGGTTCCAGAGAGCTCCGCACTCGTGATCGGCGGACCCTCGGATACATTCAGCGCGTGCGTCATGATGCCCGTGAGCTCGCCGCTGTCCCTGACCTCCAGGGTGATGTTGTATGTGCCCGGGGTCGCAAATGAATGAGCCGCGGTGCCGAGCGAAGCCCACGAGGTGTCCCAGGTTCCGTCGCTATCCCAGTCCCACCTCATCCCGAGCAGCCAGTCCGGGTCCTCGACATCGCTGCTATTGGACGCGTCGAACGAGAACGATGTGGCCGTGTCGCCAGTGAGCGGAGATATCTGGAACTCCGCAATCGGCGCGACGTTCGGCCCGTTGAACTCGGATGCCAGGTACGCGCTCGACACATGCAAGCCCGTCTCCAGCAATCCCCAGATACCGTGGTCCAACGTGATGGTGACCTCGTACGGACCGTCGAGACCCGATGTGTTCATCGGGCCCCCTGGGAATCTGAGGTCGATAGAGTGCATCCCCGATGTAAGATAGACCGATTCGGAATCGGTCCCGAGCAGGGTCAGCGTACCGCTGTCCCTCAAAGTGCCGCTCACGATGTAGACGCCCGCATCGGCCACGCTGACATTGACCCCGATCGTGAGGCTGTCGTACAGCCCGTCGCCGTTCAGGTCCGGGGTGGATTCCGAGTGCGGCGGCGCGAGCGCGGCGAATGTCAGCGGCGGACCGACATAGACATCGTCGATGTGCCAATAGTCGTTGCCGATCCCGCCTCCGCCGATCTGCCTGAACCTCAGCCTGAAGTCCGAGTGCAGCGCGTCCGCGGGAAGCGTGGTCTCGAATACGATCTCCTCCCCAGCGGGGCCGGAGCCGAGGAAGGTCTGCAGGAAATTCCAGAAGCCGAAGTCGCTGTAGTACTCCAGCACGAGGTTATCGCCCGCGCCAGGCGACTCGCTGAAGCCGAGGTCGCCCCTCTGTATCCAGCAGATCACCTGCGCCTCGGGCAGTCCGCTCAGGTTGATGTACCAAGAGCTGACCGTCACGACCCCGCCCATGGTGTACATCGAGTAGTCACCGGAGTTCGAAGTCAACATGTTCACGCCGGAGAGGGAGGTGTCTGTCGTGGACCAGTTGTACCCACTCGTGCCCTCGAGGCTCCCGGACTCGAAATCCTCGTACCAAGGAGCCGTAAGCCTCGGGGGTAAGTCGAACTCGGAGAACAGGAAGGCGTTCGTGGTATGGGTGTCGCCGTCAATGACCCCTATGGAGGTCTGGGAGAGTGTGAGATCGACGGTGTACGGGCCGTTGACCCCGTTGATGTTGATCAGTCCGCCGTCGAACCAGAGCTCCACGGCTCTGAGCCCGGCCAGCAGATCGGTGGTGTTGGAGATGTGTCCGATCTCGTTCGAGAACATGTCGTACAGGTATCCCTCGACCGTGTACTCCCCGTCGTCGGTGATGTTCAAAGCCACCTCTACCACAAGGTGCTCGTACCGGCTGTTTCCGTCCGTGTCCCTGCCCCAGTCGGCATGCGGCGGCTCGAAATGGGAGATGGGCTCGCCGACGTACACATCGTCGATGTGCCAGTAGTCGTTGCCTGGCCCGCTCCCGCCGAGCTGCCTGAACCTCACCTGGAAGTCCGGACCGATCGCGTCCGCTGGCAATATGTACGATTTCTTGTGGATCTGGCCAGCAACGCCTTCGTCCGTGAAGGTATCTAACAGATTCCAGGCACCGGTCGCGTTCCTGTACTCGATCAGCAGATCCTCGCCTGGGTCCGGGTCCTCGCTGAAGAGATCGGACCCCATTTGTATCCAGCAGCGCAGCTGCGCCTCCGATAGAGAGGTCAGGTTGATGGTCCAGGAGGTCACGGTGACCGCCCCGCCCATCGTGTACATCGAGTATATGCCGGAGTTCGAAGTCTGCATCCCGACATCTGCAAGAGTGACGTCGTCCCGGGTCCAGTTCACGCTGGTGCTTCCGCCGAATATCCCGGTCTCGAAGTCATCGTAAAAGGGCGGCGTGAAAGCCGGGGGCAGCGGCTGGAAATCATCGACGAGATAGGCAGATGTGTTGAACGCATCGACATCTAGTAGATTCCAGCCCATGTCGTACAGCTCCAGCTGCACCTCGTATGGGCCGTTCCCGCCGTTCGTGTTGATCTGCATGCCATCGAACATGAACTCGACGATGTTGATGCCAGCACCGAGGAACGTGCTGCTCGAAATCGATTCTATGAGGCCGGTGGTCGTATTGTAGAGATACGCATCTACGCGGTAATTCCCGGCTACGGTCGCGTTCACGACCGCCTCGACCAATAGGTACTCGAAGTACGGGTCGGCATCGGTGTTGTTGCCGCTGTCCGAGTGCGGAGGCTCGAATTCCGCTATGCACTGGAAGTCGTCGGACGAGTATGCGGCGGTGAGGTATGTCACGCTATCATGGAGCGTCCAGAACTCGTCGTAAAGGTACAGGTATACCGTGTACGGTCCGTCGACGCCTCTGCTGTTGATCGTCATCCCGTCAAGGAATATCCAAACCGTCTGTAAGCCGGCGCCAAGCGCGGTGGTGTTTATTCCATATGTGACGTATAGGGTCACTGCTTGATTGTACATGTCGCATAGGACGTTGAATGTCCCGGCTGCGCTCACATTGACCTCGGCCTCGATGACCAGCCAGTCGAATTTGCCGTTCCCGGTGTCGTCCTGCCCGTGATCGGCATGGGAGCCGCCGAACTGCGAGAAGACATGGGTCGTAAGCGTGCACATGTCGCTCTCGAGCGGGTTTGTGAACGATGTCGCTGTGACATTCGTTATATCAGAAGAAACACCGGGCGCGAGCGGCACAGTGACGTTCACCACGATGTTGATCGATGTGCCAGGCGCTATGTCACCGGTATCGGGATGACCGCCAGCATCGCCGTTCGTGTCCACGAGCGGGACCGTCCCGGTCGCATCATAGAAGGTCACCGTCCAACCGTTCTCCGAAACCGCGGTCAGGTCGAATGAGTCCGCGAATCCGAGGTAGTTCGTGATAGTAAGAGTATATGGCTCATCCTCTCCGGGCAATGCGTAGCCGTCCTGGTCAGATTCAATTGTGACAGGCGGCATCGAGAATCTGATGGACATGTTGTCCGAGAGGGATGCGGTATTGTAGGAGTAGCTGCAGGCGTCTGTGCCAACGGAGTCCTCGATCCCGATTGTTGCACTGGAGCCAGTCATGCCGTTGAGGGTGGCGTACTGGAACCATATCTCGCCCGTCTCATTCAGGATCGCCTCGAAGGTCATGTGATCGAAGTTTCCGAGACGCGATATCTCCCACCACTCGACCACGAGCTGCTGGTTCGGGGATGCCCCGCGCGTCTCGTAGAATATTATACCGTCATTATATGACGAGTAATCGACGCACATATCGTCCCAATAAACGGCAAGCAGGTTGTCCGGGTTGGTGGTGACAGGAATATTTTGGTTGGAGTAGACGGATGATCCGGACCCGAACGTGATGATGCCGTTTGTGCTGACTTAGAAGTCATTATATGTGTTGCCGAAGAAGCTGAAGTCGAATCCAATGGGGTACGGACCGCCATAAGAGTCGTCACCGGTGACTCTGGTATTTGTGCCGGTACCGTTGATCTCTATCCAGTTATAGCCGACGGCCGGAGCCGGAAGAAGGCTGTCAGTCCAGGTATACCCGAAGCTGCAGGCACCGCCCTCGTCTGCTCCAGCATCGTCCGCGACTGCCGGAAGCAGCGCTAGCAACATAGATATGGCCACAATCGCCGACATCGATCTTCTACCGAGCGAAACATTTCTATCATTCCAGAACATACTTTCCTACTCCTTTGATTGAGTAAATCGAACCGCCTCTGATTGAACTGCAAAGTCCAACCGACTTCTGACCGGAGGTGTAATTAAACTCAACATTTCACTCCATCTAGAGATACGGTTATGTGACGATATTTCAGGCATAGATGGTCATTAATAAGTGACTCCTCGGATATCAGGATTGATAATATTGATTAGCATGTGCCAGTATTTATGAAAAAACGATTTTTTAATTGAGATGCATCAGGGACCAAACGGCCGTTTGGGAATACTCCGGTGAGGCGACATACGGCATATACAGGCAGTAGTACGACCCCGCGCCGATACCCGAGTCAACATAGTTTGCCATTCCCATCGTGACTTCGGTGATTCTATTCCTCCTTGCCAGGACCGCGAGAATGTAAGGATGATTCGGAGAATAGGGAATCGTTGGCCACAGAGAAGATTCTTTCTGAAGAGAAATTGGAAGCGATGCCAGAATCTAATTTGACGAAGTCAGATTCGAAATGAATGCATGCGAAGCATTGATTTAACGAGCGCCTACCCGTGGAGCTTCTTCACTAGGTTCGCTATCCTCTTCCCGTACAGTACGCAGTTCTTCTCGACTTCGGCGTCGGGCTTCCCGATCGATACCGGGCCGTACGGCTCGCCCTCCGTGTCCCCGGTAACGACCATTCCGCACATCATGTGCACCTGGACGATCTGCATTATCGTCGTCTCGTTCCCCCCGGCTATCGCATCGCTGGAGGTGAACGCTCCGCCCACCTTGCCCTCTAGCTGCTCGTAGATCGGCATGCATTTGTCAATGAAGCTCTTCAGCTCGCCCGCGCATCCGCCGAAATATGTCGGCGAGCCGTACACGATGCCGTCATAATTCACCAGGTCGGACTGCTTGGTCTCGGACACCTTCTTCACATCCACGTCCACGCCGGCCTCCCTGACGCCATCTGCGATCTTGTACGCCATGGCCTCGGTGTTGCCGGTCTTCGAATGATAGCATATAAGAACTCTGGGCATGTGTCTCCTCCCTGCGCCGATGACGGGTTATCGGATAATTAACATTTATGCGGCATTGGGATGCATCGATTCGAAAAAGAATAGGGTTGCTCAATCGATTGGTTTGCCAACTGGGCAGACCTTGATGCATACACCGCATATCTGCTCCTCATCGCTTAGCCCCAGCTCTTCCCCTACCTTCTCGTGCTGTTCGTTGCACTTCTTCTTGTCGATTATCCCGGGACCGCTGAGAGCGCCTGAAGGACACGCGTCGAGGCATTTTGTGCACGAACCACAATGATCTAGATCCGATCGCGGATCATGCGACAGTTCGGCATTGGTCGCCACTGATACCAGACGCACCCTTGGACCGAATCTCTCCGTGAGCAGAAGGCAGCTCTTTCCAAAACTTCCAAGGCCCGCGAGATTCGCGGCATGCCTGTGGGAGAGGTCGCCCATATCGGTCTCGTAATCGTAGGGCATGGCGGCAGGTATCTGTATCGCTCTGAATCCCTCTTTCTCCAACAATTTTGAGATGTGGAACGCAATGCGGTTGAGCTCCGAGTTGGCAGCCAAATACGCGGCTGAGTACTCCCGGCTCGGTGCCGATTCGAAGGACGACTCGGGTAAGCTAACGGCGATCACGATCACGCTCTTGGCGTCCCTCAGTAAATCTTGAGGGCGATGACCATGCGGCGCTTTCGAGAAGGATTTTTGAGAGGCGATTCCTACCATGTCCGCGCCCAGATTCGACGCCAATTCTTTGACCTTATACGTGAGCGAGTGCCTCATATTTCTCAACTGCAGTTGAATGCTCTCATTTTCTCACACATATCGTAAATGATATTTCTACTCATCTTCGATCCGCCAAGGCGAAAGGCTAGATCCCGATATAATGCGTTATCTTCGAATCCTCAAACGGTGATCAAATTCGGAACTGGAAAGCGTAAAAAATCAAATTGAAAACTCGGGATGAAAAACATTTATACCACTGCAGGAGTAATTCGGTTCAGAAATAATGCAGGGGGAAAATCGGGGGAAAGACGGCCGCAAGCCGCGCTTGCAGAGACTTTCGTCGTGCAGGCTCAAACATGAAACCGCACGTGAAAGGCGAGCCATGGCTACCGCAATAATCGCCGCATCCATATTGCTTTGCACTTTTCAGATAGCGATAGCGGGCTCAGCTGCAGATGGTGAGAGCGAAAAAGTCTTCACGATAGGGATGAAGAACGATGTTTCGACCCTGAACCCGTTCGCGGCGATAGAGGACAATGAGTACATTATCATGGATTTCATATACGACTATCTTTTCTTTCCGAGCGTATACGATGATACATGGCCCAGCCTCGTCAAGAGCGGCTGGTTCATGGACGGCCCGACCGCCGCCTCCCAGGAAGTTCCCTCCGATTTTTCATCTTTAAAATGCGACGACCCGGCGGATTGGCCCATGGGGTCGATCTGGGAGTACAACCTGACCGAGAACGTCTTCTGGAACGACGGAGAGCCGTTAACCGCCGAGGACGTGGAATTCACGATCGGCATCCAGATAGGCCCGAACTACATGACCTATTGGGCGTTTCAGCCGACCACGAGATGGATCAACCATGTCGAGGCCGTGAACGACCTTAAATTCAGAATATTCTTCACGGAGTTCGACAGCGAGGAGCCTTATCCCGTCGCGTTCGGCGCGGAAATCATGATCCCGGTCATGCCGAAGCATCTCTTCGAGAACGAGCCGACAACTTACATGGCCTACACCTGGAACGGCATTCCGACGATCGGAACCGGGCCGTTCATGGGGACTGATAATCTCCAAGATGAACTGCTTGCAGGGGAGATCTGCACGCTAATCCCAAACCCGTACTTCAACTTCGAAGACGAGGACGGGATAAGAAAGGGGTTCGGTGCCGCCTACAATGTCTCCTCTGAGATAGATAAAGTCCGCGTGAAATTCTTCTCGGAGGAGACGACTCTCCAGATCGCCGTGAAGAGAGGCGATATTGACTTCAGCGAGATCTCCGCCAACACTTATGTCACCTGGCTTCAGGACACCTCTCTGCCGGAGGACCTGCATCTCGTGAGCACGCTGAGCTCGTGGCAATTTTCGAGAGAGGTCTCCTGGAATGCGTACGCGGACGCGCCGGGCACCGTTAACCCGCTTCGACTCGACCCCGCCGTTCTAAGGGCTTCAGCCCTTGCCACTAACAAGAGCCAGTTGATAGACATCGTATACAAGGGCCTGGGGGTCGAGGGCGTAGGATTGATCTCCCCGTACGCCGAAGATTGGTGGTGGGAGCCTGGAGATGAAATTGCGTATTTCAATTTGACAGACGGAAACGGCGATATCATCCCGGAAGGGTCTTATCAGAAGCCGATCAAGGACGTCATGGGATACGATATCGACCTCGCCAACAAGATATTGGACGAGGCAGGCTACGTGTGGACCGGAACGCCTTACGAGAGCGTCAGAAAGGCGGGACCGCTGGTCGGGGCGAGGATGCAAAATCTGTTCGGGATACCTGTGGAAGAGATCGAAAACCGTACGCTCGACTTCGATGTGGTCGTGGTGGCGGGACCGTATGCCGACCAACAGATTTTCGAAGTTCTGTATCAGCAGTGGAGCGAGGTCGGGATAGAACTAGCCGAGAACCTGGTCAACGCCGCCATATGGAGCCAGTTGGTATACGGCTACACCTTTGAGATCACCATCACCTATTGGAGCGGGGATTACGACCCCAATTACCTGTGCTTCATCCCGACGAGCTTCGCACTGTTCGGCTGGAATGAGTTCGGAACCGGTGATGAGGTGTATGACAATCTATACCTCAAGCAGGTCAGCAACTTCAATTACACCGAGAGAAAACATTGGTCGGATGAATGCATTAAATGGCAATATCAAAGCGGAAGCATCAACACACTTGTCTATCCATTGGTATGTCACGCACATTCCGAGAAGAGATGGACGAACTGGCTTGAGGAGGAGGAGATCTATTCGTACTTCCAGCTCGAGTGGAGGGCCGATCAGGAGGACGACGATCTCGCCGGCACCTACTTATTTCTCACAGTAGCCGTGGCGATATTGGCAGCGGCTGTGATCAGCATAGTGCTCCTGAAACAGGCGAGGATGAGGAAAGAGTACGATTTATCGAAGACTGATGAGGACGAGGAGCCCGATAAGCCGTAATCGGCACGATTGAAGTCGGAAAATCGCTCCTTCAATGAGCTTTTCTATGACATTCGTTAAAGAATGTTAATTGACTGCGTTGGATAAACGCGTTATATTTTTCTAAAAGAGTCCGAATGACAGACTCAGAGCGGGATGGTCTCCTCGTTGAACCTGAGCCCTTTCGGTTCGAGCCGTCTCAGGAAGCTGCCCGTCGGCAGCTGCTCCGGGATCACAAAGCCCTTCCTCTCGACCTCGCCGTCGATGAGCATCTCGGTCGCGATCGCCCCTCCCGTTCCGACCAAATACCCGGTCGCGTTCGTGCCGTAGAGCTCGCTCGTCTTCTCATGGGACATCATCATCCAGATCCTCACCTTGGTCTGCTTGCCGTCTTTCAGGCCGGAGACCTCCACCGCGAAGCAGGCGTCCCCCTTCACCTGGGACGCGAGATTCGCCGGGGTGGGCATCAGTGCCGCGACCACGTCCAACGGCCTGACCTTCACGCCCCTCGCCTCCAGAATCTCCTTGCTGAGCATGCCGGTCTTGCGGAGCACCTCAGCCGCCTCCACGAAGTTGTCGTCGATAGCGATGTTGAACGAGGCGTTCTTGAGGGTCTTTATCTCCATCGGCATGAAGTATGTCTCGTCGTGGTTCGTCTTGTACACAGTAAGCTTGCCGACGGGCTCCGGAAAATCGTAGGTCTGCTTCATGCTGAGCGGAGGGACGAACTCTATCTTGCCGTCCCTGAACACCGCCGCGGGGACGCTCGTCTCGTCCAGCATGTCGATCGGCGACCAGGGGGAGAATATCTCGATCCCCTCGATGTGTGCGGTATCTCCGTCGTATACGTGTGCCTCGTCGGGCCTGTCCAGCTTGCTCGCGGCGTGCATAGCGAACACGTCCGAGATCCCGGGCTCCACACCCATGCCTATCAGCGCGGAGATACCCGCGTCCTCGCACACCTTCGCGTACTTGTCGAACTCTGGGCCTGTGCTGTCGAACGGCATCCCGAAATCGACGTAGTTCGTCCTGGTCTTGGTCGCGACCTCCATCGCGAGCTTGTTAAGACGCCATGGCATGGTGGCGATGACGATGTCTTGACCGCTGAGGAGCTTCTCCAGCTCTCCCCTCTTGGTGCCGTCGACCTTCTTGACAGCGACCTTGTCGTCCTTAATTCGATCCGCCAAGGCCTTTGCCCCGTCGGTTTTCATGTCCGCGAGCGTCAGATGATCAACCTTGGGATTCTTCGCGAGATGCTCGGCACACACCAACCCGCAAGTTCCACATCCCAGCTGGACTACCTTCATGAGTTCCCCTCTCCCCTCAAAATGCCATCTTGCATGATTGGGTGAGTAGAAAAACTTTGTGAATTCGTTCATGCGATCCAATACAGGAAATTGAATCGGCTCCGTCCGTATAGCACGATGAGGCGGGTGGAACAGAAGTATTAGAAGAATCGAAGATATAACATTCCGCGGCAAACCCTCATCCGGCAATTCGAGGAGGGATCGCGATTATGATTGAAAAAGCGATCATGGGACAGGCCTTGGCGGCCCTATCCGACGAGCTCGGCGAGGAGAACGTGCTCTGGAGGAAATCGGACCTTGTCCCGTATACGAGAGACACCTTCACCATCAGCCCGGAGGAGGACAACAAGTACTTCCCTGACATGGTCGTCCTCCCCAGGACGACCGCCGGCGTCCAAGAGGTGGTCCGGGTGGCGAGAAAGCACAGGATCCCGCTTCTGCCAAAAGGGGGCGGGTCGAACAGGACCGGCATGCTCGTCCCCATTCATGGGGGGATCGTCGTAGACACGATCAAGATGAACAGGGTCCTTGAGATCGACCCGCTCAATCTATCAGTCACGGTCCAGCCGGGCATCACATTGAAGGAGCTCGAGGAAAAGCTGTCGGGGCGCGGGCTCGCGCTCAACCAGGAGCAGGGGTCGGTGAAGGTCGCCACGGTCGGAGGGGCGATCTCGAGCTTCGGCTTCAGCCGGAAGAACCAGAAATACGGGACGATAGCCGACCGCGTGGAGTCGCTCGAGGTGGTGTTGGCGAACGGCGAGATACTGAGGACCGGGCCGAAGGTGCTCTACACCTCCACTGGATACAAGCTGAGCCAGCTGTTCGTGGGCGCGGAGGGCACCCTCGGGATAATCACGGAGGCGACGCTCAGGGTCGAGCCGCTGCCGGAGGCGAAGGAGACGGTGCTCGCCTTCTACGACGACTTCTGGGCCGCACTGAGGGCCGCCGAAAGATTGAGAGGCTCCTGCGCCGCGTTCGTCGGGGCGGAGGCATACGAGGTCGAGAATGCGGAGGAGCTGGGCGCGCCGGAGGGGAAGAAGGGCATCTTCTTCGTGATGTTCGAGGGACTGAAGGGTGAGGTGGAGGCGCAGGCGGAGTTCGTCAGGGATATCGTCCGTGAGACGGGCGGGGCATTGGCTTCCGGATACGACCCCGAGGGGCTCATCGGGTTGTACGCGACCCAGTGGTGCGGTCTCAGGGCGATATCACGATTCGAGGACGAGGTCCTGCCGTACATCCCGGCGCAGCATATACGGGAATATTACGACAGATTGTGGAATGAGATAATGCCGAAGCACGGACTGTCACCGTTCTCCTACGACAAACTCAGCATGGACGTCGGGAGATACAGCATGCTGTACGGCCGTTTTTCCATACCCGAGAGCGAGACCGGGTGGCAGGAGTATCGCAGGGCGCACAGGGAGGCGGCGCGGACCGCCGTCGAGCTCGGCGGATCGATTTGCGCCTGCACAGGTGTCGGCATATCCCATAGGGACAACCTCGACCTGGAGTTCTCAGATGTGGCGCTCGATGTGATGAGGAGGATCAAACGGGTGCTGGACCCGGACAATATTATGAACCCGGGGAAGAAGCTGCCGCCGGGATGAAAAACGATATCGGACCTCGTTTCACGTCTTCCGACAAGGAGATTACCGATATACGATATACCTTCTAATCATATGCGAAAGCAAGGTCGTAGTGGTGGAAGGAGGCGTCGAACGCGTCGCGATGGAGGAGGCCGCGAAGATCGTCATACGGGGCGATGTCATCACCTGCTCCGACATCGTGGGACGCGAGCTCAGACTGGAGGATATGGATATCGACATCATAGACCTGATGAAGCACGAGATAGTCATCAGGAAGAGGTGAAGAGAGCTTGGGTATGAAGATAGCCGTCTCCGGGAAGGGCGGCGTAGGCAAGACGACGGTCGCGGGCGCCATCGCGAGATACTGGGCCAACAGCACATCCGATGTCTATTACCAATATGACTCCTCAGGAAGATTGATTCATAAGAACGATGGCGATTATTGGACGTACATATATGACAGCTCAGGCCATCTTATAGAAGTCGAAAAGGATAATTCCACTGTATCAGAGTTCACCTATGATGCGTTTGGTCGAAGGATCAAGAAG
>DSAX01000081.1 GCA_011046235.1 Methanobacteriota archaeon | reverse complement strand
GCCATGGACTAATGCACATTTGCAGAGGGGGCATATTACATTGTTAATCGATAGATGGGCGCTCGGACTCGATCTTCTTATTCGTCCGCAACTGGACCTCTAGGACTTTGCATTTGCGTATGATCCTGCGCCTTTCCTCCCGATTCTCGGAGCCTATTTCCACACAGCTCACCTTTTGACCCGAACACTAATTACTAGTCTTCATAGGGTCTTGTATGACCAACGATTGGAATTGACCAGATGCTATTTTAAGCATTTGCAGGGGATATCATTCCTGATAATGAAATTGTCAGAAAAACGGGTGTCATATCGATATCCAGAAGCAAATGCTTGCAGGTGCAACATAGGTCCGGCCGGTCTTCGATCGGCGATTCGGGGGAACATCCTCGATGATCGTGTCAACTCGGCCGTTATGCAACCTTTGGCATTCTGAGCGGTCAATATCGAATCGACGGATACCGTGCGTACTCAATTCATTAAGAGATCAGCCGATGAGGACCTCCCAACTGTGATCGAAGACGAGCACATCGTCGTCCATCACTACGGTCGTCTTGAGCTTCACCTCGTCCCCGACATCGAAGCTCGAGGTGTAGATCCCGTTGATTCTGATGCTGAAGAACGCGTTGTTCACGTTGATGTCTCCACCGTCGTCCGAAACGTGGAAAGTGGTTCCCGATGATTCGTCGACCCACTTATTCCCTGTATAGATGAAGTAGAAGTACGTGGTCGAGCCGTCCGTTCTCATCGAAACGATCTTGTCCTTGACGACTACCTCCTGATCCTCCACGAAAGCGTCTCCGAGTATCAGCATTCGTGTGGTCGTGTTCTCCATCTCGAGCTTGTCGAAAAGCTCCGAGAAGCTTTGGCCGCCTCCGCCAAACGAGGGCCTGATCATGGCGACTGCGAACACCATGAGTGCGATTATCAGCAACGCCGCAATAACCCAAAGTACTTTTTTATCCACCATTTGCTCACCTTCGAGAGGCCCGGGGGAGCATTTGGGATTACCAATAGGCATACGCGTCACAGCGTATGCTCTGCCCATCCCTTTCGGCCGTTGATTAATAATAAAGATGTTACTATATATCTTTTGTTTTTCCCCAGAGGAAGGCTTCTGGGTCATAGAAATGTTCGATCTCAATGTGAAATCCCGCGGAAGAAACGCGTTCGATTTCGCGCAAAGATAAGATTCCGCATTCCGTAGGGATCGAAAAGATGCAAGGAGTTTGAGGGAAAGAGTTTGTCAGGCGCCGTCTCAGCAGGCGGGCATCGATTTCTTCTGCCCGGTCATGAACATGAATACGCCAACAATGAGAAGCACGATGAATACTCCGGCCATGCCCAGATTCGCGGATCCCATCGCGTCGTTGATCGGACCGTTGGCGAGGATCATGATCAGCGCTATTATGCCGAACAGGAATATCCCCAGCAGGATCGACGGCATCAATGGCGACATCTTCTTTCCCTCGCTGACCGACTTCTTGACCATCGCGAACCCGAGGAACCCGACGACGATAACGGCGATGCCAATCAATGAGAACATCCCGAGGTTGCTGTCGATCGCCGGAACCCACTCCCAGTACCAGTCAATGAACAGGGCGATCTGGGCTCCGATGATCCCCAGGATCAGAAGGGCGATTCCGATCACCCTGAGGTCGAATATCCCGGTGCTCGGAGACGCCGAGGCAGCCCGGGCCTTTGCCTCTATCGCTGGCTCCTCGTACTCCATTTCCTCGGAATGCTCCTCTAAGGGCTCCTCAGCCTCGTATTCCTCGAACTCTTCCGTGGCGTACTCGTCCTCGGGGGCCTCCTCTACCTCGACGATCTCCTCGATCTCCTCCTCCTCGAACTCGGCTCCGCAGTGCGGGCAGAACTCATCGTCGAGGCTCACGGGATTGCCGCATACTGGACAAGTAACCTCTGGCTCCTCTTCTTCCGGTGACAATGCAATTCCTCCTGATAGCGCAATCTCAATTTAGGGGGTTGTGGAAATATTATTCTGCGAATACAAATAACTTCCCCCCAAGTCGTCGCATTTGAAATCGACATCCAGAGCGACATTATCATCGCCGGCCAAACGATATCGATAAAGAGCCAGCACCGCGGGAAAATCATTGAATAACCCCGTCAGCATAACGGGAAGCGTGGATCCGGCTACCCATCTGGTGCTTCCGATGCTCCTGCTGCTCTCTGCCAGATTAGATCCGAAGCTCGTCATACCGCTCTCGTTCTTCGCCCTGGTCCCGGATTTCGACTCAGTCATCGGTGTGCACAGGGCCACGCTTCACAACCTGTTCGTCGTGGCCGCTGTCCCGATCATTTTCATCGTCTGGGCGAAGCTGAAGGACGACCGGTTCGTCCTTCCGGGACTGATCGTCCTGTTCTACCTGATGTCGCATATCGTGCTCGACCTCAGCGGCGTTGCCCTGTTATATCCCGTGATCCCGGAGGCGTTCTACCTGAGGCCCTCACTGGGATTCCATACCGAGCCGTCGCTCCGGTTCGACTTCAGCGTGGAGTACGGACTCGAGGAGCTCGAGCAATCCTCCGACTACCTCTTCATATCGAACCTCGGGTTCGCGTACCTGTTCCTTCTGGTTCTGCTCGGGATCGTGTTCCGGAAGGAGGCGTTCGCATTCCTCTGCTCCGCGAAGAACTGGGCTGTCGAAAATATCCGAAAATTTCTGAGACGGCCGCCGGATGCGCAATAGCGGAATGAAAGCTCACGGGTTCGACACGACGATCATCTGATCGGAGACGGGTCCGGCCAATGCGACGACATCGTTCTCGCCGAGAAAACTATCGAAGATGTCTTCGGAGATAACGAGCTGGCCGAACGGGAACTGCTGCGCCCCGCGTTCCGTCCAGGTGCTTTTCAGCACCAGCCACTGGAACTCGTCCGTCGGCTCTCCAGTGTCGACTCGGAGCGCGAGATCCGTCTCCCCCGAGAAGTTGAACAGGCTCCGGGAGATCGTCCCGATCTTCTGGTCCGAATCGAGGGTCTTGTCCGCGGACAACGACCGGAGGGATTCCAGCAGGTCGACCTCGTACTCGAATGTCTGGTTCTGCACCGAGAAGAGGCTCTCGGTCTGGAACGCGATGGACGTCGTCGACACCAGCAGGAGCATGAACGCCATGGAGACGGCGATCGAGCGACGGAAACCGGCCCTGACGATGATGGCCGCACCCATGCCGAACAGCGCGGCCAGCCCAAGGTCCAGGAAGTCGAAGCTTCTGTAGGCGATCGTGTACGACATGAGATCGAGCCCCCTCAGGAACGCGAAGAGCATCATGGTCAGCGGGGCGAGCAATAGCGACAGCGCGAGCGGCTTCCATGCCGCATTCGAGCCCGACAGCCGCTCGTAGCTCGACCAAACGGGCACGATCAAGATCAGGTACGCGGCGGAGAAGAGGAGGATCGCTCCCTCGGTCGCCGGCACGCCCGGGAATATGGGCCTGACGTAGTTGACCAGCAGCACGGATGCCGCGACTGCGGGGACGACCAGCTTCAGGTACGGCCGTTCCCTGCTCCGAGACGGTGACGACATCGCGACCAGCAACAGCATGAACATCGCCGCCGAGACGGCGACGAACAGGTACAGATCCTGCTCCGGTGACAGGAACTGGTAATACGGCAGGTCGATCCCGTAGTAGTAGGCTGCGGCCAGGAACCATGCCGCCAGCGCCGTCCCGATATCTGCGTAGTTCCGCCAAGTGAGCTGATCCGACCTTCTGTCCCTGTAGGCCTCGGAGGCGATGGCGAACGAGAATATCATGAATGTGAGTACCGCGCTGTGATGGTGTACGAAGACCATCAGCAGCAGCGCGAGGGTCATCACCGCCCTGATGCGCAAATCGCTCCTCTCGAGGTACAGCGTGAAAATGGCGATCATGAGCGTGAGCCCGAGCGCCTCCTTCCAGACCGATGTCGTGCAGAAGACATAGGTCCCCAGGAGCGCGAGGAACACCCCGGCGAACGCCCCGGCCCGCAAATTGCCGGAGATCCTGTGAACGAAGATCGCCGCGAACAGGCAGGAGGTCGCGCCCAAAAGGGCAACGAATATCTGCGACGCGTGAAGCGGGGAGATGCCGACGAGCTCGGAGAAGGTTGCGAGCAGCAGGTTGAGGACGGGCATGTCAGGTATGTAGCTGTCCCAATAGCTGGAACCGTCGGGAAGCGTCAGGTGCCCGCTCGCCGCGATGTCCTCCGCCATCCGAGCCTCGGCCAGGCCGTCGATGTTATACGGATAGGGAGACCAGACGAGCGGGTATAGGCGGACCGCGAACGCCAATACGAACACGACAATCAGGGAGAGGTAGAGAAGCCTCCTTCCCTGTATCATGCATCATCCCTCAGCAGCTCCTCGATCGAGGGACCTGTGCAGATATCCTCCTCGGTGCCCCTGATCATCCTAATCGCGACCTTTCTCGATACGCTCAGCCCCGCGATGAGGCTCGATCCCACGCATATCGCGACCGATCCGAGCACGGCCAGGAACAGATAGCTCGGGTCTAGCAGCGGGGAGACGACATGTCCGAAGGCGATCAGCCTTCCGGATGCGTCTATCGCGAGCGCGAGCAGCACGCCCCCGGCCAGGCCGATCGCGGCCGCGGGCATCGACAGCACGAGCGACTCCTTGAAGATCATGCCCAGCAGCTGTCTCGAAGAGGCGCCTATGGACCGGAGTATCCCGACCACGCGTATGTTGTCGTTGATCTCCTTCATGAACGCGATCGACACGCCCAGGGTCACCAGGGTAGCCGACAGCACCGCGAGGGACACGATGACGATCAGTATGTTCCCCTCGGAGATCTTCGCGGTGTTGTAGATCAGGCTGCCCCTTGACGGGTCTATCGATCCCGCGCTTCCGTATCGGAGCAGCAGCTGCACGATGTCCGGGTTGATCACATAGGTCGACTCGACCGTAAGCGTCCTCGAGAAAGCACCCGATGTGAAGGTTCTATGGCCGGTCGTGGAAAACGAAACGCTGTAGTTGACGATCTCGACCTCGAGCGAGTCCAGCTCCACGAACTGCCACCTGAACGGTATCCCGCCCATCTCGATCAGCACGGTACCGTTCCCCGAGCTGTTCCCCAGGTTCTGGACGATTATCGTGATCGTGCAGTTCTCCCTGACTTTGACGACGGAGGGATCGACCTGGAGGTCGATCGTCTCTATCACCGCCTCCGGAGGGATCGATTCCGAGTCCACCACGGAGAGATTCCAATAGGCCGGTTCGAACCCCTCCAGCGACGCGGTTATGTTATATGCGCCCTGGACGGCGATCGGGTCCGCGGAGCATCTGCCGCTGTCGTCCGTGAAGTAGGTGTTGTCGTCGATCGTGACCTCCGCGCCCGATACCGGGCTGAGATAATGGTCCAGGACCGTGATGATGACCGCGTGGTACTCGGGTATGATTTCGGGCGCCACGATCACCAGGAACGGAGGCCGCACTTCGATGCTCCCGGATATGTTCTGCGGCAAATCGCCCTCCAGGAAGACCGTCAGCTCATGCTCCCCGACGGCCGATGACGAGAAGTTGACGCAGACCTGCTCGGAGTTCCCCGCCTTCACCTCGACTGCTTCTCCGAGAATTTCCGTCCCCGTCGCGGTATCGACGAGGCGGACCTCGGCAGACCCGTCCGCGTCTCCCCAGTTCTTGATTAAGAAGCTGACCTCGACCGAAGAGCCAACGGCCACCTCGCTCCTCTCGATCGATAGGTCGTAAACGCTGAACTTGGCGGTCCCGCTCGCGAACATCTCCTCGAGCGTGGCGATGTCGCCGATCACCCTGATGATCGACGCCTGAGTATCCGGCAGCTGGGACAATGTCTGCGCGACTGGCAGGGACACGATCAGCTCGTCATCGACTCCGGAGCCGCTTTCGATCATCCCCTTTATCTCCACCTCGGCGATCGACGGGTCGAAGGCGCCCACGAGCGGTATCCTGTCGCCGATGCCCGCGTCCAGACGCTGTGCGAGGCGGTGACCGAGGAGCGCCCCGTCCAAGTCGCCCATGGCCGGGACCGTCCCTCTGAGCAGCTGCGCTCCCTCAACAGTCATGAAATCGGAGAAATCGACCCCGCGGATCACGACCGCGTTGCCATCGATCTCCGAGAAGGAGAATATCTCCGAGCTCGCGACCTCGGCGATCTCCAGGTCCAGCAGCCTATCGGCCAGCGAGAGGTCGATCCTGCTGTTGATGACGCTTGCCGTCCCACGGCTCGATATGACGAAGACGTCCTCGTTGCCCAGGAACGACCTCGGCGCCTCCCCGATGCCCATCAGGACCGAGACCGAGGAGGAGAATATGACCAGGCTGAGGACGGCGGCCACGATAGCCCTCTTCCTCAGCAGCAACGGATATCCACCTCCGTCAGGTCAACGCCTCCCTTACGTTCTGCCGCATCGCCCTTCGAATCGGGTATATGGACCCGGCGCAGCCGGCGATCAGGGAGCTGATGAACGCGACCAGCATCGAGTACTCGGTGACCCTCAGGTAGAAAAGCGAGTTTTCGATCGCGATCGAGGAGGCGGTGGAGATCGCGTAGGCGACCACGATCCCTATCATGATCCCGATCAGCCCTCCCAGGACGGAAAGGACGATCGCCTGGAAGAGGAATATCCCGCCGACCTGGCGGTTGCTTGCGCCCATCGTCTTTAGAATCGCAATATCCGTCCGTCTGTCATGGGCCTCCATCGCAACCGCGGAATAGACGAGCATCGCCACTATGAAAGAGGAGGGCAGAATGATCAGCCAGAGGTCGGACTCGACCTCGGCGGAGCCCGCGGAGAAGTAGCCGAGTATCGCGGTCATCTCGATGACGTTCAGCCCCTGTGATTTGACCGCTCGGAGCAGCTCCCCGTCCACGGTGTCGAACAGCAGGAAGGACGCCTTTCCCTCCAAGCCGGGGCGAAGCAGCTCCATGTCCTCCACGCTGATGAGATGCCAGTAGTTCGGGAACATCTCGCTGTAGTATGTCCCGTTGACCGAGAGCTCGGCGCTCCCGCCCGAGGTCTGGACCGTCACGAGGCCCTGGAGGCTGTCGAGCGAGCCCGTGAGCATCTCCCCGGGATCCGGCGATAGATCCTGGCCGAGCACATCCTCCGGGTCGATGACCGAAATGAAGGCGCTTTCATTCTCGCCGGTGATGTTGGTGGTCGCGCGGCACATCTGAACGGCCGCGAAATCGCGGTCGAACGTGACCCCGGACAGGTCTATCACGCTGGAGCTCAGGTCGTCTCCCTGAAACGCAATAGCTCCCTCGCTCTCGAACTTGGTCGTTATGTTCTCGACCGTGGAGCCTAGCCCGTAGGCGAACGCGAACGACCCCACAATGAATGCCACGCACACGCCGATCGCTACCGTAAGCGCCTTCAGCCTGGCGTTGAACCTGAACATATCCAGTGCTAGCATCGAAGCCAGATACTGAAGATTAAAATACGGATAAATAGTTTCTCGAACCCAAGGTACAGCGTTCGGAAGCTCGAATCGCGTATCTGTATGGTGTTGCGCATTGAAGCTAAAGGTTACTGACAATATCATGAGAATCATTGCGGGCGCGCTCAGCGCGGCTGCCGCCTGTGCCTCGCTTCTGCTCGAAGGGCATACGCTCACCATTGCGCTCGCATTCCTGCTAATCTTTTTCCTGCCAGGCTACGCGATGGCGAGGCTGGTCTTCGGCAAGGAGCTCAGGACGGACATGTTCATCCTGGTATCGCTCGGGCTGAGCATGCTGTCGGCGATACTCGTCGCATTGGCGTTGGCGCTGTCACCGGTCGGGCTGACCCAGGAGAGCAGCCTGGCAGCTCTGACGGCGCTGACCTTCGGTTGTCTGGCTGCCGACCGGATAAGGCACGGGAAGGGGTCGAAGATTGAAGTCGAATTTACCCTGCCCACGAGGGACGAGATCGACCCGGTTATCGCGACCATCCTCGCATTCGCGGTCGTGGCCAGCGGCGTGTTCGCCTACCTGATAATAACCGCGGAGCCGCCATCGACCACGCACGTCATCATGATGCCGGAGAGCGGCAGCAGCATGCTCCCGCAGAACGGCACGGTCAACCAGTCGATCGACTTCCGGCTGGAGCTGTTCAACGGCGAGGGCAGGGAGGCGCTATTCTTAGTCGATGTATACATAAACGAGACAATGGACAACAACTTCTCGACCACTCTTGAGGACTCGGAGACCGAGGTGTTCGACGTCTCGGCAACCCCGTACGATCCAGGCGACCAGAGGGTGATGGCGATGGTGTACATCGACGGCGAGTACTACGGGGAAGTGCATTTCTGGCTCGATATACTCGAAGAATCGCCTTAGGCTGACGGGAGCTTCTTCCCAGGGTTCATGATGTTGTGCGGGTCGAACAGCTGCTTCAACTTCATCATGATGTCCATGGCCACCGGGTCCTGCTGTATAGCCATCGATTCCCTGAGCAGCTCTCCCACCGCGTGGCATCCTGGGCCGGCGCCCCCGTACTCGGCTACGATCTTCATCATGTCGGCGAACGCTTCCTTGAGCAGTTCGTGCGAGGTTTTCTTCGGATCATACAAGAAGTCGAAGCAGGCGAGCGGGCGTCTGCCGATGACGATGACCTTGTTGTCGACATCGTCCCAGACGATCCCGTATTTCGGGAAGACCTCTGTCTCGATCCGCCGATGGGCCTTCTCGTAATGCTGCAGGGGCATGGCGGCGACGAGATCGTCCTTTCTCAGATTGGGGTGCGGTGTGCCGCACCAGTAGATCCTGGTGATGCGCCAGATACCAGTAGCCTTTTCGGAGTCTAGTATGACGCCGCCGTACTCCTCGTACAGCCGCTTCACGAGCGACTCCTGGACATCGACCTCCTCCCTGTTACCCTCGAGTCCGACGACTGCCACATACGAACGCTCTCCGTCCTCGCCCAGCGTATCCACGACGTCGCCCCCGGCTCTGTTTATCCCGCTTTTCATAACCGCCAGCGCGACCTGCTTCACGGTCTCCCAGGAGTCGAACAGCGCCGCGACCCCTCTCTCGACCTCGGGCTTCGGCATCACCCTCAATGTGATCTCGGTGATGATCCCCAGCGTGCCCTCGGCCGCCACGAAAAGCTTGTGGAGGTGGTATCCCGCACTGTTGTTGCAGACCTTCGGGCCAGTCCTCATGACCCTTCCGTCGCCGAGCACAACCTCGAGGCTCAGCACGTTCTCCCCGATATCGCCGTACCTGTTGTTCCTGGCGCTGATCCCGTTGGTGGATATCGCCCCTCCGATGTTCGCGGTCTTGTAGCTCCCCTGCTCCTGTGCGAGGATCATTCCGTGCGGTTCGAGTATCTCGTCCATCTCCCGGAGGCCGATCCCTGGCTGTGCCGTGACAGTCATGTTGGTCTCGTCGATATCGACGATCTTCCTCATCCTGGCCGTCGAGAGCACTATCGACCCCATCGGGGGGGCCACCGCCTCGACCTGGTTCGAGCCCCCGCCTCTCGGGACGATCGGCGTCTCGTGCTCGATGGCCAGCTTGACGATCCCGACCACCTCTTCGGTGCTCTCGGGGAGCACGGCGCAGAGGGGCCAGTTGCCGCTGACCTCGTATGATGGCGAGCCGTGGTAATCGCTGCAGTACGGAATGAGGTCGCTCTTCTCGTGCAGTACCCGGTCCTCGCCCAGAATACCGGTCAACGCCTTCAGAAGTGCTTCGTTCATCGACAGACTCCCGTCCTCCGGTCAGCCTTGGGATAGCCCAATGGCCTATACAACATTTTTGAGCATATTCCTGAGACCGGTAGAAAAGCGCCTGGTCGGAATATTGACCACACGGCAAGCGTTTATCAATAGAAATGCCGTTAGTGGGGCCGCTCAGATATTTTAAACTGGAGGGCCAGGGAGAGGTTCGAACAATGGACATCAGCGACATCATGCTCGGCATTTTCATAGTGGCAGCAGTGTTCGAGACGATATTCCTGAGAAAGGACCTGGAGAGGCACGGGCTGCACCTATGGATATATGCGGGATACCCGCTCCTTGTGGTCACGGGCCTGGCGGTCATGCTAAGGGACGAGATCCCGGGCGAATTGCACGACCGGATGATCTTCTGGCTCGGTGCGGCCGCGACAGTCGTACTATTCGCCGGCGCGGCATCGGCGTTCCTCAGGAGGAGATGAATGCAGAACGAGTTCGCGCTTTCGGTGGTGGCCGGCTTCTCCGCGGGGACTATGGTTCTTCTGATCATGATCGCGAGGGAGAAGAAGCAGAAGTTCCCCTGGCTCAGCTTCGCCCTCATGTTCGGGATGATCTTCTTTGCCGCGCTCTACATGATAATCGACAAGGATATGGAAACGACCGTCATGAACGACTTCTACATATTCATCCCGTTCATCTGGATCGTATCCGTCTTCCTTCTCTCCAGGGCGAACTACGAGGACAAGATAGAAAAGCAGTACGCCGAGATATCCGCCCTCAACGAGGTCGCCAGGTCCTACCTGGGAACGGGAGACATGTCCAAGGCGGCAAAGATTGCCCTGGACAGGTTTGCCAACGCCTTCAACGCGGACGGCGGCCTCATATTCACGATCGGTGCCGAGGACAAGAGGGTTGAGATCGTATCGACCTTCGGGGAGCTTCCGACGCACGCGCTCCAGCTGCTCAGAAGCACGGCCTTCAAGGTCGCGAAGGACGGGAAGGTGGTCCACAGGATGACGGGGCTGGATAACGATCTGAAGGATCTGCACAAGAGGTATATCGAGTCGTCAAGGAGGGAGGGGTTCAAGTCGGTCGCGGGCTTTCCGATAAGGTCGCAGGCGCATTTCTTCGGGATGTTCATCCTGTTTTCAAGGAGGCCTCTCAGGCTGACGCAGCAGGACAGGGCGATCCTGGCCCTGGCATCGCTCGAGCTGGGCATGTGGTTCGAGCAGATAGCGGGCGTCAAGGCGATCCAGCGCATGAGCGACATCAAGAAGGGGCTGCTGGACAGCTCGCTCGCGCTCAGGATGGACTTCTCGCCAGAGGAGGTCATGCAGGCCATAATCGAGCAGCTGGAAAAGCTGATACCGGTCCGCGACCTCGTGATTTACTTATACAACCCGGCTACGGAAAAGCTCTGGCCCGCATACTCGGTCGGAGAGTACGCGCATAAGATCATGGCGGAGGGCGAGTTCTCGGTCGAGAAGGCAGGCATCGCCGGGGAGGTGTTACGGTCCGGCGTGGCGGAGATCGTCGAGGATGTCTTCAAGGATCCCAGGGCGGCGAAGGTGCCGGAGATCCCGGAGAATCCGACCTCGATGCTGAGCGTGCCTCTGATATCGAGAGGAAAGAAAATCGGGCTAATAGAGCTGCACAGGAAGCATCCGGATAGATTCAACGAGGAGGAGATGGAGACCGCCACCCTGTTCGCGCAGCACGCGTCCGTGGCGATAGAGAACGCGTGGCTGATCCGGGATATGGAGCAGGAGAAGAGCCGTTCGCAGCTATACCTGGACCTGCTGTCACACGATGTGGCCAACCTGAACACGCCCCTGTCGTCGTACCTGGACATGCTTCGGAGCGACTGCGAACTGGAAGACCGGCCGGTCTCAATCGTCTGCAAGGCCTCGGAGATAGTCGAGAAGATGAGCGCGCTTCTAATGCGCGTCAGGAGGCTCTCCAATATAGATACGAGGGAGGAGCAGGAGCTCGTGAAGATAGATCTCATGAAGCTCATCGAGGAGTCGGTGCAATCGCTCAGGAAGGCGTTCCCGGGACGGGAGCTGGACATCGGTGTTCGGTCCTCAATGGAATCGAACGAGGTGCTCGCGGGCGAGATGCTCGACGAGATACTCTTCAACCTGCTGCACAACGCGGTCAAGTTCTCGACCGAAAAGAAAGCTAGGATCGAGATCGATCTCGGTGTCGCCGAGAGGGATGACGGCAAATTCTGCAAGCTCATGATCGCCGATTACGGCAAGGGAGTGCCAGAAGAGGAGAAGGAGGCGATATTCCAGGAGAAGGCCACCCCTGCCGCCAGCTTCGCCAGGGGGTTCGGGATAGGGCTCTGTATCTGCCGGAAGCTCCTGGAGAGATACGGGGGCGATATATGGGTGGAGGACCGAGAGGAGGGGGATTTCAGCCAAGGAGCGAAATTTACCGTGTTGCTCCCATTTGAAAAATGAAATTGTCTTAAAATCTTACTATTTTGTAAGACAAATTATCACTGGCTGGAGTTAATATCGATATCTTTATATCCTTATTCTTTATAGATGACTGTCTTTCACTGGATGAATTGCACTAGTATGGACTTAAT
>DSAX01000075.1 GCA_011046235.1 Methanobacteriota archaeon | reverse complement strand
GATATTATATTATATAGCCCGAGTCGAAGGCTGCCCGGCTGATGTCACCGAGGGTACGTGAATGGCGGAAGGTTTCGCGGTAAGAAACGAGAAGCTCGTCGAGTCGCTCAATGCTATGGGTATCGACCGGCCGACCGAGATACAAAAGACGGCGATTCCGGTCATTATGAGCGGCGCAAATGTCCTCGTGATAGCGCCGACGGGCATCGGAAAGACCGAAACCGCGATGCTCCCGATCTTGGAGAGGATTGTCGAGGACGGACCAAAGGGAATAGCCTGCCTTTATATAACGCCGCTAAGGGCGCTGAACAGGGATCTGATGAGGCGCCTCGAGGAGTTCGGTACCCGACTCGGGGTTTCTATAGGCGTACGGCACGGTGACACCACGCAATCGGAGAGGGCGAAGCAGTCACGCTCTCCGCCTCAGATATTGATTACCACGCCTGAGACTTTTCAGATCCTTTTCCTGGGTAGCAGGCTCAGAGGATATCTCAAGAACGTGCGATGGGTCATTATCGACGAGATACACGAGCTCACCGAGGATGAGCGAGGGGCGCAGCTGGCGGTGGGCCTCGAGAGGCTCGCAAGAACCGCAGGGGAGTTCCAGCGCATAGGGCTTTCCGCCACGGTTGGCGATCCTGGCACTATCGCTGAATTCCTCGGAGGTGAGAGACGCGATGTGCAAACCGTCAGCGTGAGCTTGGAGAAGGAGATAGACATCTCTGTGGAAAGCCCGTTGCCAACGCCCGATGACATGGAGATGGCGGTCAAGCTTCACACGGACGACAAGCACATCGCCTGTATGAAGCTCGCACGAAAGTTCATTGACGAACACGCCTCGACACTTTTCTTCGTAAACACGAGGGATACGGCCGAGGCATTAGGCGTGCGATATCATCTCTGGGACGAGGAGTTCAAGATCGGCGTTCATCACGGATCGCTCTCGAAGGAGGTCAGGATACAGATGGAGGAGGAGTTCAAGAAAGAACTGCTCAAGGCGCTGATCTGCACCTCTTCGATGGAGCTCGGAATCGATATCGGATCGGCGGACTTCACGATCCAGTTCAACTCTCCGAGGCAGGTCACACGCATTATCCAGAGGGTTGGACGCTCTGGCCACAGGGTCGGAGAGAAATCTGTCGGAAGGATCATTGCCACTGACTTCAACGAGATGTCCGAGAGCGCGGTCATATGCAGGAAGGCGCTTGCCGGAGAGCTTGAAAAGGTCGAGATAAGGAGGAACCCGCTCACGGTTCTCGCCAACCAGATAGCGGCGATGTGCATGGCATCTGGGTCGGTTTCGGAATCGGAAATATTCGAGACGGTGAAAAGGGCTTATCCGTTCCGAGGACTCGGTCTCGAGGAGCTTCAGAGAGTCATCTCTATAATGCGGGACATCAGAACGATCGGATATGACGGTCAGAGGATCAAGAAGACCGGGAGGACCATGAGATATTTCTATGACAATATCTCGATGATACCGGACGAGAGGAACTTCAGGATTAGGGAGGTTTCTACTCGGGGCGTGATAGGCACCCTCGATGAGAGTTTTGTGATATCTGCGGCGGAGCCGTATTCCACATTCGTCACCAAGGGCCGAACATGGCAGGTCATCGAGGTGAACGAGAACGAGGTGCTCGTGGAGGAGGTCAAGGACATAAGCGGAACCCCGTCGTGGATCGGAGAGGAGATTCCGGTACCGTTCGAGGTGGCACAGGAGGTGGGGGCGCTTCGCGCGGAGATAAAACCCGCAACGCTCGTATCGGATGACGCGAGAGCGGCATTCATATCCTTCCTGGAAAAACAGTCAGAGGCTGGAGCGGTTATGCCATCATCAAACCAAGTGGTGATAGAGCGCGGCGATCGGCTGCTCGTTATCCACGCATGCTTCGGAACCAAGGTCAACGAAACCCTCGCGAAAATAATCGGCAGCCTGCTATCAGCTAAGCTTGGAGAGAGCGTCGCCGTAGATAGCAACGCATACTCGATAATTCTCGAGACCCCCGAGAACGTTCCACCAGATGAGGTCGAGAGAATCCTGATGAGCACCAGGCCGGATTCACTCGAAGCGCTGCTAAGGATAATTCTGAAATCGTCCGGTATTATCCGGTGGCAATTCCTTCATGTCGCGAAGAAATTCGGGGCAATCGAAAAGGGCGCAGATTACAGATCGATCAACCTCTCGCGCATCATGGATAGCTTCGATGACACAGTTATATTCGAGGAGAGTCTGAACAAGACCATATTCGAGAAAATGGATCTGGGAAAAACTTCACTCGTGCTGAAAAAAATCCAGTCCGGCGAGGTTTCGATCTCGAAAGGAAATATCTCACCGCTCGGACGGGAGATGGTAAAGGAAAAGAAGGAGCTGATGATGCCGAAGAGCGCCGACAGATCGATTTTAATGGCGCTCAAGGACAGATTGATGGAGGAGCAGGTCATCCTCAGATGCCTCAAGTGCGGATCCGAGAGGAGGGGGAAGATCAAGAACCTGCAGTCGAAGATCACGTGCCATTCCTGTGGGGGGATGATGTTGACGGCGGTAAGGCCATTCAGCAAAGAGAGTCTGAAGGTCTTGGATTCCAGGAGGCTTTCTCAGGAGGAGAAGAACGTATTGAGACGGCTATACAAGTCGGCGAACTTGATCAACGCCCACGGAAGGAAGGCCCTCATGGCGTTAGTCGCGAGAGGGGTGGGGCCAGACACGGCGGCCAGGCTTTTGCAAAGGTATTATCGGAACGAGGAGGAGTATCTCCGGGACATTCTCACCGCCGAGGTGCAATACGCAAAAACAAAACGGTTCTGGGACTGAGACTCATCATTTTACGGCCCTGTAGTCTCGAGCTTGAAGTTCACCTTCATGCCCTTCAGAGAGACGGCAACACGATCCGCAAGATCTATCACGTCGTCAATGTCCGCATTGTCCTCCCAATCGTACTGAAAATCGTAGAATCCGGTTGCGGGCTTGAACCCGAGGTTCTGGAGCGTGCTGAGCACCTTGGACGGCTTTGCCCCTTCACTACTGAACTGTACGGTAAGGTAGGTAATCATGCAAATCGAAACTATCGAGATATTGAATATTAAGGTTTGCTGTCGGAGGTCCCGAGAGATCATGCGATCTCGGTAGGGCCGTCCCCGAAAAAGCCAGTGGCGATCACATATATCTCCGAGCTCGCCTGCCTGGAGGCTTTCGGACCGTGTGCCTTCACCGTCTTGAAATATCGTTTGAGATGCTCGAGATACTCCCTGTAGAGATCCCCCTCGAAGACCTTGACCAACAGAGTGCCTCTCTGCCTCAGCACCTTCCGCGAGAAGGAGAGAGCGTGCTCGCAGAGCTCGATTGACCTGGCGTGATCCGTTGAATAATTACCGCTGATATTGGGCGACATGTCCGATATGACGATGTCCGCCGATCCGCCCAGACTTTCGATAATGGCTTTCACGGTCTCGCCCTTTCTGATGTCGCCGAGTACGAACTCCACTCCCTCGATGGGCCTCATGCGCCTCATGTCGGCCGCAACCACCTTTCCGGTCGAGCCTGCGAGTTCCAGCGCGACCTGCGACCATCCGCCAGGGGAGGCACCGAGATCCACTACCCTGTCACCCGGAGATATGATAGAGAAACGGTCATTGATCTGGAGCAGTTTGTAGGCGGCCCGGCTCCTGAGCTTCTCCTTTTTCGCCTTCCGATAGTAGTAATCTCGCTTTCGGTCCGACAGCCAGCGTTTGGTCACGTATCCGGATAGGGCGTCGTCCGAAATAATCGTTTTCATAATCTGCCTTATTATTTATCTCCCGGGCCAACGAAGCGTTCGATGCCCCTGATAAGACATCATGGACCTCGTTCTGATACGGCCAATTTGACCATAACGCTCTTTTATGGAGATATCATTCTCCCCCCGGAATGTCCGGTAACTCTAACGGATACGCTGTAGAGGTGGAGAGACTCGCCAAGCATTACCCGCCCGATATCAGGGCAGTGGATGACATCAGTTTCGAGATCAAGCGCGGAATCGTGTTTTCCATGCTCGGCCCGAACGGCGCCGGCAAGACGACCACGGTTGAGATCCTGGAGGGGCTAAGAAGCCCCACTTCCGGCAAAGTCTCCGTGATGGGCGAGAACATCCTGAAGAGCTGCTCCAAGATACGGAAGAAAGTCGGTATACTGCCCCAGGACTTCGAGCCTTTCGACCTGCTAAAGCCGGTAGAGGCAGTCACGTACTGGGCTAACCTCTTCAGCATCGACATTTCCAGGAAGGAGGTCAACCGGAGGATCGGGGAGGTCAACCTGACTGACAGAAAGAACGTGATGGCCAAGAAGCTGTCGGGCGGGGAGAAGAGGAAGCTGGGCATCGCGATGGCGCTCGTGAACGATCCGGAGCTTCTGTTCCTGGACGAGCCGACGACGGGGCTGGACCCGAAGGCGCGCAGGGACATCTGGAGGCTGATAGAGGATGTCGGCAGAAGGGGATCCACCGTCCTGCTCACAACGCACTACCTGGATGAAGCCGAGAAGCTGTCAGACGATGTCGCGATAATGCACAAGGGGAAGATCATCGCCCAAGGAACTCCCGAGGATCTGGTGGCCGAGTACGGAAAGAGCACAGTCATAGTGCTCGTGGGAGCGGGCAGGAAAGGGCTCGATGAAGTCCGAGCCTTCGGTGTTCAGGCAACTGAGCTGGACGGCGATGTGCTCATATCCTGCAAGACGAGGGCGGAGATGCGCTCCTGCTTCGAGAAGCTCGCGTCGTTGGAAGCTCCGATAAGGGACATATACACGAAGCGCGAGACGCTGGAGGATGTCTTTCTCAATCTCATAGGACAGAAAATGGAGAACGGGGTGCTTCAGGAATGAAACGCATCCTATCCGATGTCATCAACTCGGGAAAGATGTACATGCGGTCCACCGTAGGGACCTTCTTCACGCTCGTCTTTCCGGTTCTGCTAATCCTGCTTTTCGGTGCGATTTTCTCCAACATCGGGTCCCAGAGCATATCACTGAAAGTACAGAACTTGGACGACGGACCGTACTCCCAGATGCTGACGGCGATCCTGAACGAGACCGGCATAGTGAATTTAAGGGAGATACCTCAACCCGAGGACATAATCGAGTACATAAACGACGAATCGTTGAGCGTGGCTCTATTCATACCGGCGAATTTCTCCGAGAATATCATGGCCATGCAGACGAACTCCTCTCTCAGCCTCCCCGTGACTCTCATACTCTACGGCGATTTCACGAGTTCGTCGTTTACCACGGCCAGGACCGCTCTCGACGCGGCATCTTCGATAATGAACTACAACCTGTCCGGAGCGCATCAGATGATATTTGTCCAGAGCGCCTCGGCGGTCCCGTCTGAGAGCTTCCAGTTCATGGACTTCTTCCTGCCGGGGATAATCGGCCTGACCATAATGACGACGACTTTGTTCGGCATGACCTCGATGTGCGCGGAATACCGCTCCCGAGGCTACTTCAAGCTCCTAGCGACGACCACATTGTCCAAATCGGAATGGCTCGTCTCCAGATTCTTGATCTACACAATCATACTGTTGGTCTCGATCCTGATCACCGTTGCCGTGGGCGTGTTCGTGTTCGACATGTCCGCCACGCTTACGCCTCTTGTGCTCGCCTTCCTGGCAATTGGCGTGCTGCTGTTCGCAGGTATAGGCATGCTGCTGGGAACTGTCATCAGAGATCCGGAGACCGGCGTGGCGATCGCGAACGCGATCGGTTTCCCGATGATGTTCCTGTCGGGCAGCTTCTTCGAAATCGCCTCATTCCCTCCGTACATGCAGACGGTCGCACAGTTCCTACCACTTACCTATCTCAACGACGGGCTGAGGGATACGATGATATACGGCAATACGGAGTCCGCGCTCGGGAATATGGCCGTGATGATCGTGATCGCCGTCATATTCTTCGTATTGGCCAGCAAGCTCATGTCATGGAAGGAAAAGTGATGATTTCGGGCTATTGGGACATTACAAAAAGATTTTTTAAGTAATTGAGCCTTCCACTGGAATGGGATGCACTAGTGGATGACGCGATCGTTGCACTTCTGATATTCGCCGCAGTTTACGTCGTTATGGTTCTCAATCTAGCAGACCGTACCGTCGCAGTACTAATTGGCGCCCTGACAATGGTCGGACTCGGCATCCTGTCGGAGGAGCAGGCAATCGAGGCGATACATTGGGAGGCGATCGGGCTCATATTCGGCATGTTCGTGCTCGTCGCCGCACTCAGTGACAGCGGCTTCTTCAGATGGATCGGCTTGCACGCCCTGAAGATGACGAAGTTCAACTTTCTGAAGATCTTCGTGGTGTTCTGCGGGCTGTCCGCGTTCTTGGCGGCCTTCATGGACAGCATAACCGTCATGATATTCATGGCGTCGCTGTCGATAGAGGTGTGTCTGATACTCAAGGCCCCTCCCCTCCCGATAATCATCGCTGAGATATGCTCGGCAAATATTGGCGGGAGCGCAACAATGGTCGGAGACCCTCCGAACGTCATCATCGGCACTGCTCTCGACATGACCTTCATCGACTTCGCGACAAATACGGGCCCGATCGCGCTGTTCGCCTTTGCGGTCAACCTGGTCGTCTTCGGACTTTTCTACAGGCACATTTTGGAGAACGGGAAGGACAGGAAGGTAGACGTTCAGAAGATCATGGAGGAGCACAAGGACCTCGATCCCTTCACCGCGATCAGGGACCTTCGACAGATGAGGATAGCACTGATCGTTTTCGCCTTCACCGTTACACTCCTGATAATGCACAGCGTACTGGACCTGCTGGTGGCGTATGTGGCCATACTGGGAGCGGCCCTGGTTCTGCTCCTCGGCGGCAGAGGGCTGGATCATCTGGTGGACAAGATAGATTGGCACACCATCGTCTTCCTGGCAGGCCTGTTTGTAATGGTTGGTGGATTGGAGGCGAGCGGCATACTGAGCGACTTCGCGGAGTCGCTTTCCGACATCTCGGGCGGCAACGTGCTCCTCATAGCGACCATCGTGCTTTGGACTGCGGGACTGCTGTCGGCACTTTTCGACAATGTCCCGCTGTCGGCCGCAATGGTGCCCGTGATACAGACCATATCTGCGGAGACGGGGGTGGCGCTCAATCCACTGGCCTACACGCTCGCAATGGGATGCGACGTCGGCGGGAACGCAACGCCGATCGGCGCTTCGGCCAATGTGGTCGGTCTCGCGGTCGCGGAGAAAAACGGGATATCGCATACCTGGGGAGAGTACTGCAAGGTGGCGATACCGGCCATGATCATAACGCTATTGGTCGTAAACGCCCTGGTCCTCATTCTCCTTTTCTGATATTAACGGTAAGAAACCGCCAGATGTGTGGGTATTGGGATGACCACACCGACAAGGTTTATTCAGGGTGAGTACATTCGAAGCCGGGAATAACATGGCCAAAAGGGGTATGACCTATGCTGACGCAGGGGTCGATATCGACCTGAAATCCAGAAGCATCTCGGCGCTGGTCGAGAAGCTTGGCAGGAGCAGAAAGGGCGGCTTCGCACCGCTCGACCTGCCTGGCCATTTTACCGGACTGATCGATTTCGGGGAGTACGCGCTCAGCCTATGCACTGACGGGGTGGGCACGAAGCTGATAGTCGCAGAAAAGCTAGGGGTCTGGAACACGGTAGGGATCGACTGCATCGCCATGAACGTCAACGATACGATCTGCGTCGGGGCGGAGCCAGTGGCCTTCGTGGACTACATAGCCGTGGACAGGCCCATGCCTGAGATATTGGCCCAGATCGGAGAGGGATTGCAGAAAGGGGCAGAGCTGTCCAACATGGCCATCGTCGGAGGGGAGGTGGCGATAATGCCCGAGGTCGTACGCGGAATCGACCTGACTGGCACATGTCTCGGAATCGTCAAGAAGGAGGACATGATCATCGGATCGAAATGCGCACCGGGGGACAGGATAGTCGGCCTGGCGAGCAGCGGGATCCATTCGAACGGGCTCAGCCTTGCCAGGAAAATTATCGATGAGAACGGGTTGGAATACGAAGACCGCATCGAGGGGCTCGAAAGACGCATAGGAGAAGAGTTGCTGGTCCCTACGAAAATATATGTCGAGGAGGTGCTCCGGCTCGTCCGTAAGTACCCTGTGCACGGAATGATAAACATCACCGGGGGCGGGATGAGGAACTTCCTGAGGCTCAGGGAAGGCCTCGGTTTCTCGCTTGAAGCGCCCATGCAGCCGCAGCCCGTTTTTACAGCGCTCCAGGAGCTCGGATCGGTTGACGACAGGGAGATGTATCAGACATTCAACATGGGGATGGGGTTTGCGATTGTGGCACCGGAAAGCAGCGCCGATTCAATCGTAGATGAACTCGAGGGGCTTGCGAAGATCGTCGGAAAGGTGGACGACTCAGGCTCTGTCACGATGCCCTCTTTGGGTCTCGAATACGATCGATATTAATCTCTGGCCTTCTCGGAAGAGAGCATTCTTATCGCCGTGCTGACCGAAGCGACGACCGCGCCCACGGCCGTGCAGGTCTCGAGGGTTTTTCCTCTCGCCGTCACATCGAAATGGATTTTCGACATCTCGAAAAATTCGGACGGGATGCCCTTCGGTCCGAGGCCGAACAATAGCAGGAACGACGTTCCGGCCAGGGATCGGCCGGCTATCTCCTCAACTGTGACCGAGCAATCCTGAAAAGGTCGTCGGGTGGTCACGACGGGACTTCCGAGCTGCGGTGGGAACCCGCGGCCAGGTAGCGGAAAGATGGACAGACGGCCCGAATCCGAAAGCTCAATTGTGTAGCGGCCGTCCTCGCCGATCGAGGTGGTAGAAGCGAGCCAGTTGGCAACCTCGTCCGGTGTCCGGAGATCTCTTGGAAATGGAAAACCGAAAAGAGCCAGATTCCAGTCGAACGCCTCGCAGAGCGGCCCGCATCTGGCAATGACCCTCCTGTGAGGCTCTCGGAGGCTCCTCCGGTCATATGTGTTGAGCAAGCCGATCGTAAGCCTTCCTCTCACGTTGCGGGTCATCTTAGAGGAGCCGGCGTGTCAGGATATTACCCTTTCGCCCAAACGGACCATATATGGTCCGTTCGTCAATTATCGATTTTCAATTCGTTGATTATCTCTGCCATTCGGGGAATGTTGAAATATCCAAAGGCGAATAGATATAATCTGGCCATAATCTGGCTTTTGCGCCAGGTTTTCGGTTCTGTCGAAAATTCGATCATTCGCCAATAGGCGGACTCCCCCCAAGGACACGCTCTGAGATGAGATACCCGAGGTCAGAGAAACACCGCCAGAGTATGCGCCATACCGCGAGTTCAGAGCACTCTATGCTGAGCGGACTCAGATCCCGGGGTAGGGTAAACGGGAGCAACGGGGAGGAGCAAAACCAGGCCCAGAGACAGGGATTTGTGAACGGGCTCTCGTCCAGAGGGAGGGTCAACGGGCTCAGCAACGGCGGGCGCGGGCTATACAACGGCCTGGTAAACGGACTGGACCGGAAGAACGGCTGGGTCAACGGCAACGGATTCATAAACGGATTCCGGATGACCAACAACAAAAGGATATTGCCACTGGCGAGGAGGAATTTCTCCCTCAGGGTGGCGTTCATTCTCATTATCTCGGCGATAATCATCGTCGCCCCCTTCTACCTCATTTCGCTGATGCCGGAGTACACGATCAAAATCGACGGCCATTTCTTCGATTGGGAAAGGGCTGGATATTTCTCCGATGAGTTCGTCTCCGCCTCTCCCGAGATCGACATCGCGCAGTACTCCATCGTCGTCAGGCAGAGCACCATCTACTGTTATCTCTCAACGATGGGCCAGATGTTCACGACCGGGAGCGAACGGGCTAATGCCTTCTACGTGTTTTTCGACACGGACGGGAACGGCCGGACCGGCTACTTCGTGGAGGGCATAGGAGCGGATCTCATGGTGGAAATAATCGGCTGGAACGGCACCGTCCAGATAGAACGTGCATGTGGCTTCGCAACCGGCGCCGACCCACATGATTTCAACGGGTTCGTCAACCGCTTCCCGGTAAATGTGATGGGATCCGAGAAACAGGTGGAATTCTCGGTGACCGTTCCCGGCGTAGAGAGCCCTGTCGCCCGCTTCCTATCCAAGAACTGGTTCGGTGAGGAGGACATGTCGAGGTTCGCGATCAAGCACGCATCCCCTGCCCTCAGCGTGTCCGTCGATCTGGTTATGCCGGGCATTCTCAGCCCGGGCACGAGGGAGACGGTGATGGAGTTGAGCCTCGTTAGTCAGGGCAGCGGCCTGCAGGTCGCCGGGCTCTGCTTCGAGGAACTGGGGAACGCCTCTGGATTCAACCTCTACCTCTTCGAGGGGAGTGAGCTACTGGCCGTATCCGACGGCCCGAATATCTCACTGGGAGAGCCGCTACAGATCCAGCAGGGCTACGGCCGCTCGCTTTCGCTACAGGCGGAGCTGCCGCTGGAAGCCGCCGGAGACTCCTTCGGACTGGAGCTGAAGGGATGCGAACTGGAGGTCGGCGACTGCCCCGTGGCAATCCACGAGGTGCAGACGATGGAGAAGGTAGCTTACATCGGGGAGCTGCCTTACGGGATCGTAATCGACGGGGCTTTCGGCGATTGGAAGAACGGGTTCGTCATGATCGACGGAGACAATGACGTCCAGTATGAGAACGGCTCCGCCGGCGTAAACGAGTCGATCGACATACTCGAATACGGCATCCATCTGGACGATGAGAGGGTCTCGATGTACCTCTCGGTAGACGACAAGATGTGCAACGGGACTCTCATCCCCAAGAACATCCGCCTGCCCGTACCGGGCAGCGGACTCCCGCATTTCGACTCCCCAGAGCTTCTCGGGGCGGATGTTGCGGGTGCGCTTATCGATATAGACATGAACAAGTCGACCGGGGTGGGCTACGCCGATGTATTGGGCGGGGATTATCTTGTGCTCATAGCTGGCAAGAAGGGCGTGGTGCTCCAGTCCGAGCTGTTCGGTTGGATGGGGGGCCAGAACGGATCCTGGGAATCGCACGGGAGCGTCGATGCAGCTGTGGACCACAGAAGGATGGAAATCGGATTCAACCTCTCGTCGATTGTGCTGGCTAACGACACCGTGGCCGCGGTGGGCTTCTTCATGACCGATTGGAATGGGGGGACGGATTATTCTGACAGCATCCTTCCGCTGGCCAGGCTGAAAGGGGAATGGTACCAGAAGGCGTTCGGCGGCGTCATAATAAACGAGGTCTACTCGGACAGGAGATCGACGGATTGGATCGAGCTTTACAACACCGGCTCCAGCCTGGTCTCGATCGATGGATGGATCCTCTACGAGGACAGGATAGTACTGACGATCTTCGAGGGGACGGTTTTGGAACCGGGAGAGTTCATTGTGATCTATGGGCTGGATCTCAGCCATAAATCGAACATCATATTGGTGGACGACCAGGGGACTGTCGTGGACAGCGTCCGCGTGATGGAGAATACCAACTCCAGATCCTACAGCAGGACCGGGGAGCCGCCATACGCCAAGTGGAAGCAGCTGTTGCCCACTCCGGGCGAGATCAACATAGGCCAGACAGAGATACCCGAGTTCTCCCAGGTAATATTGCCAATTTTGCTGGTGATATTGACGGCAACGGTTTTAAGAATGAGATACCGGAGAGTTGTAAATGGCCATGGATGAGACTGAAACTGTCGTAAGATTCTCGAAGGAGGACGCTCTAGAGTATGCTCTGGACACGGGAGAGAGGCTCCGACTGGTGTCCATAGTGGGCGGATACAGGCACAAGCAGATAGAGGGCAGGAGGATAATGGCGGAGCTCGGCAACCCCGCCGTCATACTGCTGCTGTTGTATCTGCTGGCGCTTCCGGGGATCATCATGGAGTTCTTCATGATGAAGCGCCTCTGGTATTTCGGATTCGACCTGTACAGCGTCTACGTCTTCTTCCTGGCGTCCGGCTGTATCGGCGCCGGCTTCTACCTGATATTCAGGAGAGCCGAGTCGGAATCCATGACCTTAAAGAAGATCAACGCGAAGCTCATCTTCGCCGCCATACCGATCGCCATAGTCTGCATGATATTGCTGGTGACGTTTGGGAGGGACTCCGCGGTACTGGCGATTCTATTCTCGATCGGGCTGATAATGGCCGCAATAATTATTGTCGCTGCGTCTCCATACATTCGGAGAAGGGACATATTTCCAGTGGCGCTCTATGGCGCTGGAATCGTCACAGTGGCGCTCGCCCCCATTCATCAGGCTTTCGGCATCTGGACTGAGGCCCCGGGGGAGTTTACGCTTTCGTCGCTGGACTGGGCGCTGATCGTCCTGGGCATATCGATCTCGCTGGTAGCCATCAACGCGGTCCGCAGCCGGATGGGGCTGTTCGCTTGCTGGCTATTGGGCGCGACCGTCATCGCGCTCGTGGCGTTTCACGAAATCGCCGCGATCCAGAGCTCTGGTTCCTTCGAGATATACGACCAAGTATTGGCGCTAGAGGGGGCCATATTCTCCATTGCACCCCTGACGATCTATTTCGTGAAGGAGAGGGAGAGCGCGAGGATCTGGTCCCATCTGTTGAACGCCGTAAGGGCTCTTGACCGCAGGGGATACGAGAGAGCGATAAAGGAAACGGAGAAGGCCTTCGGGATACTCTCGTCATTTGGCCAAGCAAACAG
>DSAX01000152.1 GCA_011046235.1 Methanobacteriota archaeon | reverse complement strand
GTGCTATTGTGAGGGGTTTACAGCTGGCCAAGCTGCTCGAAGCCAAGGTGACCGCGCTCTTCGTCGTCGACCAGGCGACCTTTTCCAGCATACCGTCGGATTCTACCGTGATATTCTCCGTGCACGGCATAATGGAGAAGGAGGGACGGAAGGCGGTGGAGGATGTCAAGGCGCTCGGCGAGCAGATGGGCGTCGAGGTCGTGACCTCCGTCGTCGAGGGATCACCAGTGAACAAGATATTGGAAGCGGCGGCAGACCACGACCTAATAGTAATGGGTACTCTCGGACGTGGCGCGATTTCTAAGCTGTTCATGGGCAGTGTCGCCGAGCGCGTTACGCGGTTTGCACCGTGCCCAGTTCTAGTAGTCAGATCGGGAAAGGGATGATCGATGAAAGTCTCAGAGATAATGACGGAAAATCCAATCGTCGCTGAAGTGCCTGGAACGCGAACGGATGTCCTTAAGCTCCTTGCGAAGGAGAACATAACCGGCGTTCCTGTAGTCAGGGCGACGGACAGGAAGCTTGTGGGGTTCGTCACCAGACAGGACATATTCATGCGGCCGGAAGAAGAGCAGCTGGCTATGATTATGAGGCGCGATTATCCCGCACTACTCCCGGACTCAGACGTGATTGACGCCGCGACTCATATTCTGGAATATAACGTTGCCCACCTCCCGGTCGTGGAAAATGACAAGCTCGTGGGGATTATTACCCCGACGGATCTCCTGATCGTGGTCGAGAAGAACGAGGACCCGACGCCGGTAGAGCAGATCGCGCGTTCAACTTGCAACCCGATTTACGAGGGAGCGCCCCTGGTCGTCGCGCTCGCCACATTTAAAGTGGCAAAGGTTAACTCCTTGCCAGTGCTCGATGACGAAGCGAAGTTGAGCGGCATTATAACCGACAGAGACATCTTCAATCAATCTATCGTGGACGGTGCCGTAGTCATGTCCGAGCTCGGTCTTACGGGAGGTGCGAATAACTGGACATGGACAGGGCTGAGAAACGTAATGAAGCTCTGGTACGAGGTTTCCAAGATCGACCTCCCCAAGCTATCCGTTCGGGAGGTCATGGTAAAAAACCCTATGACGGTATTCAATAAAACACCGGCATTCGAAGCTGCCAGGATAATGAGAAAAAACGATTTTGGGCAGCTTCCACTTCGCGATTCAAGGGACAATCTGATCGGCATGATTTATGACACTGACGTAATTTCCACCATGGTGAAATCCGATTAGCAGAGTGAGCTAACATGCCCGAACCCTCTGAAATTCTTTCCCTGGCCAAGCGGAGGGGGTTTCTATGGCCCGCCTATGAGATATACGGCGGAGTCGCAGGACTGTTCGACTACGGCCCCCTCGGTGCCGAGATGAAGAGGAATATCGAAGATTACTGGAGGCAGCTGTATGTCCGGCAGGAGGGGTTCCTGGAGATCACCTGCCCTCTTCTCGCACCCAAGGAGGTTTTCGAGGCGTCGGGACACCTTAAAGAGTTCACCGATCTGGTCGTCCAGTGCGATGCCTGCTCCACATCCTTCAGGGCAGATCACCTGGCCGAGGGTCTGCACGAACAGCCTTCGAGGCTCTCGAAGGACGAGCTGTGCATGCTCCTCAACGATAACAATGTCGTCTGCCCGGAATGCGGCGGGCACCTCTGCGAGCCTGCCACCTTCAACCTGATGTTCAAGACCGCGATCGGGGCTGGAGCGGGCGGCCGTGATGGATACATGCGTCCGGAAACCGCCCAGGGCATGTTCGTCAACTTCAACATGATTTACAGATACGCCCGGGAGAAGCTGCCGGTCGGCGCTGTGCAAATCGGGAGCAGCATGAGGAACGAAATCTCGCCCAGACAGGGGGTCATCCGGCTGCGGGAGTTCAACATGATGGAAGCCGAGCTTTTCGTGCATCCGGATGACAAGTCGTGGCCCAATTTTGCGAATGTCAAGGACGAGAAGCTGAAGCTGCTGCCAGACGGAGGCAAGGACACGGTCACGGTCGCCCTGGAGAAGGCAGTAGGCGACGGGATGATACTGAACGAGACCCTCGCCTACTTCATGTGGCTTACCTGGAAATTCCTGTCAGACCTGGGGGTGGATCCGGACAGGATGAGGTTCCGGCAGCACGCGCGCACGGAAATGGCACACTACGCGTCCGATTGCTGGGACTGTGAGGCGCTGCTCGGATACGGCTGGGTCGAGCTGGTCGGAGTCGCGGACAGGGGATGCTACGATGTATCGGCTCACCTGGATCACTCCGGTGCCGACCTCACCGCCTTCGAGCGGTTCGATTCGCCCAAGATGTTGACCGTGGATAGAATCCAGCCCGACCTTTCCAAACTGGGGCCGATATTCAAGGGAAAGGCAAGGGCTGTTGCGGATAAGCTTGCCGAAGTGCCGCCCGATTCCGTTCCCGATGACCGCTCGGAGATCGAGCTGGAGGTCGACGGAGAGCGGCTCAAGGTGCCTTCGGAATGCTTCCGGAAGGTCCGGAGAGAGGAGAAGGTCTCCGGCCGCAAGTTCGTCCCTCACGTCATCGAGCCTTCCTATGGCCTTGACAGAATATTGTACGCGCTGCTCGATCACGCCTATGGCTCAAAGGAGGATTACGTGCGCCTTCGTCTGAGCGGAAAGGCGTCTCCAGTGAAATTGGGCGTGTTCCCGCTCGTCGGCAAGGACGGTCTCGACACGCTCGCACTGGAGATCCACAGGAGGATCAGCTCCCTCGGGGTCGCATGCTATTACGACGATTCGGGCTCCATCGGCAGGAGATATGCGAGAATGGACGAGATCGGGACTCCATTCTGCGTGACCCTGGATTACGATACTCTCAAAGACGATACCGTGACACTCCGGGACCGGGATACCGCGGAACAGATCAGGGTCAAGATCGATAGACTCCCAGAGATCGCTTTGAAGATCCAAGAGAATATCGCATTTGAGGATTTGAGGAGGCATTCTTGATATTCGGAATGGCTGCGAGAGCAGAATCCAAGAGGAGAGTAGAAAACCGAGATATCTCGGATCGATTCCGTAAATACATCGGCCGTCAGGTAAGTTATTTTACTCACGGCATTCACCGGTATCCTGCGAAGTTCATCCCGCAGGTCCCGCGTTTCTGCCTCGATAAATATTCCCGGCCAGGGGATTCGGTAATCGATCCGTTCATGGGCTCCGGTACGACTCTTCTGGAAGCCATGTTGATGGGGCGGGACTGCTACGGGATAGACATCCACCCGCTCGCCAGGCTCATCACCAAGGTGAAGCTGACCCCCATCGACCAGAGGGAGCTGAAGAGTGCGGCTGAGAGTCTCATCAAGAGCATCGATTCCGACGGGGATGATAACCGCTCATGTATACCGGAGATTCCGAACTTCGATCACTGGTTCAGGGAGGAAGTCGCAAACGAACTTGCGACAATTAAGAAGCATATTTGGCAGCTGCCGAAGGGGGACATCAGGGACTTCTTAACGATATGCTTCTCATCCGTCATACGGAGGGTGTCGAACTCGGACGACTTCTCGCTCATTCCCGAGGTAACGACCTTTCAGAAGAAGCTGGTCGAGCAGGAGAAGGTGGACTTCGACGCCAAGACCCGGTTCGAAAACACCGTCAGGCAGCGGATGATCGATGTGCAGGATCTCAACAAGGCGCTTGCCAAGAGCAGAAAGAAGTACAAGCACGAGCCGGATGTATCGATAATAGGCCGGGACGCGCGGGATATAGACCTGGAGGACGAATCAATCGATCTGGGTATCACATCCCCTCCGTATGCGAGTGCGGTACATTATGTGAGCGTCCACAAACTCGAGATGTACTGGCTAGACATTATGGCGATAGATCCAGAGCTGGATAAGAGAATAGTCGGGACCATTAAGGCATATGCGAATGAGTACAACAACTGGAGTCCAGGCGGAATTCTTCCGGAAATAGACTCCCTCGTCCGAAAGGTCGCCGAAAGCGACCAGAAGAGCGGGTATATCCTGCACAGGTACTTTGTCGATATGAGGAAGAGCTTTGACGAGATGCACAGGGTGCTCTGCTCAGACGGCGCCTATTGCGTCGTCGCGGGGGAGAACATGCTGAAGAAGACGAAGATCCCGACGTTCAAACTGCTCAGACTTCTCGCAATGGATGTCGGTTTCAAGTCCGAGGCGGTGTTTGACTACGATATCATCAACAGACACCTGGACGTGCCGAGATGGAATAATAGCGCGATTCAACAGGATCATATAATCGTCCTCAGAAAGTGAACCGCGTAACCTTTTTCACGGACTATGCGGATAACCCTGCCGTCAGAGGTGATGGGTTCTATGAATGGCGGCCGTCGCGACAGCAGCGCCCTGGAAAGGAGACTGTCCAACATAACGGTTCAGACGCTCCGCAACTACTGCGATGTCAAAGGGATCTCAGGTTCTTCCGGCCTCAAGAAAAAAGATCTTGTAGAGTTCATTGCAAGGAAGGCCGACCGGTCCGCCCTGGAGGATTTTTTGTCAAGCTGCGAGGCCGACTACCTGATCGACAGCTTCAGGAGGGCAGTCAAGTGGGGAAAGAACGACCTCATAGTGAGGCTCGACCCGAGATCTGGCATGAGGGAGCTGCACGCGGAGTTCAACGGCCTCGATGTCGGCCTGAGACGAGTTTACTACGTCGATTTTTACGAAACAGACAATCCGAAGAAAATCGTCACAGTTTGCGAGTGCGATGACTCTCGGAAACGGGGCCTTTTCTGCCCGCATCAGATGACCGTGCTTATCCGAGGCCTCAAAGAGGGCAAGATCAAGCTCAATAAATGGCAAGGTCCCATGACGCCCGAGGTGAGGCAGGGTATTTCCGCCCATCTGCCGAGGATCAGATGAAGATTTATAATGAATGCAAATATAATTCCCGAAATGCTTCAGATGCCCGCATTTGGCAACCAAAGCTTTTAATCGCCTGATTTATTCCACCACTCCATGACCGTCGGATATGACTGGCGGGAGAGCGAGCCGGTCTGGCAGTCGAAGTGGAAGGAGTGGAGGATCCACGAATTCAGCCGCCGCTCAAAGAAGCCTGTCTATTCCATCGACAACCCTCCGAGGTACGCCTCGGGCGCGCTGCATCTGGGTCACGCCTACGGCTACACGGTCATAGACTTCGCCGCGAGGTATCGAAGGCTCAGGGGATACAACGTCTTTTTCCCGCTTTGCTTCGATGTGAACGGAACGCCGGTCGAGGTCAAGGTAGAGCGCGAGTTCGGTGTGAAGGCCTCCGAAATACCGAGGCAGGACTTCATTAAAATGTGCAGCGAATTCGCAGAGAAGAATATCGCGGAGATGATCCACCAGTTCGAGATACTTGGGGAATCCATGGACCCGACGATCTACTACCAGACCGACTCGAAGGGTTACCGGAAGTATACGCAGATATCCTTCCTCCGCATGCTCGATAAGGGGCTCGTCTACAAGGGCAATTTTCCGGTGAACTGGTGCCCGAGGTGCGAGACCGCCCTCGCGGATGCCGAGGTCGTATACGGCAACAGGGAGACCAGTCTCAACTACGTCATCTTCAGGGTCGAGGGAAGCGAAAAAACGGTCACTATCGCCACGACCAGACCTGAGCTGCTGTGCACATGCCAGCTCGTCGCCGTAAATCCGAATGATCGGGAGAGGACCTGGCTGGTGGGCAAGACGCTCAGAACCCCGGTCTACGACCGCAGGGTGCCGGTGGTCGCCGACCAGAAGGTCGATCCGTCGTTCGGGACCGGAGTGGTCATGATATGCACGATCGGGGACAAGGACGACCTCGAATGGGCGATGAAATACAGCCTGGTCCTCGAGAAGGGGATCGACGAGCAGGGAAATATGACGGAGCTCGCCGGAAAATACGAGGGGTTGAGCACCTCGGAGGCGAAGAAGGCGATCATTGAGGACATCCGGAGCCAAGGCCTCCTCGTCAAGCAGGAGGGGCTGGAGCAGAATGTCGGGCGCTGCTGGAGGTGCGAGACCCCGATCGAGTTCCTGCAGGTCAAGCAGTGGTTCCTGAAAACGACCGACTTCAAACAGGAGGTGTTGCAGAAGGCGGACGAGATCAAGTGGTGCCCGGAGTTCATGAAGCACAGGCTCAGAGACTGGGTCAACTCCCTCGCATGGGACTGGGTGATTTCCAGGCAGCGGTATTTCGCGACGCCCATCCCGGTCTGGGAGTGCACCGAGTGCGAGACCGTGGTGCCGGCGAAGGAGAGGTCCTGCTATGTGGACCCCACCGTTGACTCGCCCCCGATCGAGAAATGCCCCAAGTGCGGCGGAACGCTGAAGGGCGCGACCGATGTGTTCGACACCTGGATGGACTCCTCCATCTCACCATTATACAATGCGTTCTGGTTGCGGGACAGGCGTATGTTCGAGAGACTCTACCCCAACAGCCTGAGACCGCAGAGCCATGACATCATACGAACCTGGGCATACTACACAATAGTCAGGGAGCTGCTCCTGATCGGAGAAAAGCCCTGGAACGATATCATGATCCACGGTTTCATAATGGCTCCGGACGGAACACCTATGCACACCTCCGCGGGCAATGTAATTGACCCCATACCCCTTCTGGATGAGTACGGCGGAGACGCCATGAGGTACTATGCCGCCACCTGCTCCCTGGGCATGGATCACGCGTTCAAGAAGCAGGAGATGGTCAGGGGTAACAGGCTGTGCGGAAAGATCTGGAACGTGATGAAGTATGTCGGAGGCATCTGCGGCGACAAACCGATCAGGAAGGTCACCCGCCTCAGGACGGTCGACAGATGGATACTCAGCAGGTTCTATAGGACGGTCGAGGAGGTCGAGAAGCACTGCGACAACTACGAGTTCGACAAGGCGATGGCCGCATGCGAGGAGTTCCTTTGGCACGAACTCGCAGATCACTACCTCGAGCTATCGAAGTGGAGGGCATACGGAAACAGGGATCCCGCAGTGAAATACACGCTGTCGACGGTCTCGCTCGGAACGCTCAAGATGATTGCCGTATTTTTGCCGCACGTCGCCGAAGACTCCTATCAGAAATTCCTGAGATCGCAGGACGGTTCGCTCAGTATCCATGTTTCGGATTGGCCCGTGCGAGGCACGCCGAACGAAGAGGACGAAAAACGGGGAGAGATAATTAAGGACATCGTCGCCGCGGTAAGGGCATGGAAGTCGCAGCAGGGAATCTCTCTGAACGCTCCGATCGAGTTCGTCGAGATAATCGGTCCGGACGCGAAACTCCTGACCGCCGACCGCTCGGACATCAAGGAGACATTGAAGGCGAAATCGATCAGCCTCAAGGCATCGGCCCGGCTCAGGACGAGGATGACCGGCGTGAAGCCAATCGCCTCGGAGATCGGTCCGTTATTCAGAGCAGATGCGAAACAGATCATGGACTCTATATCATCGTTTACGGCCGAGGAGTCCCGGAGGCGGCTCTCGGATGACAAACTCGAGCTGGATTTGCCGGATGGCCGACACATCGAAATAGAATCGAAATGCTTTCGAGTCATCGAAGAGGTCGTGGTGGGAGGCAGACCGGTGGACGCATTGGCGGTCGGGGAGATGAAGATACTCCTGCCGAAGACGAGCATCAAAGAATCAATATCCTGACGTTCGTTCAAATGATCCGATACTGGCACAGGAGGCTGGCAAAAGATGGCAAATGAGGAGCAGGTAATAGACGCGATCAAGCAAGTCATGGACCCTCACACGGGTGTCAATGTGTACGACATGGGGCTGATCTCCGATCTGAAGATAAATGACGATATTGTGAGCCTCACGTTCATTCCGACTAGTCCAGTGTGTCCGATGGGGCTTCAGCTAGCAAAGGACATCAAGGATAAGGTCATGGGCATCGACGGAATTTCGAACTGCAAGGTCAACCTGGTCGGGCACATCCAGGCCGATGAGATCAACAAGTACCTGAACTCGTGATCTCCCTTTTCGACCACTTCATCTGTTCCGTTTCTTAAGCTTTGAATACTCCTTTTCCGTCAGCTTATCCCGGAAGCTCCCTCCGGCAAATACGCCGAGGAAGTGGGCGACTATACCTATCCCCCAAGCCACCAATGGAAATACGAACCATGGGAATGAATCTCCATCATTTTTCGTAAACAACCAGATGAAGAAGAAGAACAGGTTCATCACGGCGTAGATGGAGAAGTGGATGCAGAACCCGATCTTGTCATCCGCTCTCTTCGCTGCCTTCCGCATCATCTCTTCGTCGGATTGCATGAGAAGCAGGACTATTCAACAGACTATTAAATTTTCTCAGTCATTGAATTTCAAGCATTTTATCTTCAGATGGATCTATCTCGTCAATGCGGAATAAAAAGAAACGAAAAATCCTGGATATGCTATTGTGGATCCTGCTCCCGTCTCTGTTCTTTCCGTTTCCTCATCAGTGATATCACAGTAATTGTCAAAAGCATCACCGCGATAAGGCCAATATCTCCGAATTCCGGTATCGGTGCCGTGGAGAAAGCCTGTATCTCGCTCTTGTCGTTATTTGCACATACGGTCGTCCAAGTCCAAGTGGTGACATTGAGCTTGTATACGGATCCTTCAGCTCTCACCACCCATATGTCCATGTTCGAATCGACATCCATGTCCACACATGATGATGTCCCGCCGCCGGAGCTGATGTGTGTGACCTGCCAACTCGATCCGGAGTCGTTGGAAACCCGGACATCGCCATCTGTCTCGAGCACATAGATGAGGTCGTTAGCCCCGCTCCTGACGGCAGCGATAGCGCTTACGGTGCTATCCGTGGACGGCCTCTTCGAAACCAAAGTCCATGTTAGACCTCCGTCGGTACTGCCGCAGACATCGGTTCCGGAGGCACCGGTTGTCGATTTCGTTGCATAAAGAACGGTAGACGCTGGGTTCGTACCGATCACCCAGTCTATATCGATGTAATTGCTTCTCGGGGGCGCGGCCTGACCACGCAGTGTCCAGGTGCCACCGCCGATCGGCGCTATGTATGCCGAGCCCTCGTTGTCAAGCATGTAGAGGTCGGACTGCATGTCGCAGGTGATTCCCACAGCGACCTCTCCGGATCCGAAGGAGTGTTCGATTATGCGAGACCAGGAAGATGCTGCGTCCATCGAGCGGTAGACAGTGCCGTTGTCGAACAACACATACAGGTAGCCGTTCTCATCCGATGTGAGGTCGACGGCCGAGTTCGAACTCGGGAGCACCTCGGTGAGGTCGTTCCAGGTTGACCCGTCCGCGGAGCCCCAAACCTGGGCTGTGATATTGATCATGAACGGATCGACCAACGCCCCGGTCAGAGAGGAGTTGTCTCCGTACCCTTGCCAATCGGTGGTCTCGAAAAGAATCTTCACTTGGCTCAGGTCTCCTCCGAGCAGCTCCTTGGATATTCCGACCTCTATGCGGGAGGAGTCCTTCGCAGCCTCTATTCCGGACGATCCCATCCTGGTCCATTCATCCTCCCACCGCAGGAGAGTCTTCTGTTTGATATCGCCGTTCCTCCCCTCGATCTCGATAAGGTAATCGGGTCGAATCGTCTCTCCGGGAACCGGTGATGGCGCGCCCGAATCAAGTGCTGGATCAACATCGATGTAGATGTTCAGGACGTCCTCCCCAGTAACTCTCTCAAGAGGTACGCCTGAAGATCCCTGACCTGGCTGTCCCTGTACGGATCTCTGCATCGGCACGAATGCGCCGGCGAGGATATCGCCCATCACCTCAGCATAGAAGAACGCGTCCGAGGAGTCAGAATCTGCAGCGGATTTCCGTATATCGACATCCTGGTTTATTATCGGGATCGGGTCGAGATCTATGAATGTGAGAGTCCAATCCGAAAAGCATCCGTCGATCACTATCCCGGAAGGCATTTCTCCAGCGTATCCGATCGCGTGGTCCCCGATGATCATGACCGATGGGAATTCCGTGGTTATTGAGTCAGGCGTGACATAGGCAGTGACTTTGGATCCCTGAGATGTCGCGCTCAGGTCAATGAATACCGAAAGCGTCGTACCCAGGTACATCTCAGGATATGTGTTCCAGGAAGCCGATAACTGGCCGGACATGGTGGCGTTTTCGATTACCGGGTCTATGCTCTCCACGGATAGAAGCTCGCCGAAGCCTCTGACGTGAATTTCCAATACCTCCTCCCCCGAGCTGATGTCTATCTGCCCGCTGCCTGGCACGAGCGATTGCTGGGTCACTATGAGCACTCCTGGCTCAAGGGCGAATACCGGAGTTATACTGGGTCTGTCGACCCCGTTCGAAGCTGCGCTTATGAATCTTGCGTTTTTCTGTGAGAAGGGAACATCCGTGGGGGTCTGGAATGAGCATTCAGCCTGATACTCCACTATCTGAAGGTTCAATGAGCCCATTCTGGACCAGGCGCTCCAGTTCATCCCGTCGAACCCGTTGAACTTCGAGAGGCTGGCCGATATTAAATCACCGTCGCAGCCGGAGATCATGGCCATCAGGTCCGCGCCGAAGTACCGATTCGCGGCGAATCCGGTATGCGGCAGACCGTCGCTGTCTATCAGCAAAATGTAGCTGGTCACCTCCGAAGCGCTCTCGAAAATGTTCCCATCCGTCAGGAAGTACCAGTATACCCGCCCGTTATCGAACTGGACGCCGTTGTCCCAGAAATCGAGGCTCGGGTTGTTGGACTCGTAGAAAGAGCCGTATGTGGTGACATCCGCCCAGTCGCCGAAATCGCCATCGACCTGCGGACTGGATGGTCCCGGGGAGCTCATTATCACCAGGATGGAGGCGGATACGATCACCGCCACCACAGCGATTGCGACGGCGGTCTGCCATTTGAGGGCCTTTGATTTTCTCTTCGAGGGTTTAGTTGTATATTCATCTGATCTCTCTCCTTTAGGGTACTTCTTGCTCTCGGGAAAATCGAGCCCGAGACCGTTTATTGCCCCCTTTCCAATATGCTTCTGCATCTCGGTCGTCTGGAACTGCTTCTTTTCCTCTTCCCTTCCCTCAATTATTGCATCCTTTGCTTCATCTACACCCTGGACTTCTGCCCCTTGATCCTTTGCTTCCGCTTCGTCTTCCGCCTTTACTTCGGTTTTCGGTTCTCTGATTGTTTCCTCAATGACTGGGGCCGCAACCGGAACCTCCGACTTGGGCTCACTGGGAACCTGCTCTTTTTCGGTATATCGCTTGGAGAGGCGCCTGATCCGTTCCCTCATCTCATCCATCTGTTGGGACAGATCTTCATTTTTCGTTTTTAAGGCGTCTTTGCCAATGATAGAAACATCAACTGTAGCTCCGCATTTGGGACAATTCTTCTGCCCTTCTTCGAGCGGAGAGCCGCACGATGGACAATTCACCATCTGGTAGCACCGATTTCTTGTGTTACAAAACCATGGACCATTGTGTTTTATAAGCTTTGCAATCTCATTATCAATTTTGAATCTAATTCCTGAAGTGTATGGCATATGAAAAATGATCATTCAGGACACTATGATTGATACAGTTGTCCTCAGGGCAATTTGAAATGTGGGAATCGCAAATTACGCTCTTTTTCAGAGTTCGTCAATCTGTTTTTCCTTTCATGTATCACTACGATATTGGGAATTGTCTTCCCCGTTTCCTAATCAGTGATAATTGTGATGACCATATTATCGGACATTGATTTCTTTGAAAGGAAAATCCCAAAGATCCGAGACAAGTTGAATCCTCAGCATAATTAATCCTCAGCATAATATTACAAAGAAAACAATGAAGAAGCCGATAATAATTGCGCCAAGAAACAATAAATCATATTTGAGGACTTTTTTCTCTTTTTCGGGCAGTCTTGCCAATTTATCTTTTCTATAAATCTTATGGCCATATCTCCTATATTCAAGCTGTTTTGCCATTCCCAATGCTTCCACTTTGGCCAATTCTATTCTTTGACTTCCAGAACCACGCATTGAAATCTATCAAGGGTCATGACTTATAAATCTTTGATTATGCACGAGTGCGGGCGCCGGGATTCGAACCCGAGTTCTGAGCTGTCTGCTCCGGTCGAAGCTCGCCGAAATGGCAAGCTCAAGTGATAACCAGCTACACTACGCCCGCAATCTGGCAATGGCAGATTACATATCCCTTTTATTAATGTTTGGAGCCAATCTAGAAGCCGGCCATCTCGATATCGGCCGGTCCGATTTTCAGCAAGTACGATATTGCCTCTCCGACGAGGAAAATCGACCCAGCGATTAGAATAGTCTCATCTTCTCCAGTTATCCTCCTCGCAAGGTCGATGGCCTCTGGTACAGAATCCGTAATTCTCGCTTCCTTTCCCAGTTCCTCCGCCAGAGGTCTCAGTAATTCCGGATCTGCGGATCTCTCGTTACCGTATCTAGTCAAGATTATCCGCCTGGCGTGCGGGAAGAGTATCGATGCGACCTTCCTGTAATCCTTATCTGAAGAGCTTGCGAAAATGACGGTATCCAAGGTCTTGCCCATTCCATCCAGAGAATCCACCACCTCCTTCACTGCCGAGGGGTTGTGTCCGCAATCAACCATGGTGAGCGGTCTCTCAGAGACCACCTCGAGCCGCCCATGAAAATATACCTGTTCCAGCCCTCTGAGAATGTCCATATCGTCGATTTCGAATCCTTTGAGAAACGCGAGCGCGTCACAGGCGGCGATGGCAGTGGCGGCGTTCTCTGCCTGGTAGCAGCCGATGAGGTTCGTCCTCACATCTTCGATCGTCCTGGTCCCCGTGTAATCGAAAACCGTCCCATCGATACCGCATCTGACGTTCGAATACCTGAAATTCCTCCCCTGCTCGATAATCGAGCATCCGGCCTCCCTGGCGTTTTCTCGTACAATCTCAGCCGCCGCTGGTTCTATGGCTGAGGATACGACCGCCGTTCCTTTTCTTATTATGCCCGCCTTCTCGCTGGCCACGGATTCGATCGTGTTACCCAGCTGATCGGTATGGTCTATTCCAATCCTCGTAATTACGGAGAGTGCAGGGTCAAATGCGTTTGTGGCATCGAACCTGCCTCCCAAGCCGGTCTCCGC
>DSAX01000089.1 GCA_011046235.1 Methanobacteriota archaeon | reverse complement strand
TTGATTGAATATACGGGTGAGATCAGCCAGAGACACATCCTGCTGAAAGAGCTGCTCGACCGCAACCTGAAAGTGATCACCTTTAACCCCCAGGGCCTTGCACTCGAGAACGTATACATGCAGATGATACAGGATTCACGGTGATTTTATGGACGGCTCATCTCCTTCAAAGTATACTGTTCCAGGGAACATCGCTCAGATATTCATTGTCACAAAATACGAGCTGATAAAACACTTCCGCAGCAAAAGGCTTATCGGCACCATAGCCATCACAGCCCTCATTCTGGGCCTGATATATTCCCTTCCGCCCCTTCTGGGAAGCCCATACTCGGGAACGTCGCATGATGAGCTCACAGTGATTCCTTCTCCGGAAGGCGAGGGCAATACCTCCTATGCGTTTTTCAGCACGGAGACCATAGTCGAGGGGACGCTCATCATTACGATTAACGATACCGTGTTGCCGGATGCCGGGTGGGATCTTATCGAGGTATTCGACCAGGGTGCCATCGTGTTCTACGGCAACCTGACGGGAGAGGCGGCCGTGGCGAACTACGACTTCAAGACCTCCACGATCGATTTCAGCTTCGGCTTCCTGACCTTCGCCGAGATATTGATCATCATATGCGCCATGTTCTTCGCCGCCGATGTGCTGGTGAGCGAGTTCCAGAACAGGACCGCCTACCTGTTATTCCCGAACCCGGTCAGAAGGGAGATACTGTTGACCGGGAAGTTCCTCGCGAGCTTCATCGCGAGCTTCGCGATGGTGCTGATCTACTATGCGGTGATTATCATACTCTCACTGGTCACGCTCGGCGCCGTGGCGGGGTACATCCACCTCTCCTTTGCCTTCGCGATACTCTTCCTCCTGGCCTCTCTGGCCCTGGCGTATTTCATCAGCTCGGTGATGAAAGGCAGCACGGGCTCAATCGTGCTCACCTTCTTCCTCCTGCTCATGATAATGCCGATCATCGAGGGCGTGGGAGGCGCGGCAGGCGTCAAGATGTGGTTCCTGCTCACGTTCGCAGCCCATTCGCTCATCTATTCGCTGTCCTATACCGATTATCCAGTCGACACCTCGCAGGAATTCGCGGGCGGGTTCACCTACTACGCTTACTTCCCCGAGCTGGGCCTGAGCGCCATCGTGCTGTCCCTTTATGCGGTCGCGTTCGTATTGATAAGCGTCATTTTGTTCAAGAGGAAGGAGCTAAACACCTGATCTCCTTATATTGGGGAATGTGCGTTGCAGATGCGCTGTCATCCCATTAGGAGGCGCTAGAAGGCGAACCAAGGGATATCGAACCAAGGGATATATTGGAGAAAATAATATTATAACGGACTACTGTATTAGCCAATGGGATGGGTTGAAATTGAGAAAGGCCGCCATCGCGTTTCTCGCATCAGTTATTCTCATCGGGTCAGTTCTATCTGTGTTCCCGCTCGCGTTGATGGATTATTATGATGATTCTACTGCGACGATAGGACCTACAGTCTCGGAGATCGAGAGCATTTCAGTGCCCGAGCATAATGACGGGATATGGGCAGGAGGATACTTCGGGTTCTTCGGGCAATCCCTTCAGGTGGACGGTTCGGTGACTCAGGTGGTCTCGGGAGATCTGAATCAGGATGGATTCCCTGATCTCGCCGTTGTTTCTTCCGAAGGACCGATTTCGATTTTCTTCTGGAACACGATTGAAAAGAATTTCTCTCTCGCCCCTGATATCCAATTAGTTCCAGATTCGGATGATTTCACGACCTCCGATGAAGTTCTGCTTATGGCAATCGGGGATATTAATAATGACACAAAGAACGATATAGTAATTGTCTGGTATGATACTTCTGGCTCTAATACATTCATAAGTTTCTTACTCCAGGATTCACCTGGATTTTTTTATGAAAATGCAAATTTTACTTCAAGAATCATACCTGATCTTCCAAAAGCATTATTAATCGACAATTTTAATGAGAATCGAGAAAATGATGTAGCAATAATTTGTCAAGATATTTCGAATACTGGGATAATTACTTTACTTTACTATTCACCGATATTAAAAAAATTTTCTGCTAGTTCAATTTCTTCGAATCCAATTGGAATAAATGTTACCGTTGCATGCAATATCGACAACTCAACAGGTGGGCCATCTGAGATTGCCGTTGCCTTTTCATCAGGTCAAATCAAAATCTTCAAACCTCCATTCTATCTGGGTTTTTCAGCTTCATATTCGATTTCAATTTCTGGTAGCATTATTGACTTAGAATCGGGCCATTTGAACAGCGATCAAAGTTCCGAATTTCCCGATCTTCTGGCAATCACCGAATCACCAGACAAGGCATATATCTTCTATAGACAGGAGCTGCAAGACAATTATCCAAGCTCGGACAGCAAGAATTTGACACTCGATTTCTCACCTCTTGATTCTGCGATAGGCGATCTCAACGGCGACGGTTTCGACGACATCGTTATTACTTCAAACGATCCCGATGCCGTTACGAAGATATTCTACCAGCAGAACGGCTCTCCGAGATGGGATGATCTTCCCGATCACCAGTGGCAGTTCCCGTCGGTCTACAACCCGGTGTCCGTCGCGGTAGCGGATTTTGACAACAACTCCAGGAATGACATATGTCTTGCTTCATCCGGTGGAAATCAGAGCGTGTTAGGTGTACACTTCTCATATTCCGGTCGGCAGATTTCGTCGAGCGACACGTTCGACCTCTTCAACAACTGCTCCTTCCAGACCGATATCGAGATAGGCCACTTCACCTCCGCCTATAACGAAATCGCGATTTTGAACGCCGACTCAGGATCCATAATGATTTTCAACATCTCAGCCGACGGGACATTGACATATATCTGGAATTTCCCGGTCGGTGTTGGATTGACAGAGATAGTTGCCTGCAATCTTAACGGGGATAAATACGACGATATCGTTGCAATAGACCTCGTCAACAACACATTGCGAGCATTCCTTGGGAACGACACCGCGAATCTCTCAGCGGTTTCGAGCGATACTGCCATATGCCTTGGTGAACCGACGGGGCTAGACGCATATGATCTGAACAATGACGGTCTGGACGATCTGGTCGTTTCAACCAAGCTCCAGGGGATCGAAATTTTCAATAATACCGGAACTGCGGACATATTCACGAATACACCCCAGATTATCGGTACAGTTGGTGAGAACTACCGTGCCGTCGTTGCCGGGGATATCGATAAAAACGGGCTTCCAGACATCGTCGCGAGCAATGAGAACGGGGGTTCCCAGAAGATAGAGATTTTCTATCAGACAAGTACCGGCTTCAACGCCGCACTGGACGAAAAGCTTGTTACGGACGGATTATTGCCGACTAAAATTGTGGTCGGGGATTTCGACGGCGATTCGTACATTGACATCGCCTCCGCAGGCGAAGACTCCTCAAAGCTGCTTCTGCACTACCGCAGTTCCGGAGGCACCTACAGTTACGACTCATATGAAACCGTATCTCCGGTTCAAGACCTCGTGTCCGCCGATGTCTCGGACGACAACAGGAGCGACCTCATCGCCATCATGTCCGATTCCTCCATGGCCGCCATCTATGTACAGTCAGAATCGGGCATTGGCCCGCTTCACAGCGAATCTCTCCTCTTGCCCGCAAACTCCACTGCCGCAGCGGTATTCGACTGCGATGGAGATGGTAGAAATGACATCGTCACCGTCTCCTCAGGCTCGGACTCAATGTCGCTATGGCTTCAGATGAACAGGCCCCCGGTGATATCAATGCCGACCATGTACGAGGTGGCCGAGGGCGTTGATTTCACAATCGCCATCAATGTCTTTGACGGTATCGGCCAGATGGGCAACCACTCCATCCACTGGGATTTCGGCGACGGCGACTCCGATTCGACCGTAGGCGTGTATTCCATTGATCATAACTACAGCTCGAACGGGACCTACACAATCACGGTTAATGTCACCGATCCGGAGGGTCTTTACTCGATCGCGCAGGCGACGGCAGACATCTCGGATTCGATACCTTCCGTGTCCGTCGACATCGATCCTTCATCGCCCGAGGAGGGGCAACTTACTGCACTTACGGCCAATGTGACCTCCTGGGACGGGATAGCAGAGTACCTCTGGGAGGTGGACAACCTCACATTGCCGCAGGATGAGGCTACGGTCTTCCTGCGATTCCCAAACGGTACCCATACGATCCGACTGTCAGTGATCGATATGGACGGCTCACCGGGCGATTTCGAGACAACCATCTCGGTGGCGGAATCGGCTCCAACCGTTTCGATAATCTCGGATTCCCAGAGAACGGAGGGGGAGATGGTCTCGTTCATCGCGGACGTCTCCGACCCATCGAATATGGACGAGGTCGTCTGGTTCGAGTGGGACTTCGACTATAACTGGTCTTCGTTCGATACCGACTTCGAGTCCAACTCATCCTCCGCCCAATGGTCATTCGACGGAGGGACCACCTATCGAAATTACTCCGTCGCGCTGAGAGCTAACGATTCCGACGGAAGCAGCGCTATGTGCTATTGGAACCTGACTATCTTCGACTCGGCTCCCGACACAATATTCGAGTGGTCGCCGTATAGCCCTTCGGAGGGAGAGACGATCACCATCACCGACATGAGCGATGCATATGACGGCATCGCGAGTACGACATTCTATATAGAGAACAAGAGCAGCGGCCTGTTCGACGAGTATGAGGACCGGACGACTGTCTACCTGATACTAAACAACGGCAGCTACTCCATAAGGCTGGAGGCGGTCGATGTCGACGGCGACAGCGCATGGATGAACGAGACTATCGTCGTGCACCGCGAAGCCCCGACAATATCTCTGTCAACCGACCCCTCCGGTGAGATATTCGAGTACGATCTGCTCTGCCTGAACGCTGACGTCTCCTCCTTCGATCCCATTGTGAGGTACGAGTGGGACCTCAGCTTCGACGGCCTGTTCGCTTCAGACGCGGTCACCTCAGAACCGGAAATATTGCTGAGCCGAGATCTGATAGGCTCCCCAGGGATCTTCAGCTTCGCCGTGAGGGCTTATGACGAGGACGGGGACTGGGGCGAGGCGAACATAACAATCGATGTTCAGGACAGGATCATCTCGGCGTCATTCGCCGACATAGTGAGCATTGTGAGGGATGCATCTGACGCCTCGCTGCTGCACTTCAACGCATCCGGATTGATGGAGCTCTGCCCCGACTCGTACACGACCATCCGTTGGAACTGGGACGACGGCAGCTCTGACGAGGGAGTATTGGTTATCGACCACAACTTCTCCAACGACAGGGATTTCAGGATCGAGATCGTGCTGACCGATGACGAGGACAACACGAGAATCCTGAGCACCACGGTGTACATGATCCCTCCGGAAATCGATGCCTTGGGCTTCGACGAGATGATCTACGCCCGCAACGATACCGCTCTTTCGTTTTCCATCGAGGACGATCGGACCCCGATCCAGAACGCGAGCTGGTGGGTCGACGGGGCCAATGCGCCGAGCGCGTTCCAGACCAACTATTCCATACCGCTGCATGACTGGCCCGAGGGGACCTACACCCTCTGGATCTCGGCCACCGATTCGGATGGCAACAGGGTGATGTCCGATTTCACCGTCGTGGTAGACGTCACACCTCCCTCCATCGAGATCACCTACATCAAACAGAGGTCCTATGTGGGCTCGGATATCAACATAACCGTCACGATCACGGACCCGAACCTGTCTCCCGATAGCGTTTTCCTGCACTACTCGTTCGACGATATCGAGATGCAGGCGATCCAGATGCACTCGGCAGGGGACGGGGTCTACTGGGTCGTCGTGAGGGGGCTCTCCCAGGATGGCATCCTCAGCTTCTACGTGACGGCAGAGGATCTGGCCGGGAACGACGCGACCAGCGGCGAGCCCGTGACCGTCCGGATAGTCAACCGGTTCCTCACCGAGATATGGCCGTTCGCCTCGATCGCGGCGATCCTGGCCGCCGTGGGACTGTTCGCGCTCATGCGGATCGAGGCCATGACCGCGGTCGACGAGACCTTCGTGATCTACGAGGACGGCCGGCTGATCTCGCATCAGACCAGGAGGCTGAACCCCGGGATGGACCAGGATGTCCTGTCGGGAATGTTCATCGCGGTCCAGGAGTTCGTCAAGGACTCCTTCAAGGGGGAGACGATGTTCGACCTCAGGAAGCTGGAGTTCGGGGAGAAGAAGATCCTGGTCGAGAGGGGAAAAAGGATATATTTGGCCGTTGTTCTCCACGGCCGTCGCTCCAGAAACCTGATAACCAGGATGCGGAAGGCGACACAGGAGATAGAGACAAAGTATTCGGAGCCGCTGGATAAATGGGACGGAGATTTGGACAAGATGAGAGGGGTGCAGGAAATTACCCGGAGGCTCTATACCCAGCGGCTGCTGGGGGTGGCGAGCAGCCTGTTCAAGAGAGATACATGATCGATATCGAATCGGTGATCTATTGATAGGATTGGAAACGGCCGTTCTGTACATTCTCATATGTGCCGGCCTTTCGTTGTTCGCCTATTACAGGCACATCCTCGACCTCAAAGGCTCGGTCTCCGCCTTCGTGGTCGGGTGCGTGATCAGCACGATGGGCAGCATAATCTGGCTTTTCATGCTCCTGTTCTTCCTGTTCACCAGCTATTCGTTCACACGCTATCGTTTCGAGACCAAGAAGAAGCAGGGGTTTCACGAGGGGACGAGCGGGGAGAGGGGATACAGGAACGTGCTCGCGAACGGAGCAGTGGTGACCATTATCGCGGTGCTCAACTTCCTCGAGGTCCCTACCATGTCCCCCGATATTTCCAGCTTCATATTCGTGTCCGCCCTCGCCGTCGCAGCTGCCGATACCGCCGCCAGCGAGATCGGGGTGTTCGATCCAAGGCCCGTGCTGATAACCAATTTCGAGAGGGTCAGGCCGGGGACGAACGGCGGGATATCGATAACCGGGCAGCTGGCGGCATTCATCGCCGCCGGGCTGACGAGCGCCATATCGTATATGCTGTTCTCGCTCGAGCCGGATCTGCTTGCGGGCGCATCGACGATTCTGATCCCGATGCTCTGCGGCTTCTTCGGCTGCCAGGTCGACAGCGTCATCGGCGCGACCATCGAAAACCAGGGAAAGATCGGAAAGCTGGGCAACAACTTCCTTTCCATCGCTTCGGGTGCGGGGCTCGCATGGTTCCTCTCCCTGACCATGATGTGATTCTCAGCTGAAAATCTCGGATATCTCGGTCAAAGACCCTATGGTGTCCGGCCTGGACGCGGCGGATCCGTCACGGTCTATCATTATCGCGATCATCCCCGCTGCCCTCGCCCCCTCGAAATCGGTCTCCGAGTCATCCCCCACATGGGCCGTCAGTCTGGGCGTCACGTGCATGTTGGACAGCGTGTACCTGAATATCCGCCTGTCCGGCTTTCTGACCATCACCTCGTTCGAGAAGGTCATGAAGTCGAAGTATCGGTCGATCCGCTGCTCCTCCAGGAGCCTTCTGAGCACGGAGCCCGGGGTCCTGCCGGTGTTCGATATCAAAGCGAGCTTGAACCCGGATTTCTTCAGGCTGGTCAGACCGGGAATCACATCATCGAACAGCTTGGGAGGGTGGCTGAGAAGCGCGTCAGAATAGACCGTCCTTATCTTCTCCAGCCCCTCGCTCCCGAGCCTTGACGGGAGCGAGGACTCGAGGCAGGATAGCATGAATAGAAGATGGTCGTCCACTGGCATGTCCTGGTTCCTCGACCAGATCTGCTCGCAGAAATCTCCGGAAAGACGGTAGGCGCGCTCGATCTCGTCGAAACCGAACCTGTAGCCGAGGGATTCGAGTTCCTCCTGCATGCCGAGGAGCCGATCCTGGCGCATATTCTTCAACCGTTCAGGAACCTCCCGGATGAGAGTGCCCCAGAGGTCCAATGTTATTACTCTCACGCGAGCCATATATTCGACTATTCAGTACTGCCTCTGATATTCATAGTTGACTGTCCTATCGTGTTTGGTGGGCCCGGGCGCGAAACCGACCGATTCATCCATATCGTGTATGCAATCTTTAAATATAACCTCCAGAATAGCTGAGAAACAGAGTGCGTGACGGCCACAGCGGCGGGGCCACACCTGGTCTCATTCCGAACCCAGAAGTTAAGCCCGCCCGCGTTCTCTGCGGTACTATGGTGCGCGAGCCCATGGGAGGCCTAAGGTCTTTACGACCTCGTGAACATTTGGCCTAGATGCTCTAGCCAGATACCTTCGGTGTCTGGTGAAACGCGTCGCTTGAAAGCCAAACGCTCATGGAACGCTGTCACGCCCTCTATTTTCTTTACGGTATTTCGAGAACTGGAAGGAAGATTTTATATCGAAAGATGTTGGTTGATAGAAATAGGTCGTTGCCGTATGGATAGCACCGAGAGGACTGCCCTCTTCATTATTATATTGATCATCTTCTTTATAGTCCTCCTGATCGAATTCAAGTTCATCAGGAGGAAGGATATCAAGCGCAGGATACCCACCGTATCGATGGAGAAGGACCGGGCGTTCAACGCCCTGCATACCTCCAAGGCGGTTCGGAACAAGCTCAAGACCGAAGGATACGACGTGCTCAAGGCGGAGTACATGATCGACAAGGCCGATTCGGCCTTTGCCAGTAGACAGTACGCCGTCTGCATCGACCTCTGCGACAAGGCCAAGGGGGAGCTCATCAGATGCAGGCGGGAGGGCGCCGTGTTCGCCGACAGAGACCAATTGGACGATTCGGACAAGGTGGAGCATCACAATCGTCCCGAGAGGCCCCGGGACGAAATGAAAGAGGTCGTCCGGACAGGTGGCGGGCTTTTCCTGCAGGCGAGATTCGAGCTGAACGCCGCCAGGGACGAGCTGGACAAGTTCGAAGGCTCGGCCGAAGAGCGGGATTCGGCGACCGAGCTCATATCCGATGCGGAGAGGCTATTCGACTCCGGCGAATACCAGAAGGCTCTATCGGCCTCTTTCAAAGCCAGAAAAATCATATCTGGCGAGGTCGAGCCCGATCTTGATGCCCAGGAAGCGAGGCCCGGTGGAAAGAGCTGCCCCAGCTGCGGAGAGAAGATATCGGAAGGGGACCAATTCTGCTTTGCCTGCGGATGCGCTCTGAAGGAGAGGAAATGCAGCTCCTGCGGTGCCGAGATGCGCGGGTCCGACAGATTCTGCAGGAAGTGCGGTGCTAAGAACTGAACGCATATCGCATTTCCATTCGCTCGGAGGCCCATGAGATCGAGGGGGTTTTATACATATAACCTCGTAAATAAAAATCAGCTGGTTTCTGCGTTCCCAAATATATTTATATACGGAGGTCTGCATCAACTTCATTACCTAGCATACCGCAAGGGTGAGTACAATGGCTGATGAGAATACGGTGTTCATAGGCAAAAAGGCGACAATGAACTATGTGCTCGCAGTGGTCACTCAGTTCAACAGCGGCAGCTCGGATGTAATCATAAAGGCCCGCGGAAGGGCGATCAGCCGGGCCGTGGATGTGGCGGAAATCGTTAAAAACCGGTTCATCCAGGATCTGAAGTACACGGACATCAAACTCGCCACTGAGAGCATAGCAACGGAAGGTGGGGGGAACGCCAACGTTTCCTCTATCGAGATATACATGAGCAAGTAGTGGAACCGGCGATCTGCAGCGATCCAATGCAAGGTTGGGGAGATGGAGATTCGCACCTATTTTCTCCGATACCACCGACAGGTATTGGCATCCATGGCAGTGGTATCTATTTATTGTCCTGAGACGCATTCGGGAATATCGGAAGTTGAGGGTTGAGGATATTTGATACTGGTGAAACTCGGAGGTTCGGTGATAACCGATAAGCGCAGGATTCGCACCTTCAGGAAACAGAACTGTCTCAGGCTTTGCAGGGAGCTGCGAGGAGCAGCCGGGGAGCTTTTCCTGATACACGGCGCCGGCTCTTTCGGCCATATCATGGCCGCAAGGTACGACCTGCAGAACGGCGTCGGGGACGATGAGGCGGAAAGGCTCCGCAAGTTCTCGCAGGTGCACATGGACGTCAGAAAGCTCAACTCCAAGGTAATGGCATGCATGAGGGACAACAGGCTGACGCCGTTCTCGCTGCCGCCTTTCTCTTTCGCGACATTCTCGTCCGGCAAAATACGAGAGTTCAGGCCGGAAGTGATCGGACAATTGGTCGACATCGGGATGACGCCCGTATCCTTCGGGGACATCGTCCCCGACGATGCGAACAATTTCGCGATATGCTCCGGCGATCTGGTAATGGCTGAGGCCGCCCGCCAGTTCAGACCGTCGAAGGTGATCTTCGTGGCGGATGTGGACGGCGTTTACGATTACGACCCGAAGATGAATAAGAACGCCAGGCTCTTGGGTGAGATCTCCCCGGAAGTCCTGGACGATATTATGGCCGAGGGAAGCGGGGCTCGGGATGTCACGGGCTCCATGCGGGGAAAAATCGAAAGAATGATAGAGATATCGAGACATTGCGATAGCTGTATAGTGCTCAACGGCAACTCCCCGGGCAGACTGGCAAAGGCGATCAAGGGGACGAAGGTCGTATCTACCAAGGTGATCCATTGAACGATTCCAATCAGACCGAGAAGAGGAAATCGGACCATATCGAGATCTGCTCCACAAAGGACGTGACCGCCCGGTACAACTTCTGGGACGACATCTCCCTCGTCCATCTGGCGACCCCGGAGATCGACTACGAGGAGATAGACACCCAGCTGAGATTGTTCGGCTGCCAGTTATCGGCGCCGATCGTCATATCCGGAATGACCGGCGGGACAGAGTCCGGCAAGAAAATAAACGCCAGCCTGGCCAAGGCGGCGTCCGACCTCCAGGTCGGGATGGGCGTCGGAAGCCAGCGAGCCGCGATCGAGAAGACCTCCCTGTCCGGCAGCTACGAGGTCCTGAGGGATTTCGATATCCCCCTGAAGCTCGCGAACATAGGGGCTCCGCAGCTCGTCATGGCGGGCAGCTACAAGCACGCATGCGAGATGGTCGGGGACGCCATGGACATGATCGAAGCCGATCTTATCGCCGTTCACCTCAACTATCTGCAGGAGGCGGTGCAGCCGGAGGGGGAGAAGAGGGCGAAGGGACTTCTTTCCATGATCCGCGACCTCGCGATAGACTTCCCCGTGATCGTCAAGGAGACCGGGTGCGGGATGTCCCCCGAACTCATCGAGACGCTTTCCAGGATGAAGGTCAAGGGCGTCGATGTCGGCGGTGCCGGGGGCACCAGCTTCTCCGCCGTCGAATACTACCGCTCCCAGGAGGTCGGCGACAGGATGCGCGCAAGGCTCGGAAGGACCTTCTGGGACTGGGGCATCCCGACACCCGTTTCAGCCGCTGTCGCGTCGCTTCACTTCCCGACGATCGCCACGGGCGGAGTACGCAACGGCCTCGACGTGGCGCGCGCGGTCGTGGTCGGAGCGAATACCGCAGGCATCGCGAACAGGCTGCTCGCGCCCGCGATAGAGGGCGAGGACTCGGCCGAGGCGGAGCTGAGGGAGATAATCGAGGAGCTGAAGGTCGCCATGTTCCTGACAGGCTCGAAGAATGTGAAACAGCTCTCGGAGCACGATCCGCTCGTGAGCGGTCCCACGAGGGATTGGGTCGAACACCTCGTAACGTGATAGCGATGATGGATTTCAAGAAGGTATTCGGAGAGAAGATCGAGCTGATCAACGAGCAGCTGATTGACAGCATCACTGACATCGAGAACGACAGGCTCAGGGAGGCCATGATTCACTATCCTAAGGCCGGGGGCAAGCGGCTCAGGCCGATCATCACCATGCTCGTCGCCGATTCCATCAGCAGGAGCGGGTCGGCCGCGCTACCGTTCGGGATCGCGCTGGAATTGGTGCACAACTTCACGCTCGTGCACGATGATGTGATGGACAAGGACGAAACCAGGAGGGGCATCCAGACCGTGCACTCCAAGTACGGGGTGTCGGAGGCGATTCTCGCCGGGGATGCGCTGTTCGCCAAGGCGTTCGAGCTCATCGGCGACATGGACCTCGACGGCGACAGGAAGAGCGACCTGACCTCGCTGCTCGCGCGGTCAGTCATTCTTCTGGCCGAGGGACAGCAGATGGACATGGACTTCGAGACCGAGGAGAGCGTCTCCGCCGAGGAGTACATGAAGATGATCGAGAGGAAGACCGCCGTGCTCTACTCTGCCGCTGCCCAGGGAGGAGCTATATCCGCCGGGGCGCCGGAGCCGCTCCAGGAGACCATGTTCGAGTTCGGAAGGGTCATGGGGCTCGGGTTCCAGATCTGGGACGATGTCCTGGACCTGAGAGCGGACGAGAAGCTCCTGGGCAAACCGGTCGGGAGCGATATCAGGAACGGAAAGAAGACGCTCATCATCATACTCGCCCTGGAGGACCTGAAGGACGAGAACAGGACAAGATTTCTGCAGCTGCTCGGAAAATCGGATGCTACCGACTCGGAGGTCGAGGAGGCGGTCGGGATCCTCGATTCCGCCGGCTCGATCGACCGCGCGCAAAGGATCGCGAGCGAGCTGATAGCCAAGGCGAAGGTGCTTCTGGACGACCTTCCCGAGGGGGACAGCCGCCAGAGGCTGATCGAGCTGACCGACTTCATGATCAAGCGGGATATGTGAGTTATTTCATCCGGTGTTTGCGATGGCTGTCCTGAGGAGAGGCGCGGAGGCTGAGCTGGTCGAGGCCGAGTGGCTCGGCAGGGAGGCGATCATAAAGAGAAGGGTCCCGAAAGGGTACAGGCACCCGGAGCTGGATTCTAAGATACGCGCCCAGAGAACCAAGAACGAGTCGCGGCTCATGCTCGAAGTGCGGAACATCGGAGTTGACATACCCGTGATCTACGATATCGATGTGTACAACGCGGAGATCACGATGGAGCGTGTATTCGGACCGAGGATCAAGGATCTTCTGAATACGCTCCCGGATGAGGAGGCCAGAGCCGTCGCTAGGAAGATCGGGGAAATAACCGCCCTGCTTCACTCGAACGACTTCGTGCACGGCGACCTGACGACCTCGAATATGCTGATGCGGGGCGACGGCGTGATTTGCATGATCGATTTCTCTCTCGGTGAGAAGACCGACTCGGTCGAGAAGAAGGGGGTGGACCTGCACCTACTGTT
>DSAX01000086.1 GCA_011046235.1 Methanobacteriota archaeon | reverse complement strand
GTTTTAGATATATTGGATCTCATATGGAAAAATGGGTATAATGGGGCGACAAAATGAAGCCAGACAAAGACAATCTGATCACAGAGGGAGAGAGCCGAATTCTAGAGGCAATTGGAGAAGGTAGCTCGACACCCTCGGAACTGGCTTCTAAATTAAGAATATCGGTCTCTGCTGTGAGCCAGCATTTGAACAGACTTCACAGAAGAGGGTTGGTCGGTAGGGAAAGGGATGGAAAATCAGTCATATATTCTCTCAGAGAATCCGTTCAAGAAGCAGATTTGGATGTAACAAATGGGGCAGCAAGACAGGGTATGGAAGACTGGGGTCTGATCAAGGACTCATACGAAGCTCTAAATAAGGTATGGGGTCACGTCCTCAGACTCGATCTGACACCGGATGAATTGAAGAAATTGAGGGAAGCTAGGAATCTCCTGGAAGAGATCCTGCACGAGAGAGTCATATCCAGGTAATCACAATCTCAAAGCGTCCTTAGCCTTTTCTATATTGTCTACGACTATGCCAATGCGGGTGTACTCGTCCTGCCTTCCTAAGATATGGATCGACTCGACGTTCAATCCCCTGTTCGCGAGCTTTCTGGCAATTTTTACTAGCTCTCCAGGGCTGTCGGACAGCTCGAGTACTATAAGCTCGTGCTCCTCGAATTTGAATTTTCCATTGGATAGTGCTGATTGTGTTGATTGCTCGTCATTCGTCACTATCTTGATCATCGGCTTCCGGGTCCTCTCGCTTGCGATAGCCACGATATTAATTCCGTTCGCCGCCAAAGCCTCGGCGACCCGTGCTAGCTCCCCTGGTCGATTCTTGATAAAAATCTCGAATTGTTTCAATGAGACTACTCCCCGAAGTAGTGATATTACGCCACCTTATGATAAAAGCCTTTGCGACTCCAATCAGAATACGATAGACATTTATCTGCAACTAATTCGATATAAAATCCCGAACAGATTATTATGTGAGCAACACATTTTGGGGCAAGTGTGAACCAATGAGAACCCTGCTGATTCATGCGGACCGATTCCAATATTCACTGAGGGATAAGACCAAGATGGCGGAGGAATGGCCCGCTTCCGAAGGGACGAATTCCTTTGCCGAGGTGCTGGTCGCCTTCACGACTGTCGAGGGCCGCGACAAGGACGCAGTGGGAATCGCACATGAAGCGGCAGATCAGATCGCCGAAGTCGCGGGAAGAGTGGATGCGGAGAGGATCGTTGTCTACCCGTACGCTCACCTGTCCGGGGACCTGGCCGATCCGGATCAGGCGGTGACGGTCCTAAAGGAACTGGAGAAACAACTTCAAGAAAAAGGCCTTGAGGTTCACAGGGCCGCATTTGGCTGGTACAAGAGCTTTGACATTAGTTGCAAAGGGCACCCGCTCTCAGAGCTCTCCCGGGAGATTGTGGTTTCTCCGGAAGACATGCGCGCAGCCATGGGCGAGGGGACCTATTCCGTCATGACACCAGATGGCACGATATCCGATGTCGAGGAATACTCTTCGAAGGATGACGATTTCGGCATCGTCGTCTCAAAGGAGGCGCTGAAAATTGACCTGGGCGCGAGGAAGGAGCCGGAATATTTCCGCCTCTGCAGAAAGTTCGGCATATCATGGGAGAGAATGAGCGATTCTGGGCATATGCGTTGGGAGCCCAAAGCGGCGCTCATATTCGACCTCATTTCCGATTACAGCCTGATCGCCGCCAGAGGGACGGGCATCCCGATCTATCTCATGAAGGGCACCAACATGTTCAACCTCCAGGAGCCGGCGGTCAGGGAGCACGCCGACCTATTCGGAGATAGGCTGTACTCAGTCGAGGAGGGGAAGAAGCGCTTCATATTGCGGTACGCAGCATGCCACCAGCAATTCGCCATCATGCGTGACTGGACGATCAGCTACAGGCAGATGCCGTTCGGGGCGTTCGAGGTCGCCGACTCTTACAGGCTGGAGCAGTCTGGAGAGTGTCAGCTCCTTTTCAGGGTGAGAAGGCTGAACATGCCGGATCTGCACATAGTCTGCAGGGACACGGAGGAGGCGTACGACTGGTTCAAAAAGGTCCATGACAGGGTTATGAACGAGGCAAAGAAGCTCGGCATCGAGTACGAAATGCTCATCAACATAGCCGGCCAGAAATCGTTCGAAGACAACAGGGCATTCATAGAGTCCCTCGTCAGGGAGATGGAGAGGCCTGCCCTGTTGCACTTCTATCCGGAGGGCATCAACTACTACTGGACCATCAACATCGAGTATATGATGATCGACGAGGGAAAAAGGCCGAGAGAGATAGGCACGGTCCAGATCGATATCGGCAACTCCCGGCGCTTTGGAATAACATATGCCGACGAGCAGGGTGGAAAGCAGTACCCGATCATACTTCACACGGCTATCATTGGCACGATTGAGAGATACCTCTATATGATATTCGACGCCGCGATTAAGAAGGAGCAGTCCGGAGGCAGGGGCGCGCTCCCGGTCTGGATGAACCCGGAGCAGGTGAGGATCCTCACGGTCTCCGAGCGGCATCTGGAACGTGCGAAGGACATCATGTCCTCCCTGCAGGAGAACGGGATTCGGGTAGGGCTCGACGACCGCGTGGAGACCGTCGGCAAGAAGGTGCGAGAGGCGAAGCAGGACTGGGTTTCCTACGCGCTCGTAGTGGGGGACAGGGAGCTCGAGTCCGATAGGCTCAAAGTATACGACAGAGGGGAAAACAAGGACATCGAGATGGCTCTCGGTCAGTTGATAGATAGGATCCGGGGGGAGACAAAAGGGTATCCGAACAGGCCGATGTACTTCCCGTCGAATCTGTCTAAGAGAATAGTCTGAATCACTGGTTCGGTTCCTCTCCCCATATGATCTTATGAAGCTGTGGTAAGACTCTGACGCCGAGACGATCCCTGAGCACCTTTTCCGCGAGGAACTTCAAGTCAATCCCGCCTACGGGCGTCATTATCACAGGGCACTTCGGCTCATATTTTGATATGATCTGTTTGGCGTATTGATAGTCGCGCTCATCCTGTACGACGAACTTGATCTGGTCAAAAGGAGACAGCAGCTCGATATTGGTGAATTTCATGCGGTTATCCATGCCGGACGAAGGGCACTTGATGTCCATGCTTATCATTACCTTTTCAGAACATGGGACCTCCTCGATCGGTAGGGCTCCCGAGGTCTCGAGTTGGACAAGCAAACCGAGGTCGACGAGCCTGTTCATAAGTGAAATAGATTCCCTCTGTGCAAGGGGCTCCCCCCCGGTGAGGCACACGGCTGAAATGGCAGATTTGCGGACCTTTTCGACGATCTGGTCGATGTTCATCGTCTCTCCCTTCGAGTCCCGGGCTTCCGCAGAATCACACCATGTGCATCTGAGCGGGCATCCCGAGAGCCTGATGAAGATCATCGGCATGCCGATAAGCTGTCCCTCCCCCTGGATCGATTTGAATATCGAGTGCACGTTCAACATTGTCATCCTTCCGTTGTGGGATCCCTTATTCCGGCAGATTGGAAGCCCCTCTGCCTGAGAAGGCAGGACTCACAGACGCCACATGGCTTTTCGCCGCCGCCGTAGCAGCTCCAGGTCTTATCGATCGGGACGGACAATTCGACCGCCTTTCTCACGATGTCGGCCTTTGACATGGCTATCAGCGGGGCGAGCAGCCTGATACTATGTCCCTCGACCCCCATCTTCGTTGCAACCGATATCAGATCCTGAAAGATCTCTAGAAATTCTGGTCTGCAATCTGGATAGCCGCTGTAGTCGATGCTGTTGGCGCCGATGACGATCGCATCGGCCCCGAGGCTTTCTGACCATGCCAGTGCCAATGAAAGCAGTATGGTGTTTCTGGCAGGGACATATGTCGGAGGAATACCTTTCCCGATGGCTGAGCGGCCTACTCTGACATCGGATTCGTTTTCCGTAAGGGTGCTTTTTAGAAGTTCGGATATGGGGAGTTCGATCACCTCATGTCTGATAACGCCGAGCCAGTCCGCGAGTACGCGCGCAGAGTCGATCTCCCGAGAATGCCGCTGTCCGTAGGAAACGGTGAGGGCATATAACCGATATCCCTGCCCGGCAACAACGGCTGCAGCCGTAACGGAGTCCAATCCGCCTGATAGCAGGGCAACCGCGCTCTTGTCCATGATCCAATTCCCCGGTCAAAGGTCAACTGAATGCCAAATTCCCTGGCCGACTCCCTCTTCGACCTTCACTGACAGACTCTCTATATTCTCGAAACGGGATAGCTGGTCGCGCAACCTCTTTGAAAACCATTTGGAGATCTCCTCAGCAGTGGTCTGCTCGATTTCGAGCGTCGCGCAATCCCTGATCGGGATCTGGTACATGCTCTCTCCGCTGCGGACACTGACGACATCGCCCTTTATCGAGACGTTCTCGTTATTGACACCGACAAGGAACTTGTGATCCAGCTCTTCTGTGATGCCCCTGACGATATCCTTTATGAGGCCGAAATCCATTATCACGCCATCAGGTCCTGGTTCCCCTTCAAGCCTGACGCTGATTGCGTAATCGTGACCGTGGAGCCGACCGCATTTAGCATGTCCGATCATGACGTGCGCCGCCGAGAAGATCAGTCGCAACCTCCAACCGTCGAGTTCCATCTGCATTATTTGACCTTCCAATTTTGTGCAAGCCGCTCACACCATAAATCCTTTTTCAGGATTTATCACCTCGTCTCATATCTTCCCTTGCCGCCTCCAGACCGGCCGCAAGGGCCAGCGCATCGTGATATGACCGCTTATCCCTTGATGTGTCGACAAATATGGCAGGTATGTTCACGATGGGCGCCCCCACCGCATCCCCTTTGCCCAGAAAATAGAGCGAACGGAATATCAGGTTCCCGGAAACTCCATCTGGAGCGATCAGAAAATCGGCGGCTTCGACCGCCTGCTCGATCAGGATATACCTGTGCTCCGCCTCGAGGTCCATCGCCCTAGCCCTCTGAGTAAGTATATCGCCCTCGTCAAGGCTCTTACTGATGTCCTCGCCACGCCTGGCATCCTCGGCCCTTCCCTTGGAGAGCACTGCGATCTTCGGCCTTACGCCGAGGCATTTCAAGAACCGCACTCCCTGCCTCAGGAGCTCTGTCCTCTCATCCAAGTTGTTACCTTCATCGATCCCTACAGGGGCGAGAAAAAAGGGCTTTCCACCCGCCGTCACGAGCAGGGCGACTCTCAGAATGGTCGAGATACCGAACTCCTCCTTTATGGATGGAAGAAGCTCGGTGGAGGAGAGGGTTCCTCGAACTGCGGAGGATATCTCGCCTTTACTGAGATCGGAGCAGAGGGACTTGCTGTTTTCATATACGACGATCTCTGGGAGACCTCTATCGGCCGCCTCACTTATGCTCATTCTGACGGCATCTGATCTCGTTCTCATGCCAATGCCGACAGGCCCCCTCGCCCTTCTTCCAAGGGCTAACACCCGTTTCATGTCCAACATCTGTCTGCACCTGATTCATTCCTTCCATCCGAAGCTCCAGTCATCGAAGCGGTAGTCTGACCAGTCAATTTTGTCAAGGGAGATCAAGAGTTCGATAGGGGTTCCCAAGATATCATAGAATCTGTCGGAGTCATCGAGTGCCAACCTCGGGCAGGCGGTGGAAACATAGGAGTCAAATCCAAACTCCCTAAGCCTTTCCGGAAGGAGCTCATCCACTAGCAACAGCTGCCCCGTCCTGCCGGCGCTCCGTATTTCGGCCAACAGTTCCTCAGCCAGCTTCATCCGCATCTGCCCGATTTTCGTGCTGACAATAACGCCGATCGTCTTCGAATCGGCCAGCTTCTCGATCACTGCGTGTCTCCTGCGCAGGAGGCTCTCGTCGTCGACCTCCAGCTCGTATACCGTCTTCATTTCCGGATCGAGTATGAATACCCGCTTTCCGGTGGCCAGTCTCGCACCTATGGCGTGGAACCTGCCGCCTCCGAGGAGAAGAAACGATGAAACAGAAGATGCTATTGACTTTGCACTTGAGTAATCGCAGCCCAGAACATGCCCTGGACAGGACGTCCTGGTACTTCCGTCCCCGACGAGCGTCTCGATCCCGCGCCTCGATAACGCCTCCCTGAGTTTACCTATCTGATGCAGATGCTGACTGGTCGCGATGATCCCGATGGGCGAAACCATCGACTGCGCGATCGAATCCAAATAAGTGTCGAGATGCAATGTGATTCTCGCCGGCAGGAAGACCGCCGGTAACTCGGATCTGACGGACGGCATTTCGGAATGCCCGACCTGGATTATCGCATCCGCGATCCCGTGAGGAATCGACGGAATATCGCAAGCGCCGAAGCAGGCATCGCCCGAAAGCACGACATCGCAGCCGTACCTGCGCGATATTCGCTCCGAGACATCCAGTGCCATACGCCTCATCCCCGATGGAAGCTGAAGGATGACCCGTTCTGGCTTCAACCTGCGCATGTCATCGTCAATGACATCGTAATCGATCTCGATTCCGCCGGTCATAAGGTCACGGCCATGATATGGTCATAATGCGTCTGCGATCTTTGGACGGCTTTGGACTGTCCGGGAATGACTCTGGTTGGTCAAAAATATTGTGCGTGTGTCTCAGGAGGCGTATTTCTTGCCCTTCTCGACCACGAGATAGCAGGGGGTGGGAAGTTTCACGAGCGCCCGTCTCAGGGCCTCCTTGGCCTGCTTGAAAAAGCCGGGCTGCGTCTCCACCGCGATCAGGACCTGATCCCGGTCGATCCTTGCCGCCGTGCCGATAGGCTTTCCGAATGCCTTCCTCATCCCGTCGGATATACGGTCAGCTCCGGCACCGGTTGCGATCTTGTTCTCCCGGAGCACATTGTGTGGGTAGATGTGTATCTTCATGAAGTAGTTGCCAGTCCCTACCCTCTTTGCGAGAAATCTGTTCGCGCTGATTCTCGCTGCCTCCAGGGCGATATGCCGGATTTGGCAGGCTTCTTCGGCCTTTAGGACAATGCGCACCGGATAATCTCCCTTGGTGCCCTGTTCGAACTGCGTGATTCTTGATGCTGGGACGCCTCCCATGAACTCTCGGCGCGTATATGCCTGTCCGCGAATTTCCCTGTACATCGAATTCGGTTTTCTTGCCATAGAGGCCACCAATGAGCGTTTCGGTGGCGAGAAATACGGTACTTATATATAAAGGTAAATGGTCAGTCAAAGATGCTGTTGTCCATCATCCATGTCAGGCCAAGAGGTCTGCAATTGAGGGATGGGTCATCAAAAAAATTCTTTAACCATGAAAATGTGTGAGAACAGGCGGCTAATATGAGCAGAAGGCGTATCTCGAAGGCAGCGGCGAAGAAGATCGCAAGGGAGAGAATGGATATACTTCTGCAACTGGCGGAAAACGAGATGAGGGAGAACAGAGGATCGTATTCGAGGAAATATGTCGAACTAGCCTGCAGAATCAGTATGAGATACAACACGCCGATGGGGAAGCACAAGAGGAGCTACTGCCCGAAGTGCAGGAGCTACTTCGTATTCCCAAAAAATGCATCGGTCAGGCTTAAGAACGGGAGAATCGTCATCACATGCGCCGAATGCGGTAACGTATCTAGATATCCGTTCAAGAGGTAGGTTTCATGGTCAGAGACAGTATCGGCCAAGGACAGGAAATCAGCCCCACCGTCGCCGTTGGCAAGAACGGGGTGACCGATCAGGTTATCGAGGAGATCGTCAGACAGATCTCAAAGAAGAAGACTATCAAAGTCAAGCTTCACGGTGAGAGCAAGATATTGCGTTCGGAAATCGCCCGGGAGCTCGCGAATAGATCAGGAACAAGACTAGTGGAGCTCCGGGGCTTCACGGTAATTCTGACCAGAAAGATAAAGAAATGATGATTAGAAAGATTATTTCTACCTTGAAAAATAATGCTCCGAGGAGCAGATTAGAATGGTCAAATAGATGGTTGAGATGCTAGATCCAAAGGTCATAAGGGATTCGCCGGAGACGATCCGAACCGCGCTCAGGAACAGAGGATATGACCAATCCATGCTCGACAGGTTTCAGGAACTGGACGAGAAATGGCGGTCCCTGGTCGAACAGATCAACCGTTCAAATAAGACGAAGAACGAGTACTCTGTAAAGATATCGCGGTCGGACGGCGAAGAGAAGGAGAAGCTGATCACAGAAATGAAAGAAATCTCTCTGAGGACAAGGGAGCTCGAGGCGGAGAAAGCCGCGACTGAGAAGAGCAGAGACGAGGAACTCATCAACTTCCCCAACTTACCTGACCCGACCGTTCCGGTGGGCTCATGCGATGCGGATAACGAGGAGATCAGGAGGTGGGGGGAGCTGCGCAAGTTCGATTTCGATCCCGCGACCCACTGGGATATCGGAGAGAGGTTGGATATCATCGATTTTGAGCGCGGCACGAAGATCGCTGGAAGCGGATTCTACGTGCTGAAAGGATACGGTGCCAGGCTTGAGAGGGCTTTGATTAACTTCATGCAGGACATACACCTGGAGCAGGGCTACGAGGAAATATTCTCAACCGTTCTGATCAACGAATCCAGCTGCTATGGAACCGGGCAGTTGCCCAAGATGAAGGAGGACATGTATTTCGTCGAGAGGGACGGACTCTATCTCAACCCGACGGCCGAGGTTCCCGTGACGAACCTCCATTCAGGGGAGATATTGAGAAGAGAGCAGCTTCCCATCTATTACTGCGCTTATCTGCCATCCTTCAGGCGGGAGGCTGGGAGACACTCTGAGACCAAGGGGATAGGCCGTGTACACCAGTTCAATAAGGTCGAGTTGGTCAAGTTCGTGCTTCCTGAGGAGTCGGACAACGAGCTCGAGAAGCTCCTCTCAGACGCGGAGGAGGTGCTGAAAAGGCTCGGGATCCCGTACAGGATCAGGCTGCTTTGCACCGGGGATCTGGGGTTCCATTCCTCGAAGACATACGACATAGAGGCTTTCGCGCCCGGTATGGACCAGTGGCTGGAGGTCTCCTCCTGCAGCAACTTCAAGGACTTCCAGGCAAGGCGAGCCGGGATCAAATTCAGGCGTGAGGAGCACCTGAAGAGCGAGTTCGTACACACTCTAAACGGTTCCGGGATAGCTCTTCCAAGGACCATGATAGCCCTCATCGAGAACTTTCAACACGAAGATGGAAGCGTCGAAATTCCCGCGGCTTTAAGACCTTATCTACAAAATATTGCTAAGATTGAATAAATAACTGGCCATTTTGTTAAGTCTGGCGGTTATATTTCTGCTATACTGTCCCAATAATGATAATCATCGGTGATTGTCAGCTCCTGCACCTTATATATGAATCATTCCAAAATAATTCGCTAGAGCTCAGGAAAGTAGGGGTTCAAGTGGCTACTAGCGAATTTATGTTGCTGTTAGGAAAGGCGTTCCTTCACGAGCTTAACCACGGGGATAGAGAGCGCGCTATTGCGTTCGGCAGAGCTCTTCTCATCGAGATAGAGAAGGAATGCATCAACGGCAATGGACAGGGTCTCCAGGAAATGGAGAGCATAGATTCGGTTGCCTAAGATATTTTGAATTTCAGATTTGAGATATTCTACCGCGTATCAGCCATATATCTGCACCGCCAACGTTTATCATAGCTGGCCAGGCTAAAGATCCGAGGGGCAGATTATCGATATGCGCACCGAAAAGGATCTCCCAGTCACCCCAGTCTTTTTTCAACAACAGGCCTAGAGTGGCGAGGTTTGCCGACCCGGAAAAGGCTATTTCGACGGCGGAGGGGATGTTCGACACCTTGAAGAGCGGCCTCAGGAAGGCTGGGACCGCAATGCGCCCGAAGGTCTCGAACCCAATGAATATGGATTCCGTGGGATGGGAGCGGCCGAGAAGGTCGACCGATATCGATCTTTGGAACAACAGAGGTCCGAGCAGTTCGACCAGCTTTTCGGAAATCCAGAGTATTGCATCTCTTATCATATCGTCGACGATGACGACCTTGAGCCGATATCCTACAAACCCGGTACCGGACAGATCTCCGATCCCGATTTCGATGCGGAACTCGATTTCATGAACAAGCGTCGATGCAAATTCCGCCGTCTGGATCAGCATTTCCCTCAGAAAAGAGGCGATTAGGTTCCGCACAAAACCAAGAGAGGCGGACACGTTTTCGATCTCCTTTTTGAGCGCGGAATATAACGAATCCACACACAATTTTGATATTATATCCTGATATGAGTTTATCAGTGGGTTGCCGTTCGTTGATCCCCTGGTGGAAGACGAGAATTCCCATTTCGGGGAGCCGTCCCAGGTCCTCTGCCAGGTCTGCCCGTCGTTCTTGTTGTCCGATATGAGCGGAGTATAGTCGATGACCCTACCCGAGGCATCCCTTAACAGAATGGAATCACCCCTCGCGAAGGAATCGGACGGATCTCCGTTATCAAGGGATACGGTGGGGAATTTGAACACCTTGAAGCCTTTGGGCTTAATTATTCCATCCAGCTCTAGTATCACTATCTTTCCGTGCATCGTCTCGAGACTGAACCCATCGACACGGATTTCTCTGTCCAGCGGATTGTATAACTCGACCCATTCCTTTCCCGAATCCCCGCCCTTGGGATTCAGCTCGACCTCGTTTATTGCGAGTCGATCGCAGAGCGGAAGACGGTATTTGATACTCAGCCCCGCATCGATCCCGAGAGAGATACCGAGAGGAGGGATTGGTATCGAAGTGATCAGCGGTCCGATGAAAGGGATGTCGCTCAGCGATAGGTCCAACTCCCTGTAGTCGTCAATCTCCGGAGACCAGACCTCTATCCTGAACCCCTTCCATCTGATATCGATTTCGAAAAGATAATCCCGTATGCCTAGAAGCGGATCGACCCTCATTTCTATCTTCAGTGAAGGGCATACGATGCTCGAATTGCCAACGATATCTATGTCGCCATTGGATAGCTTAGCAAACCTGAAGCCCATGGATGCCGAGAAGTCTTTTTTCGCGAATGACACGATCACCTTCAGAAGATCCTTGGAATTCCTGAATAGCAGGTCGGGCAGAGCCGTGCTGACAACGACGGTTGCGGGACCGTATGTGAATCTGATTTCCATTCTTCCGAGAAGCTCGATTCCCGTTTCGATCACTTTCCAGAGCACGGACGACCTTATCCAATTGACAACCTTCGCGAATCCAGTTAGGATCATATCGCCGTACTTCTGAAAGAGCTCAGCGATTCTATCGGCAAACCCAAAGATGTATTTGGACGCCCCTGATAGGGCGTCCGAGAGAAAATCGAAGGCCCGCATGAAGGCTTCCTGCAGGGGGGAGATATACTTCCAAATTTGATTCTTCACTCTGTCAAGGAGATCTAACGCGTCTCCAGCGAGGGTATTGCTCGATCTGTATTCCACCCCGATCAACGGCCATCCCGAAAAAGCCGAGAGCTGCAGATCGAGGTCTATTTCGATTTTCTCCGACAGGGAAACGCCACGCGATAATTGATCGGAAACGGAAAGGCTAACGGCACCGCGTATCTTGACGATCCAGTTATTCTCATATGGAAAATCATGCCAGTGTTTTATTGAGGTGTAATGATGGGAGTCGGGTCTGAATTCCGAATCGGAATCCGGAGTGATGATGGAAATCAGCAGATTGTCAAAATGAAGGATGTTGTCAATCGAGTAGCGGTCAGTCTCCGTTATGCTCGTTCCTGGAAGATAGTCCGGGCATTGATCTACAACCGGATTTACCCATGCGGCTTCTGCCGAAGATTCCGATCGATCTCTGTAAAGCGGAAACGAGGCTTTTTTCTTTACATTCAATGTCTCATAAATGCATAGCTCCCTCGTAGAATTGGATATCTGATCCAGCAGGCCGTCCATACTTTTCCTCAGAAGGACAATTATCTCCTCCCTCGAGAGAGAATCAAAAAGCCAATCGGATACAGATTGAAGAATCGGATGGTTCATTACTAAGGTCTCCGAGGAATCGTCCAATAGGAAATTCATAATTACAGCCCGGCGTCCTTCAGAGGCCCGATCAATGGCACTGGAGATATTCTGGCTCCATCCTGGCAACGATCCATCCCTCATGCTCCTGAGCAATGTATCCGTCACGCGTTCCTTCCAATCGGCGGGAAGAGAGGCGGGATCTCGCACTACGGCAGATTCGGACAGCCTGATGGCAAGTTGCTCCTCACCGCAAGTCATGGAGGACTCATGAGGGAATATCCGCTCCCAGGAATCGTTGAAGATGCTTCGCAGAGCGAATACCAGTTCGTTCCGAATCCTCAGATCCCCTACCGCATCAGTTTTCACGAATGAAAGTCCCTTTTCGAAGAAGAGGTCGGACATGGTCTCAAGGATCCCAGGAATCGATGGACCGATCTCACCTGCAAATATAGGCTCCTCCGGGAATGCATCCGAGATTTCCCCGCAGATCAGATGGGCAACTGTCTCGGCGGCTGTCCCCTTCAAGGACTCCTCCGAAGGGATACGTTTGTGCAGATCGTCCCAAGAGGGACTGTCGAGTATGGATACTTCTGGAAGATCTAAATCGACATCTTTTCCGCCCACGATGGCTTCGATCAGCATGCCGCTGTCGTCCGGGATGTAAATGACCGCCTGGTCGCAATGTACCATGATATCGTTATCTGAAAAGAAAATCCGCTTCCAGATCGTCTCCGGCATTCCGAGCCTTTCGAATTCTTCCCCGACGGCCTTCAGCGCTTTTTCCCTGTCCAGATCCACGCCGGTAAGGAATTCGACTATCCCCCTCCACCCGGTGTACATTCCCTCTCCGAAATAATCGATCAGCTCAAGATTATCGATGACATGGAGGTACTCGAGATATTTGAGAACCATCTGATCTACCGCGGAATAAAAGGCCTGCACGGCCATCGAATCTGGACGGATGGACGGCGCTGAAACACCTTCTCGGAGACTCAGGAAGAGACGGAAGGGATCGATTTGGCCTATGAATTGACGATCCTCCGTAGCCTTCCCAGACATCTTGGCTGCAGTCTCGAGAAGTGAGCTGAGGGCCTCCTCATCGAAAGCGCCGAACATGGACCCGACGACCAGAGAGATCGCCAGATTCGATGCCAACTCGACATCCTCGGCCCTCAGTATCTGGTCCGTCCCGCTCATCCTTGCATTTCCCGGAGACCCGTAACCCTGCAATATCCTGAGC
>DSAX01000098.1 GCA_011046235.1 Methanobacteriota archaeon | reverse complement strand
TTCGACCAGTATATCCCTATCCTGACATCGCCCTGGAGAACCGCCAAAATGTTAAGTATGCCTCATAATCTCCGCAGTTGCGCATGAAGATCATGAGGGGCATGGTCGGCGGTTTTTCCAGACTGGACAGAGATCTGGATACGGCCATGAAATACGCGATAGAACTCCAGACCAAACATCGAATCGAGATCGTATGCGACGGGGACCAGAGGGGGGATATGATCTCCTACTTCGCGCAGGACATACCGGGCCTGGGAGTCGAGGATGGCCGTCCGCTTGTGAAGGGGAAGGTGACGCCTCCTGAGGAACCCGAGAAGGTGAAGAAGGTATCGGACTTCTTCAGGCTGAAAGAGCTCTTTCCCGACCTGAAGTTCAAGGTATCGATGGCCGGTCCGACAACGCTTGCCATGAGCTGCGGGAGCAGGAAGATAGTCGGGGGTTACAGGAACTATGTGGACTTCTCGCTGGCGGAGGATCTGACGGAAGCGCTGAAAGCCATCATAAAGCCGTTGACAGAAGAGCATGCCCTTATCCAGATAGACGAACCGTTCTTTTCCCAGGGTTTCAGGGATCTCGGGGAGCGGGTATCGCTGGTAGACCGCCTACTCGAGGGCTGCGATCCCGAGAAATGCTCGATACACGTATGCGGCTTCATCGGAAGGCAGCCGCTGCTCAGGGAGCTGGCGAGGCTCGAGAATTTGAAAACCCTCAGCCACGCATTCTCCATCGCCCGCGATCGGGAGAGGGAGAACATAGAGCTCCTCGAAAAGTCCATCTTTGAGGAGTGGGACAAGCAGCTGGCCGCCGGTATCGTCTCGGTTTCTCCCAGGAAGCTGTCAGAGGTCGAAAGCCCGGAGACGATCTGCGGAAGGCTGGAGCAGATTGTCGGGAAGATAGGCGCGGAGAGAATCGCATACGTCACCCCGGACTGCTATATGCGCGCGATCGATCCGGTGCTCGCGGAGGCTATTCTCGTTAACCTCGACGAGGGAGCCAAGAGGTTCGAGGAGTCGAGCTGCTGAGCTATTATCAGAGCTCTGGCCTGAGATCCACCCCGATTTTCGCCATATCCTTCTTGAACTTCCGGATCACCTTCTGATACTCCGGGCTCGGCCTCCGCCTCTCCGGGTCCCAGCACTCGAACAGGGTCTTTCCGAGCGGCGGGTTGGCGAGCTTGGACTCGTATTTCGACAGAAGCTCATTCACCATCCCATTGGCGTCTGACCGCTTCATACCGGCAACCGCATGCGCGACCTCCGCGGAAATCCTGGGTTCCACCGGTGTGGTGCGGTCTTCCTCCTTGTTGGAAGCAACGCCTACGGATTCTATCGATAGGCCCGAGACGACGGCGGCGGTGACCGACGCGGATGTCTCGAACAGGCACATCGGGGTCGTCGGGCCGGCAGAGGTGTAGTTCAGGTTCAGGCTGATCAGGTCGGTGTTCCTACTGATCGCCTGCCCGGTGACGCTTATTATCCACAGCATCTCCCTGGAGCTGCTCGACACATATCTGAGGTGCAGCGGGAACGGCAGGAGCCAGCTAGACTGGTAGGTCAGGACGCCCATCAGGTGATGCGCCACGTTCGAGACCGCGGTGCTCTCCGGACCGCCCGAATAGCCGCCCATCAGAGGACCGAAGCACATGCCTATAGGCGCTCCCATGGAAAGGACGACCGTTACCTTGTTGAGCCGGTTGAAGTCGACCTTCATTGGGTCCATGCAGCATATGAGGAACCCGTCGGATGCTCGCATCCCGTAGCGCGGATGCAGCGCGGCGGCGAGTGCGATATCTGACTCCGCGGTCGACAGCGAGTTCATCAGAGGCAGGCCAGGCCTTCCCACCCTGTTGCACGCCTCCCTCGCGTAGACCGCGTTTCTCATCGCACCCAGGAGCTCGAGCGGCGATGCCGGGCGTATTCTCATACCTCCGACCCGGGTCAGAGCGGGGGTCGTTATCGCGTTGATCTCCGGTATCTCGGCGTATCCTTCGACGAGGGTCGTGAACGACCGGTCGCTGGAGCAGGCGCCGCCTCCTGCACCGAGGAAGCACCAAGGAGGCGATTTGTCCTCGATCTTGCGGGGCGCGAGCCTCTTGCGCTCCTTGCCCTCGCCGAGCCATATCTCTTGAGGGGCGTTGCGGAGCGCGCCCCTGATCTCCTCCTCGCTGTAGGAGAGTATCCTGGATGTGTCGGTGCAGTACGCCCCGACCTCGACCAGCAGCTCGACCGCCGCTCTGTAGATGTCATCTGCCAATGAGTTGTCGCTGGGGATCACCTCGTTCCTGTCGAACTTGATCCCGTGCTCCCTGACCTTTTCATTGGCCTTGGCGGCGAAAAGCTTGAGCTGGTAGTCGTTCTCGCTGATCGGTTTGCCCTCGAGGGCTTTCTCCATGACGTCCAAGATGTGAACCATTGAGATCACCTTCTCCCCGAGAATTTGTCCGCGAGCTTTATCGCGCCGTTCGCATCCTTCCCCCAGCCATCTGCCTTGATCTCGTCCGCCCATTCCCTGGAGGTCGGACCTCCACCTACCAGGATTGCGTACCGCTTCCGATCGCCGAGGGCGGTGGCGTAGTCGATTATGTCCTTCTGCGAGCCCATCGTGCTCGACATCAGTGCCGATGCGCAGATGATCTTCGCACGGGATTTCTTCGCCTCGTCTATGAGAAGAGTGGTCTTGACATCGACCCCCATGTCTATGACATTGAATCCCCGGGCCATGAGCATGCTAGCGATGATGTTCTTGCCGATCTCGTGGACATCCCCCTGCACCGTGGCGACTACGACCGTCGCCTTTGAGGTCTGGTAGTCCTTCGCCATGAGCGGTAGGATCAGCGCCATGGAAGCCTTGACCGCGTCTGCGGCGAGCATCAGATCCGGCAGGAATATCTCCATCTTTTCGAATTTGTCTCCGACCTCGTTTATTGCTGGTACAAGCGCTTTATCGACCATGATCATGGGATCGATCTTCTGTTTGATGGCCGCCTTTGCGGCCCTGACTGCGGCATCGGAATCGTACTCAAGGACCGCACTTCTCAGCTCGGTAATGGCATCGTCTTTGCCCATCGAAATCATCCCCGCCTGACCCGACATGCAGGGTCAGCATCAGAACATTCCTCGTATCGGTTAACACCTATTTGGAAATTCTTGAAGCATAAATTATCGCTGGCTAATCCGAGAAGATGCTCTGAAAAGAGATTTCTGCCTTCCAAGAGCCCCTGTCGGAAAATAAATCGAAGACCCAGTCCTAAGCCGAGATCCGTTTATTTCGGCAGTCTCTCGATTATGTATTTCTATCATAAAGATGATTAGAAGACCGATGCAGGTGGGAATCGTGGGAAAGCCCAACGTGGGCAAATCGACCTTCTTCTCCGCGCTGACGCTGGCGCCCGCCCAGATAGCCGCCTACCCGTTCACGACGATCGAGGCGAACAAGGGGGTCGGCTATGTCAGGGCGCAATGCCCGCATTCATTGATCGGACACCCCTGCAACCCGCGCAACTCGACCTGCGAGGACGGCGTCAGGTTCGTCCCCATCGAGATATTGGATGTGGCCGGGCTGGTCCCGGATGCGCATAAGGGGCGCGGCCTCGGCAACCAATTCCTTGATGACCTCAGACAGGCGCACGCGCTCATTCACGTGGTAGACGCGAGTGGTCAGACCGACTGCGAGGGCAATCCAGTGACAGAAGGATGTCATGACACCCTGGAGGACGTGACCTTCCTGAACAGCGAGATATCCCACTGGATCGACTCGATAATGTCGAAGGGGTTCGACAGGATCGCCAGACAGGCGAAGCAGTCGAATACGAAGCTCGAGAGGCTCATCCACGAGAGATTGACCGGGCTCAGGATTACGGAGGCCCAGATCATATCCGCGCTCAAGGACGCCGGCATGGATCCAGACCCGACGAAATGGAGCGAGGAGGACACGCTCCGACTATCGATCGAGATCCGGAAGATAAGCAAGCCGATGATCGTAGCCGCGAATAAGAGCGATATCGCGCCCGCGGATCAGATGGACAAGCTTCTGGGATGCGGAGAAAGAGTCGTTCCGACGGCGGCGGAGTACGAGCTCGCCCTCAGGCGCGCCGCCAAGGCGGGTCTGATCGAGTACACGCCCGGCAGCAAATCCTTCGAGGTCAATGCCCCTGACAAGCTCAACGAGCTGCAGAAATCGGCTCTCGCCAAGATTTCGGAATGGCTCGACCGCAATGGTTCTACCGGGGTCCAGGACTGTCTCGAGAAGATCGTGTTCGAAATACTGGACCTGATCGTCGTCTACCCGGTCGAGGACGAGACGAAATGGAGCGACAAGGACGGCAGGATCCTTCCCGATGCGTACCTGATGCCCCGGGGGAGCACGGCGAAGGAGCTGGCCTATAAGGTGCATACCGACTTTGGGGACAATTTCATAAGGGCGATCGATGCGAAGACTCACATGACGATCGGAGCCTCTCACGAGCTCAAGGACGGCGACGTCATAAAGATCATCGCGAGAGCGTGAAGGCAATGCCGTCCTGGGAGATGAGGGTCCTCAGCGCATCGTACAGGCGCGAGGGGGATGGGGTAGTCGTACTCGTCTACGGCAGGTGCAGGGACGGTAGGTCGATTACCGCCCGGTTCTCGGACTTCGAGCCGTATTTCTATGTCGTAGAGCCAACTGAAAGCATAATCCAGGAGCTCGAGGAAAACGACAACGTGAGAAGGGTGGAGAAGGAGGACACACATCTTCTGTTCGAGGACAAGAAGTTACGATGCAGAAAAGTGGTCACAAGATTCCCGTGGGTCGTGCCGGAAGTCCGCAAGATGTTGATAGAGGCGGGGTTCAAGGTTCTGGCCGCGGACATACCGTTTCACCTCAGGTTCATTTACGACAGAGATATGCGCTCATGCGTTCGGCTGGAGGGAGAGGAGGACGCCTCTAGGAGACAGGATTACACGACGGACCTGGTCGTTGCCGCCGATGGATTCGAGAGCATCGAGCCGTTCTCCCCCGCCCTGAAGATTCTGAGCTTCGACCTCGAGAACTCGCTCATAGACGGGCACATCCTGACCCTGTGCGGTGTGGTCCGGATGTCCCCCGGAGGCGATATGAGGTCTTTCAAGCTCCGCGGGGACGAGGCGAAGATCATAGGGGATTTCTCGGAGCGCATCAGAGAGGAAGATCCCGATATCATAACTGGATACAACATAGACGGATACGACATTCCCAAGATACTCGAAAGGGCGAAGGCGCTGGGGCTTCCCGAGCTGAACCTCGGGAGGACCTCGGGCTCCCTCAAGCAGTATAACAACCGGTTCTGGGGCGCGGAGGGCCGGATAATCGCCGACGCGTGGTGGCAGGTCAAGCGCAACCTCAAGCCGAAGCAGGAGACATTGAACGCGGTATCGCAGCAGATACTGGGCGAGGTGAAGCTCGACGTCGACCCGGCCAAGATGGACGAGGAATGGGAGAGGGACAGCGAGCTCGTTATATCCTACTGCGTGAAGGACGCCGAGCTCGCGTTGCGCATACTGGAGAAGATCAGGGTCGTCAACAAGAGCCTCGATCTCGCAGCGGTCTCGATGCTTCCGCTTGACGATGTGATGAGCGGGACGACGTCGACCCTGATCGATTCGATTCTCATACGCAGGGCGGACGATGAGCATGTGGCCGTTCCTATGAACGTCCGGGCGGACTACGAGAACCAGATCGAGGGCGGTTACGTCCACTCGATAGAGCCTGGACTCTACCATAACGTGGTAGTCGAGGACTTCAAGTCGATGTACCCGTCCCTCATAATCGCGAATAATATCTGCTTCACGACCCTCAGCGATAGAGGGACTATTTTGGCGCCCACAGGTAACCGCTTCCTGGACGTCAGCCAGAGGAAGGGGCTCCTGCCTCGAATCCTGTCCGAGCTCATGGCCGAGAGGGACGGCAAGAAGAGGATGATGAGAGAGGCGGCCGCCGAGGAGGAGAGGGAGTATTACCGCGGACTTCAGGAGGCGATCAAGATACTCATGAACGCGTTCTACGGCGTATTCGCCTCCTCCTTCTACCGTTTCACTGACCAGCGGATCGGCGCGAGCATCACGGCATTTGCCAGGGAGGATATCCAGAGGGTCATCAGCAAGCTCGAGGAGGAGGGGACCAAGGTCGTCTATTCGGATACCGATTCCGTCTTCGTACAGTCCCCCTACGACGATCATGAGAAGACCATCGAGTTCGGCAAGGAGGTGGCACGGAGGTTCTCGAAGGAGGGCTCCAGCCTGGAATTCGAGAAGGTGCTCGACCCGCTGTTCTCCCACGGCAAGAAGAAGAGGTACGTCGGCCGGTCGGTCTGGCCCGAGAAGGGGCTGATCATCAGGGGTTACGAGACGAGAAGGACCGACTCCTTCGACCTCCAGAGCGAGGTGCTGATGGACGTGTTCGAGAAGATTCTGGACGGCGACACGCAGGGGGCGGTCCAATACGCGAGGGACAGCATCCAGGCGCTTATGGGCGGGGGAGTGGGGCCCGAGAAGCTCGTGATCTCGCGCAGCTGCAAGGATTTTCGATCGTACAAGAACCCGGAGAGAATGGCGAATGTGAGCGCGGCAAAGAAGCTCAAGGAGCTCGGCTACGAGTTCCAGCCAGGGATGAAGGTCTCGTGGGTCGTAACCGACAGCCGCAAGACTCCGCAGGAGGTGGAGCCTTACATCTCGGGAAGGAAGTTCAGCGCCGTCCCAGACTACAGGTACTACGCGGGGAGGCTGGCGAACACCATCGCCAGGGTCACCGACGTGTTCGGCTGGGACGAGAAGAGCCTGCTTTCCGGCGCACAGCAGAAGGACCTTTTCTCGGACTGGGGGCCGGAGCCAAAAGAGAAGAAAAGGAAGGATAAAGTGAAGACCAGCGGAGAACCGAAGAAGCTGGAGGACTTCTTCTAGAGTCCGGTGCTCTCCAAACCCTTATATATGGAAACATTTGTGCTCAGCCACCTAAGCGACCGCTTACGGGGGATGTGCGTAGATCGTGAACCCCGTCTGCGATTCGGGATCAGGTGATCCACATGGCAGAAAAACAGACAGAGGAGGTCTCCGAGGAGGTTCCTGAGGAGACGGTCGAAGAGATCGTAGAAGAGGAGAAGAAATTCGAGCCAGCCGCAAGGAACATGTACGGCTTCATACGCGAGAAGTGGAAGAACATCGATGCTGATGAGGACATGAAGCACCTCATGTGGGAGCGGCTGATCGAGTGGCGTAAGGAGCCATCTTTTATCAGGATAGACAAGCCCACCCGGCTTGACCGAGCTAGAGAGCTGGGATACAGGGCAAAGACGGGATATACAATTGTGAGGGCAAGGGTCAGAAAGGGCGGCCTGAGGAAGAGGACCATCAAAGGTGGCAGGCGTCCGAAGAAGAAGGGTATGTCGAAGATAACGATGAGGAAGAATGTGCAGGTGATTGCCGAGGAGAGAACTGCCAAGCACCATCCGAACATGGAGGTTCTTGCATCCTACTGGGTGGGAGAAGACGGCAGGCACAAATGGTACGAGGTGATCCTCGTCGATCCGATGCAGCCCGCGATCAAGAGCGACCCGAAGATCAACTGGATACTCAGACCCGCGAACCGTGGAAGGGCGTTCCGCGGCCTCACACCGGCCGGCAAGAAGAGCCGAGGCCTTGTCCGGGGAAAGGGGCTTGGTCATGAGAAGGTCAGACCATCACTGGGTGCTAACAAAAGAAAGGGGACCTAGTCGCTCAAGAGCGCGTTCAGCCTTCCTTCGATCTCCGTACCATCCATCCCGATCAACGGATAGAATATGGGCGATTCGGAGACGACCTTATCCCGCGAATTGAACTCCTCGAGGGTCCAACCGAGGGCTATGCCCTCGCAGCTATTGGCGCTCAAGATATCATCGAAATCCGCATCTTCGTCGGAGAGCACTTCACCCCACCAAGGGTTCCACGGGACGAGGCTTTTCAATAGAGACGCATCCAGGTCGGAACGGTCGAGGATAACTGCATTGCAGCCGCGCCTCAACATCAGCCAGGTCGAAAGGATCGATTTCTTGTCCTCGATAACTGAGAGCACCCTCCCTTGACTTCTGACCGGCAGCCCACCGGGGCCTTTCACCGAATCCCGGAACAGAAATGCCCTCTTATTCCTGACCTCTACGAATATCTCCAATTCAGGTGATGAAAGGGAGACGGTTGCCTTTTCTGGACCGAAGGTTTTCTGGATCTCCCCGCCTATGATCGAAGCCAGTTCCATGCTCGTATATTCATGGTTCCCGGTCCTCCGTGCCCTGACCGCGAAGCTTATTCCCCCGTCTGGAATATTTTCTCTCGTAATCTCTACGGCTCTCTCTGAAATATCATGAGCGTCGCTGCTGGTCTCGACGACGTCGCTCAGGGAGACCACCCCGAAACTCCTGCTGAGGATCGCCTCTGAGCAGTTGGGATCATCCGAGCTTACGAACAGCCTCCCTGGCTCCTTCTCGATTATGCAGCTGATTCCGAGCAGAGAGTGGGCTCTGTTGATGTTCTCGGTCAATATTGATTCGAACCGCTTCCTCACTGGGCGCCCTTTCAGACCGATTTCTCCGTATCTGACGAGGAAAGTCATCCTTTCGCGGTATGCCGAGTCTCGGAATTTATTGGTTTGCATTGAAAAGTGGTCGAACTTGAAATTCTATCGAATTGCACTCTAAAAGTCCGATAAGCTGCAGAATTATTTGGAAAATAGTTGAATTTCAGCGATATTGGGCTACTTTTTGACGATAGATAAAAAGGTTAATATCTAAAAGATATCATTGGCTCCACCGCGAGGTCCCGATACAAAGGCACTGTCGAATTTATTTCAAAAACGCAAGAGACCTCGATAAGGGGAGATAAATTGAAGCTCGGTAAAATAGAACTTAAGAGAGTTATAGACCCCCCAGGCCCAAAGGCGAAAGAGCTTTTGGAGAGAGACAAGAAAGTACTTGCGCCCTATAACAGGCCATTCTATTATCCATTCGTAGTCGAGTCCGGTAAGGGCGTGATACTGACCGATATCGATGGAAACGAGTACATCGACTTCAACTGCGGTCTCGGAGTCATGTCCATCGGACATGGCAACGAACAGGTGATCAAGGCGATAACCGACCAGGCCAAACGCCTGATGCACTATTCCTACACAGATTTCTACTACAGATATTCGGTCGAGCTGGCGGAGAAGCTCAACGAGATAGCACCCGGCAAATTCCACAAGAAGGTCTTCTTCAGCGGGAGCGGGGCGGAGAGCATCGAGGCATTCATCAAGATAGCCAAATACCACAGGAAGAAGCACATGTTCCTGGCGTTCACGGGATCGTTCCACGGCCGCTCAATGGGCGCCATCAGCTTCTCATCCAGCGGACCGGTCCAGAAATCCGGGTTCTTCCCGACAATGCCGGGAGTGAGGCATGTGCCCTACGCGTACTGCTACAGATGCCCGTACAAGATGACCTTTCCGGAATGCAACTACTGGTGCGTCGACTTCATAGAGGACTGGATCTTCAACAAGTTCCTGCCTCCGGAAGATGTCGCTGCGATACTGATCGAGCCGATCCAGGGAGAGGGAGGGCTGATCGTCCCGCCGAAGGACTACCACAGGAGGCTCAAGAAGCTCATGGACAAGTACGGTATTCTGTACGCCTCGGACGAGGTTCAGGCAGGTATGGGCAGGACGGGCAAGTGGTACGGCATAGAGCACTTCGGCGTCGAACCGGATATCATCACGTCCTCCAAGGCGATCGCCAGCGGCATCTCGCTCGGCGCGACCATCTGCAGGGACGAGGTCCTGGATCTGCAGGCGGGATCTCACTGCACGACGCTGGGCGGCACTCCGATCGCATGTCAGGCGGCATTAGCCGTCATAGATTTCATGAAGAACAACAAGCTGCTCGAGAGATCCGAGAAATTGGGGAAGCACACCCTGAAGCGGCTTAAGGAAATGGCGGACAATTCTAAGATCGTCGGCGATGTGAGAGGTATGGGGCTCTTCTGCGGGTTCGAGGTCGTCAAGGACAAGAAGTCCAAGACGCCGATGGGGAAAGAGGCAAAGGACATCATCGGTCAGGCATGGAAGAACGGCGTAGTCGCCGTATCCGCCGGAGAATGCACGATCAGGGTGATGCCTCCGCTCACAATCAGCCAGGAAGAGCTAGATGCTGGCCTGGACGCGATTGAATCCGCTGTCAAGTGGAAGGAAAAACAGCTGAAATAAAACTCTTCAAGAGGGGGGCGGAAATTTTCCCCCCTTCTTAATAGATACGGGGTTCAACTGAGAAAATGGATCCCAAGGAGTAGGATAGGATGTCAAAACCGAAGAAGGCATCGAAGAAGAAGACAGCTAAGAAGAAGGGCTCTGCAAAGACCGCTAGCAGGCCTAAGACCGCCCGCATAGTGGTGACCCCACCGGGACCGAAGGCCAAGGCTGCGCTTAGTAGAAAGGAGAAATTTGTGACTACTGGCATGAAGACCACGCTCGTTACTAACCTGGATGTGGGTGAAGGATCGTTCCTGTACGACACCGACGGCAACTCTTTCATTGACTTCTCGGCGGGTATCGGCGTTCACAACTTCGGGCACAGGCCGAGGCAGGTCGTCAACGCCGTTAAGAAACAGGCGGACAAGCTTTTCCATATATGTTATATGGTAAGTCTGTACGACCCGTACACGGACCTCGCCGAGGCGATGTACCAGATAAGCCCGAGCAGGAAGCTGAAGAAGAGCATATTCCTGAACAGCGGGTCGGAGGCGAATGAGAACGCCTTAAAGATCGCCAGGGCGTACACCAAGAAGAAATGGATTGCCTCATACAAGACTTCGTTCCACGGGAGGACGATCTTGGACATATCGCTTACGGCAAAGGAGAAGCCCTACCGGGACGGGTTCGGACCGCTGCTCCCGAATGTTCTGCACCTCGATTACGCATACTGCTACAGATGTCATCTCGGGCTGGAATACCCGAGCTGCAACCTCGCATGCGTGGACAAGATTAAGGAGACGCTGGAGTCGGCGCCGTACGCCGGGGACGTCGCAGCCATGTTCATCGAGCCGATCCAGGGAGAAGGAGGATTCATGGTACCTCCTCCAGGATATTTCCAGAAGTTGTATCAGGTTTGCAAGGACAACGGTATCGTCTTCATCGACGACGAGGTTCAATCCGGCATGGACAGAACCGGGAAGATATGGGCGATCGAGCACTGGAAGACCGTCCCCGACATGCTCGTCTCCGGAAAGGGGCTTGCCGCGGGCATGCCACTTGCAGGGGTGACCGGCCGGGACGAGATCATGTCCGCGTCATATCCTGGACAGCTCGGCGGGACCTACGGAGGAAACCCGCTGGCGTGCGCCGCTGCGATCGAGTGCGTGAAGCTCGCGAAGGTCAATCTGCCAAAGGTCAAGAACGTCGAGAAGGTGCTGTCCAAGAGGCTGAAGGAGTGGTACGACGAGATTCCCAACATAGGCGATGTCAGGGGCAGGGGTGCCATGTACGCGATCGAGCTGGTCGAAAACAGGAGCTCAAAGAAGGAGGCTCCTCAGCTGGCAGCTGCGATACAGCAGGAGTGCTTCAAGAACGGGCTCTACATCCTGACAGCGGGAACCGTCAACCAGGTGGTCAGATTCCTCCCGCCGATCACGACGCCGACACCAGTCCTGGAAAAGGGATTGGACATCGTCGAGAACGCCATCAAGAAGGTCGTCAAGAAGTAGGCGTACGCTCTCGTACCGGACGCGATCAAACCACTTTCTCTCTTTTCAATTTCTCTATTTCATCCGCAGAATAACCCGCTGCCGCGAGTATCTCATCCTTATGCTGCCCGAGCAGTGGCGGAGGGATTGAAAGACGCTCCGGTGTAGAGGAGAACTTCATCGGAAAACCCGTGAGCTTGATCGTCCCGGCAGTCGGATGCTCCGCCTCGATCACCATGTCCCTCTGGATCACCTGCGGATCCTTGAATAGCTGGCTAAGGGCCAGGACAGGGCCGCAGGGAACGCCCGCCTCCAGCATTATCTCGACCCATTCCTCCGTGTCCCTCTCCTGGAAGATCTCGTCGAGCAACGGGTCCAGGATCTCTCTGTTCCGTATCCTGTCCGGGTTGGTCGAGAACCTCGGATCGTCGATCAGGTCTGTTCTTCCCGCGGCGGTGCACATCTTGGCCCACAGCCTGTCGTTTCCAGCTCCAACGATCACGTAGCCGTTCCTGGACTTGACGGCCTGGTTCGGGATCATCTGAGGATGCTTAGAGCCCATCCTTTCCGGGTTCTTGCCCGTCGCGAAGTACGCGCTCGCCTGGTGTGACATCCATGCGGCCTGGCAATCGAGCATCGAGATATCGATATACTGCCCGCCTGACCCCTTCTCCCGGGAGTAAAGGGCCGCTAGAATCGCGGAGTTGGCGAACATTCCCGCAGCGATATCAGTGATTGCAATCCCAACTTTCACAGGCGGTCTTCCCTCCTCGCCCGTTATACTCATCAATCCTCCCATGCCCTGCATGATGATATCGTAGGCCGCCCTCTCGGTGTACGGACCGTCTTGGCCGAAGCCGGATATGGAGCAATAGATAATGTCCGGGTTGACGGCTGAAATTCGATCGTATCCACTTCCAAGCTTCGCCATAGTTCCCGGCCTGAAATTCTCGACGAGGATATCGCATTTAGTTGCGAGTCTTTCCACGACCTCTTTCGATCTGGGATGTTTCAGATTCAGAGTAATGCTCTTCTTGTTCCTGTTGGCGGAGACGAAGTAGGCGCTCACATCATTCTGGAAAAAGGGCGGACCCCATGACCTCGTCTCGTCACCTTTCCCAGGCATCTCGATTTTCCATATCTCCGCGCCCATGTCGCCGAGCATCATCGTGCAATACGGACCCGCCATCGCCCTCGTGAAATCCAGCACCCTAATTGAATCAAGAGCTCCCATTATCTCAGCCTGAAGGGCCATGAGGCCGCTATTACAAAAATTCTGCTAGAGATATACATTTTTAACCTCTCAATTTCTGTTGTGTCGAGAATGAGACCGAAGGAGGATTCTGTAATGTGATTCATAGAAATCCTGGAAGAAAATGTTTAATATGGCAGGCAAATAGCTATACAAATCAGTTTATATAGATTATTGAAATTCCCTCATTTGGGGGAAATGATGGGAGATAGAATTAAAGCGAAAATTGCATTAGTATTAACCATATTGATTGCAGCATCTTGTATGATGGCTTTTATCAAGATTTCCGAAAGAGCATCTGCTTATTCACCACATGGTCCAATTATCATCAATGGCAACAGTGATTTCACTCTTGCGAATGGAGTAACAGATGGAAGTGGAACTTCAATGGATCCATTTATCATTGAAGGTTGGGAAATCGATGCTACTGGGTTTACGGATGGCATCTCGGTGAGCTCTACGGATGCTCATTTCATTATTCGTGACACTTTCATCTATTCTGCCATTTTATCTGGCATTTATTTCAACGATGTCTCAAATGGATATATTTATAATTGTTCAGTCTCGAATAATTTCATTGGCATTCTAGTTTATTCTTCCTATAATTCATTTATTAGAAATAACACGATTTCGAGTAACGATTTAGGAACAATTTTTGATTCGAGTTCGACTATTTCAATATCTGGAAATGGAATTGACACTAGCAATTGGGATGGCCTCTATATGTGGCAATCAGTGAATTGCACGATTTCTGATAATGACATTTCATTCAATTCTCTATCTGGCATATTTCTAGAAAGTTGCGATAACAACTTCATTATCAACAACACTATTACGGATAACTCTAATGCCGGTATTTTCCTTATTTATGCGCCACATAATACTTGCTCCGGTAAT
>DSAX01000003.1 GCA_011046235.1 Methanobacteriota archaeon | reverse complement strand
CTTTCCGGGGCTCGGCCGGTTTCGGCTCTGCTCCCGCCATAGCTGCGGCTGAGCCGCCCCAGCTTCGCATCATTATGAGCAGCAGCATGATGATCACGACGATCATCAGCGCTATCATGACCCAGCTGGCCGCGTTGAGCCCGCCGACGGTCTTGTCCCATCCGCTGGCATTCGCCGAAACCCAGATAGTTTGCGTTTCCGTTCCGAGGCCCGCGATCTGTACCGTTACCGGATACATGTTAGTTGCCGTGTTCTCCGGTATCGTGATCTTGAGTTCGCCGCTCATCCCAGTGAAGGTCTTCTGTTCTCCTTGTACCCATCCGTTGAATGTGACCTTGGCGGTCACATACGGCATATCTGGCACCGAGTCCCGCTGTGGGACTATCTCGAACGCGACGGTAATGGTCTGACCGGGTGCGTATGCGTTCATCTGGTAGTATGCAGGTGCGGTCTTGATCCAGACATGGATCATGTAGTCGTCGAACAGCATGTCGAGCGTGAGCTCCACCGTCTTGACGATGCCCATGCCGTTGTCCGCGATGACCAGTACATCGTAGCTCGTCGAAGGTTCGTCCTCCGGAACCTCGAGCTCGAACGTGTCGCGTCCGTCTTCGTTTAGTGTAAGGCTCTCGCCTTCAGCGATTGCCACACCGTCATCGTCCCAGATCGAATAGGAGAACGCGTACTCCGCGAGCGCGCCATCCGCGTAGACCTCGAACTTGATCGTATCGCCCGGATTGTACTGCAGCTTCGAAGCGGATACAGTCAATATCAGAGTCGTTATCGTGAACTGGTTCGAGTTCTGATAGAGGATCGTCTCGCCGTCGTTCAGGTATGCGACTACCGCTACTATGGCCGTGGCGTCCACATCCTCGGGTGCGATTACCTCAAGAGAGGTTTCTTCAGCGACCCAGATGTGCGATAGATAGACACCGGAAGTCGATTGTATCCAATATTCCACATAGTCTGGCTCTTGGCTCACTCCGTTCTGCAGAATCTCTATCTCGACATCGATCGTCTCTCCGCCAAGGTACTCTGTCTTGTCGGTGGTCACATCGATCGTCCATAGGCTCATTACCAAGATTGTCCCAGAATCCTTGTCCTTCTGGTCCAACTTTGAGATCTCCGCGACCAAGTTCAGCCATGAGCCTGGCTCGACTGTGTCCGGTACCACGACCTGCGTGCTTGCCCGTCCCATAAGGTTCGTGGTCAGATTGTCGATCGGTGTCCCGACAATGTTTCCGACCCCGTCCTCCAGCATTATGGTAACATCCGCATCCGGAATCGGAGAGTCGTCTGCCTCTGCCAGAACGCTGACCAGTGTGGAACCTCCCGGCGCTACTGTTGTCGGGTTGATCTGCGTAATCGTAGTAGTCAGAGTATCCAGGTCTATCCAGATCGTGTCAGTGAGGTTGTAATCACCGACGAAGACCTTTGCATAGACAACTATATCTGCGCCCCACCAGCCCATAGATATCAACGCGAGATTCGGTATTTCGAAGTCGAACCATGTTGCGTTGGTCATGTCATATTCCAGTATCTCCCATTCTGCGTCCCATGTCACCGCGTCTGTGTAAGTCACGTTCAACTCTATTGAGTCCGCATAGATACGTTCCTGGTTCGGCACTCCGTAAGCCTTGAATTCCACGTTCACCGTTTCACCCGGTAGGTAGGTTCCCCACCAGCCGGCCGCAAGTTCTCTGTCCGCGTTCATTTCGAAAGTGAAGTACGATATCGTTATCGTCCACCAGTTGATGGGCGAATTGTCACTGCTCTCGTTGACGTATATCGTCTGAGTGCCCGTTTCGATGTCATCGGGTATCGTCCAGGTGATCTCGACAACGTAGTCCGTGAGTTGCCTGTTGTTCCAGCTAACGTTCACCGGCCAGATTGTGATGTTGACTTTATCATCGTAGTCGAGTGTAATCGTCATCGTCACATTCTCTCCGGGGGCGTATACCCATCTGTCCGGCTCGAACTCAATCCCTGTGTTGATCACTTGGATATCCTTGGTGAAGAGCGTCTTGCCGCTGTAGTAGAGCGTTGCCTCAACCCAATACTTCCCAGAACTGAGTGTCCACCACCCAGGATGGTCGAGTCCTTCGTTGCCTGGATCCCAGCTGTTGTACACACCGTATTCGTTCGTCCATATGTACATCGTGTCATAGACGCTGCCGGAGAGGTCAGTCAACCGGATCTGAAAATAAGCCTCTGCCGGTTCATCATCTACATCGAAAGTCAGCTGGAAGTGGATAACTTCGTATCCGAAGTAGAGTGTCTTGTCTTCTCCCGCTGCGTCCTTCGTTTTCAGTGTACCTGTTAGATCATCATCGCCCGCGACGTTCACAGCAACCAGTACGGTTGCGAACATACACAAGGCCAATGCTACGCTGATTAATTTTCTAGTCATGCGTGCATCCCTTCCTTTAGCAAATTGAAGAACTTGATATATATATAATCTTTTCTGAAAAAGTGCTGGCCATGATAATCTAAACGTTACATTTATAATGCCTGGCCATGGAAAAAATGCCATTTTATCGACTGGACATCTGCACGGCAATAAATATATGCTCCATATTATACTTAGGTTAACGTTCACGCGCTCGTTCGCGCGCTCGCGCGGTTGTATATGAGGAATAATTGAAGGATGACAATTAACGGCTACTATTTACCGTGTACTAACCACTTTTCCCGTCGATAGCAGCGATCAGCTCCGCCAGTTCACGCATTGAAGAGATGATATAGTCAGGCTTGTCAATTTCATTGGCGATTATCGCGGGATACCTATCGTTCCATCTGAACAGTATGCTGATGATCCCGAGCATGTTCGCCCCGGAAATGTCGGTGTCTATCCTGTCTCCGATCATGACCGACTCCTCAGGGGCGGTGTTCAACAGCCTGAGCGCCTTCAGAAATATGTCGTTTTCCGGCTTGCTGGAGCCGGCGCTTACAGAAGTCACGATCGCATCGAAGTACTTCGCGAGATTAGCCCTCTGCAATGCCTTCGTGACCTCCTCATCGCCCCATGTGAACGTATTCGACACGATCGCCAGTTTGTATCGCTTCCGGAAAGTCTCGAGCGCTTCCCTCACCCCGTCAATGATATCGAACTCCGTGGTATCGATGTCCGCCGGGGAGTCGAGCTCGACGATTACGGTGTCACCCAAGTCGAACAGCAACGCACCTATTCTTCCCATGATCTCTATTCCCCCTCCGGCTGTTCCATCAGCCTCACTGATAGCCTTTTTCCACCGTATATCCGACGCCCGAACCCGAGTCCTTCCCGGCCCGTCTCCGGCACTGTGTCAGTTTGAGCGTGCAGTAACTGCCGGATAATCGCGAGGCCGGGCGGGCCGGCGAAATCTCCGAACGAAGGACCGAACCGAAACCGCATGTTCACGAGCAGACGGGCCGCAACCGGTGAAGGAACCCGTTTCTCGCCATTGTCCCCATCGGCATAATTCTCGCCTATCGATATGAACGAGCCCGAAGGGCGATTGCCGCTCAATCCGATCAAATCAGCGAACTTGCCCACGGCCGCGAAGTCCATCAGAAGCCCAGTCATCGTGACTCCATGTCCGCCGAGGTCCGGGAAATCGACACTTGCCGGATCACCCGCGGCTTCCGCGAGCTCATCAATGGCATCGTTTGTCATCTTCCGAGCGTAGGATGAGAGTTCCAGGGAATCGGCGATTTTTCTCATAGTCTCCTTCCCATCGGCGAAGCCGCATTTCCGTTCATGCCCTCTCAACTTCCATTCGATCCTGAATCCCACTTTTCCTCTATCAACGACTTCGACGAAATCCGCCCTTCCGGCGAACAGCCCGCAGGCTCTATCCAGCGCCTCGGCGAACGGCTTTCGCTCCGCCTCCCCGAGAAAAGAATAGCAGGCGGATGCCAGGGCGTCCGAGTCGACCCCCGCCGTCATGTCCAAGTAAATGTTCACTTCGATCCGATATCGCGATTCTCTTTTGGTAGATAACACTTCCCCTCTGCGGATTTTCCGAATTCGAACAATCAGGGAGAAATTCTTTTATTCGGAAGGCAATATTGTGAGTGGCCAAAGCCGAACTCGGCCCGGCGATCGTATCGATACCCCTCGACCTCAAAGCGGAGGCTTAATTTATGAACGTATCAAGAAGGCAATCAGCAGCTATCATTTTCACATGCGTGATGATGATTTCCATAGCGGCCGTCGCGTCCGATTTCGAAGATGGCGATGCACCATCTCAAGCACGTATCTCCGCGGACGAGCTCATGGTGTTCATAGTGGATCCAGAGGCAAAGGTGTTCTTCGACCCGTCCGAAGACATCTATAAGGTGTTCTGGACCAACGATACAAGGCATGAGTACTCGGTCGATATCACGAACTCGTCGTATTCCTCCCCCGAGAACTTCACGGTCGTCTGGACGATACAGGCTCAGTCTGGAGTCGACAGCTATTACACGTTCCCCGGCAGTGTGCTGAACCACTCATACCACGTTCCCGGCGTTTACTGGATCAATGTTTCCGCCGAGGATCCCGATGAGAAGACCGGGAATACGACCCTCAAGGTCACCGTCAAACTGGATATCGACGATGACGGAATCCCGGACTGGTGGGAGATCAAGTACTTCGGGGACACGAGCATAGCAGACGGGTCGTCAAATTACGACGGCGATTCCTTTACCGACCTTCAGGAGTTCCAGAGGGGCAGCGATCCCACCGTTTTCGACGAGCCGGACGAGCGTACGTTTCTTGAGAGCTACTGGTATCTCATCGTGGTCGCAGTGGCCGCGGCCGCATTCTCGGTAATCTATCTCATGTTCCTCGCTCCGATGATGAAGCGGAGGCGGGAGGAGTCGGAGAAGAAGAAGATCGCCGCCGCCATCGAGATCGAGAAGGCGCTGGAACTGGACCTGGGAAGGAAGAAAAAGTGATCGAAGTCCGCGTCATCCGATCAGGAGTATGATCGCAACGCCACCGACCGCCCAGCAGTAGACCGAGAATAACCTGAGGCGGTGTTTCTTGATGATATCGAACAACCAGGTCAGGGCCAGGAATCCCGATGCCGCCGCAACGGACGCCGCGACAAGCGTCACCCCCCAGTCGATCGACGATGATTCGAGCACGAATAACCCGTACACGATGCTCATGAGGATCAGGGGGATCGACATCAGGAACGAGAAGACCGCGAGCAGCTCTCTCGCCAAGCCCAGGTACGCGCCTGACGATATCGTCGAGCCGCTCCTCGATATGCCGGGGATTATCGCGAATGCCTGAAAGCAGCCCATGATCACCGCGTCTTTGAGGGTGAGCTCGTTCCTCTCCTTTCTCAGCCTCGGCATCTCGGCGAACCAGAGTATAGCGCCGGTTATCAGAAGCGCGACCGCCGCCGTAATGGGCGATACGACCGCCTCTATGTGGTCGTTGGCGACCAATCCGGTCGCGGCTGCGGGCACGGTTGCGATTATTGCGAACCAGCCGAGCCTCCGATTTTTCGACGCCTCGGCGTCCATGTTCTCCCTGCTCACGAGGAACGCGCCGAGTATCTTCTTCAGATCACGCCTCAGGAATACTGAGACGGAGATAAGAGTGGCGGCGTGAAGGATGAGGTTGAACAGGACATGCTCCTCCTGGTCTATCCCCAACATCTCCTCGAAAAAGACCAGATGCCCCGAACTGGATACGGGCAGCCATTCGGTAATACCCTGAACCAGTCCGAGCAATATCGCCTCCAGCAGGTCCATCTGTGTCGCTGATACATGATAATAAATATATATGATTTGGCATATTGAATTTCATAAGTGATTATCTGTCGCTGCGTTCGATGCAACAACAATTCATATTATTTGCGATTATGTGAAGAATACGTATTTAAAAAATGGATGCAGATGCTGCCTTCCGTCGAAAAAGCACGACAATTAATAAGTGGCTATCGTTAAAGAGAGGTATTGGTGAGTGGTGAGAATTGAGGCGGACATTGTATGTTTCAATAATACTGGCAATGCTGCTCATCTTGAATTCATCAGCCTTGGGTTTTTCTTTCGAGGAGCAGCATCTCTCGGAAAACGACCGCCTTATCATCGTATACGAAGGGGACGAAATTGTAGATCTCGTCAAGAATCTCGCCGAATCCCGCGGATCGGAAATCGATATACTGGAATCGATGCAGCTCATACTTTGGCAGAATTGGGATGTCGGTTTGAGGAAAAGCATCGCCCGCCTACCCGGTGTGGTGTCAATCGATGTCGAGACTCATATGTCGATGGAGTACATGCCCGACGACCCTTACTACAGCAACATATACCAGTGGGGCACCCAGAAGATCAACGCCGAGGAGGCCTGGGACTTCACGCTCGGCTCTCAGGAGATAATATTGGCCGTGCTCGACACCGGGATAGACTACACTCACGAGGACCTTCATGCGAACATGTGGCAGGACGATGATAACCACTACGGATACGATTTCTGGAACGATGACTCCGACCCGATGGACGACAACAGGCACAGCTACGAGAACGGCGTCTGGAAGGAGAACACGTACATCTACCACGGCACGCATGTCGCCGGAATCGCCGCCGCTGTGACCGACAACGGGATCGGCATCGCCGGGATCGCACAGGTGAAGCTGATGGCGGTCAAGGTGATGAACGAGAGCGGCGAGGGCACTGACGCGACCGTCGCCCAGGGCATCGATTACGCCGTTACGAACGGCGCGGACATCATCTGCATGAGCCTCGGGGTGGACTCCTCGACGCTCACGCTCCGGAGGGCGGTCAATTACGCGAGGCAGAACGGGGTCCTTCTGGTCGCGGCAGCCGGCAACGAGGGCAGCTCGGGCGTATCTTATCCCGCTGCCTATTCATCTGTCATAGCCGTCGGTGCGATAGACCGGACGGACAGCAAAGCCAGCTTTAGCAATTACGGTGCGGACCTCGAGATAATGGCGCCCGGAACCAGGATATGGTCGACCAGGGTCGGGGACGCATATCAATACCTCAGCGGGACATCGACCGCGGCGCCCTTCGTCGCGGGAGTCGCCGGATTGATGCTCTCGGTCAACCCCGCACTGACGTCATACGATATCCGCCAGGCGATCAACGAGACGGCAATGGATATCGGAGCCCCTGGCTGGGATCAGAGCACCGGCTGGGGGATCGTGGACGCACATCAGGCCGTCCTTACAGTAGCAGGACCCGCCGCGACGATAGTGGATTACCCGCAGGCAGTCAACCCGAACAGCACCCTCACGATCTCGTGGGTGGCGAGCGGTGCGGGCAGCCTCGCGATCAACAGCACCTATCTGCGCTGGGGCTATGCGGCGGATCAGATGACCAATGTGAGCGGCCTCGCGTTCGGGAACACCACGCCGCACCTTTTCGAGGCGGCTGGCATACGCTCTCCCCCCCAGGAGAACAGCGTTCTGTATCTACAGGCGGTCGCCATAATCGAGGGGGTGGAGTACACCTCCCGCGTGGTCGAGATAGACGTCAGGACGATAACCTCCGATCCCTTGGCCGAGCTGATAGAGAACCTCAAGAAGCTGATAACGGAGGACATCGGAATACTGAACTTCGCGATGATGATCGCCGCCATAATCGCCGTCGCCACAATTGTGGCGACTGTGAACGGCAGACGAAAGGCGGCCAGAAGGAAGTTCGTCCAGAGGGCGACAGTCTCTTCGCAGTCGTATCACTCCGCAGGCCAGAACGGCTATGGCGATGCCCTCTCGGGACCGCCTCCCAGGGCTGTACCGTCGGTCAACGTGGACATCGTCGACGGGGCGATCGATCCCTCCGTGATCGAGGTCGAGGAGGGGACACGGGTGGTCTGGCGAAACAGGAGATGGGCGCCACCGCCGGGCATATCCATCGTGAGCGGAACGATCGACGCCACCGGATCACACCCGGACGGGCTGTTCTCCAGTGGCCTCATGATCGCACCGGGCGAGTACTGGTCTGCCGTATTCAACAGGAAAGGATTCTATCCGTACTATCTCTCGAATATCGGGGTAAACGGGAAGGTGCTCGTAAGGAGCAGATACATCCAGCAGTGATCACGATATCCATCTAGATGAGAACCCTCTTCTCCTCCTTCGTCACGCTGAGCACCAGGTTCGTGTGGGTCTTCTCGACGAACTCGTGCGCCAGCACCTTCTTGACGAAGTCGTTCAGCTCGCTCCGGTTGTGGAACCTGGCCTGTATGATGGCGTCCCATTCCCCCGTCGCATCGAACACGGTGTACACCGAAGGGTCCTTCGCAAGAGCCCTCTCCGTCTCCACGATCTTCCCGTGGAGTATCTTGACCCCGATGAACGCCGTAATATCGAATCCCAGCTTCTCCGGGTTCAGGATCGGGGCATAACCCAGTATGACCCCTTCCTCCTCCATGCGCCTTATCCTCTTGGATACGGTCGTAAGGGACAGGTCCATCTCCCGAGCGATATCCCTGAAGCTCTTCCTGGCGTTGCCGTTCAGGATCCTCAATATCTTCCTGTCCGCCTCGTCGATCTCCGATGCCTGATCGTCCACCTGTTCACCCCTATTTGCCAGTTAGAAAATTTCAAAATCCTGGCTTTCTCAAATATCGTTTAATGTCTCTCTTTTATAAAAATATATCTTCTTATTCCGCTCAAAAATGGTCAATTGAACACTTTTTTTCAAGAAACATTGATATATGAATAAATCGCTTTTATTAATCATAGGGGGTGAATAGAGATGCCCGGAGCTTCAATGAATAATGATGCGTCGATCAAGTATTGGAACGAAATGTGGCTTGATGAGCTGATAGACGAGACATTCAGGCTCATCCATAAGAAGAAGACATCCCATGAGGTTTCGGATCATCACGGACCCGCTTCCTCAGCGGCTGTCCCGCCATCCATCCTCAAGAAGTAGAACCTATACAACTTCGATCGGAATTTCTCGTAACTAACTTAGCTTAATTTTTTGCATTTCTTTCGCACGGTTCAGGGCGAACTCTATCTCCACCCAGGCCTTGTCCAGCAGTTCCCGGTAGTACCTTCTGTCGAACTCCGATGCGCTCCATTCTGGATCGACTATCCACCTGCGAGCGTCCCTGACGACATATCCGATTATCATCCCCGGGGCGAGCGAGACCCCGATCCTCCTGTACGCCTCCACCGCGGCTGCCTCCGGGCAGCTCCTGCTGTAATCCAGTCGGCTTATCTTCCTCGTGGCCACGAGCTCCCTCACATCTGCGCTCACGAGCCGTTCGGCGTATCGCTCATGCACGCCTCTGAGTTCCTCTTCCATCGACGGCAGCTCCTCGGAACGCCGCGCCTTCCCCATCTCGGCAAGCATTTCGAGCTGCATCCGCGCGACATATGGAGGCGAATCTCTCCTCTTTGCTACTATCCCTCTGTACTTGACCTCTCCCCCGGAGAGCCTGCCGTAGTACCTGTTGTACGCACCGCCGCCGTCTGCCATCGGAAGGAATACGATCCAGTCGTACTCCTCCAGCTCCGTGCCGATCCCTATGTCGCCCTCTACCGCCTCCTTCAGCTCCGATATCTCGCCCTGCCCCTTTAGCCAAAGGCAGTCGGTGATCCCGTGGAGCACTTCAAACCCCATGTCCTCCCCGATCTCCTTCGCCCTCAGAAGTATGTCCCGCGCGATCGCGGTTATCCTCTCGTGCGTTTCTATCCTCCCGAACTTCGCGTTCCTGTAACCGGTGTAGCCGAAGCTCGTGACGAGCATCCACTTGAGGATGGAATCCGCCTCTGCGAGCTCGTCCCTCTCCTTTTTCAATCGCTTTGTCTCCACCCTGAGCTCGAGGAGCGGTCTCAGCACCTCCGACAGGAACCCTCTTTTTCCGGGGCGTTCAAGGGTCTCCGGGGACAGGTTGTACTTGACAATGATGCTGGGATACAGGGAGGTGAAATCGATCTGGAAAACGTCATCGTAAACGCCCGCCCGCGGCTGGAACATCATGCCTCCCTTGTCCGCCGCCCTCAACTCGGCCAGGCCCCTCGCCCTCTCCGCGTCCTCCTTCCTGAAGGGTATGGATATCTTTCTCCTCATCGCCTCGTATATCTCGTAACCGGAGATCAGCGTCCCCGGGGTGAACCTGGCGGTCAAATTGGGCGACAGCCCCGTCAGGCGTGCCGACAGCAGCACCCCTCTCAGCCCCGACTCCCTGTAGGTGTAGCTGCTCTCCGTGTCTATCAGGATCCTTCCCTCGGGGATCATCGCCTCCTCCTTGTGCTCCATCCTGCCGTAGCTCCAGTAGCTCCGGGAAGAGAGCGTCTTGAACCGGCCGCTCCTGCTAAAAGGCATATCGAGGCCGTACTTTCTCGCCTTATCCAGGATCACGGGCAGCCAGTGATCGGCGTTCCTGAAGAGCAGTATGTCAGGGTCGGCCGAGCAGATGCTCTCGGAGAGCTGTGACAGCACCCCTCTTTCATCGCCCGAGATCCTTCTGTCGCTGCCGCTGCACAGCCCGATGGAGAAGATATTCCTGTCGAAATACGGGTTGCCGCCGATTCTGATCTCCAGGCTGGTGAGCGGCACGTCGAAGTCGAACCTGAACCGCGGCTCCTCCGGAAACCCGCACGGGAACAACCCCTTCTCGGCCATCAGCCGCTGCTCGACGCGGACGTCGACGTCGTACAGCCTCGCATTGAACCGCGACTGTCTCTCGACGAGCTCGGCGATTCTTCTATCGGCGTATACTTTGTATCCTTCCAGCTCTCCGTAGATCGTCCTGAAGACGACCTCCTCGGCACCGTACTGGCTCTCGAGGTGCTCTATCATATCCGTGTCCGCATGCGGGTCCAGAAGGTGCATGTGAAAGAAGGGGCGCGTGACCTCCTCGGTAAGCTTCACGCCGTTATCACAGCTCCAGAGGCGCACCGTGCTGCCCCTATGGCTTGCGTCCAGGATCCACATCTCGCCTCTCTATCTCCTTCAGCATTTCCACGAGGACGGAAAACAGGGCCGCCTCCAGCGGGTCCTCAAAGGCGTAGAACGCCTCGCTCGAATGCTTCCTGGCCATTTCTGCAAGCTTGTCGGCGTATCTCATCTCCTCCCTCCTCAGCGCACGGCGGGCCCTGAGCCATCGCTCGGACACGCCCTTGACCCCCATTCTGACACTCTCGAAGCTCCTGCCCGTCAGAACACCTCCAGGGTAGTCTGGTCTCCGCTCACTTCGTATTCCGGGTACCGTCTATATCTGCCCAGAGCGGCCCTTTTGGAAGATCTCCTCGGAGTCGAGCCATCATCCTGACACATGCAGAAAACCCGGTGTGCCGTCCTCGATATCTCGTTCAGGAACTGATCGGGGGCGGGGGAGTACAGCACCACCGCGGTGCATCCCGTCGCCGCCTCTCTCATAGCCCCGGCTATGAGCTCTACCGGGCCGTCGAAGTCCTCGTATATCGTCGGATCGTGCTCGATGAATATCACGGAGTGCGACGCCTGACCCAATATGTTGAGCATCTGAAACGCGGTGAAGGCCCTCCTTATGTCCATCTCGGCCGATCTGTCGCTTATCCTGTTCAGAAGCCTGGAGTAATTGCCGCAGATGAACAGCACCAGGAACCTTTTCGGTGCCACGGAGTTCTGAACCACGGCCGCCATTAGCGATGCCGGCGCTATCACTACGCTGAAGGTCCCAGGATGTATCTCCAGCTCCGGCGCGATGTCCAATTCCACGGAACGTCTCTTGCTCCCGGGCGAGCATATACTTCACCCCGGGGGAGGGCTGGGCGAAAGTGAGAGATTCTCCCAGGAACCCACATTAAAAGCCGGCAGCGCGAAAAAATACAGTAGAATGTATAATATCCGTATTATCGAAACATTTTTCAATATAGGTCATTAAATACCTTCGTCCAAACTGGAGTGATTGAGCTGCCGGAGAGCGAGAAGAGAACATTCGACTGCCCCAGATGCCACAAGCCGATACTTTCCAGAAAGGGCCAGTGCGTATTCTGCACGCAGAAGTTCGACGAGAGCACTCTTTTCTCATGTCCCCGGTGCGGGGCGCTCGTGGCGCAGTCCGACGAGAAATGCCCCGGCTGCCAGGCACCGCTTTCAGATTCGGGGATCGGCCCTGGAACGATGACCGAGAAGGAGGTGGATATCGTCCTCTCCGAGCTGGAGACCCTCTCGAAATCAATCGCCGAGAAGGTCGAGTCCGGGATGAAGGAGATGGAGCCCGAGGAGAGGGAACGCCTCGAGGTGCTCGTCGGCAAAATGCTCGAGCTGCAGATCTCCGGGGCGGACGAGCTCGGCATAAGGGGCTCGAGAGCGACATCTGAAGAAGAGCAAGAATCCGAGAGACCGAAGATTGTCAGGGTTCAGAAGAGCGGACGTGTGAACGGCCTCAAGACCCCGAGAAGGGAACACGTCAATGGCATGATAAACGGGACGGGCGCAAGGGCGCGGCGCGAGAGGGATTTCACGTCGTGGCAGAATCGGAAAATCGTAGGGAAACTACAGGTTTGGCAGATGCTTTCCATAATCATCGTTGCCGCTGTCATCATAGCCTCGCTCGCGGCAGTGGTATACACGGGAGCGGATCGTGAGGCGTTTATTGTGGACGGTGACTTCTCAGATTGGGCTCCGGTTCCGTCATATCCTTTCTCTGCCGTCCTGCCGGAGATCGATGCTCCAGTGCTGGAAGCCAAGATCGGCCAGTCGGGCGATCAAGTGTTTCTTTACCTCAGGACGGATGGCGGCCTTTTCTCCGGAAGCGAACCATCGTCGCTTTACGCGTTCGTCGACTCGGATTCGGATCCCGCAACCGGCTACGGGGTCGGGCGGGGGTTCGGAGCCGATTCGTTCAATTTGTTAGTCGGTTGGAACGGCATCGTCCGCGGTTCCGGCTATTATGTGTACACCGACACGACCGACCGATCCAACTGGAGCGCGTGGTCGAGCCGCGGTTCCACAGCCTATTGGCACGAGTCCCCGGAGATAGAGATGAAGCTCATTTCGGGGCAATCGCAGGAAACCGCACCGCTCGTGAAGCTGGTATCAAGGGAGGGCGCCACCGAGAAGACATCGCCTGCCATTTCCACCAGCGGGTCGGTCATTGCGGTTCAGAAATCGCTTGTCGGAGGCGACAGCATTCTATCTCCCGGCTATCCGGTGATGAACCTCTCGATCTCCGCTATGGGGATCGAGGACGCTGTGAACATCGAGCCATTCCTCGTTGATAAGCACGGTGATAACCTGTCCATCGGGACGATCGACCTTATCCCGAATAGCAGGGTTATGAAAGAGCTCTCCCCCGACCTCGCAGCATATGCCGAGGGGGACTTCTTCTCGTTCGGTCTATCGGTGGATATAGCGGCCGGCCATGCCATTCAGGTCCTTGGGGATCCCGCATCTGGATATTACATATCGCCTCCGGACGGCATCGAAATAGACGGAGCGTTCGGTGATTGGGCTACCATTAAATCGCTCGACAACGACGAGGTGGCCCTGTCCAACCCCGATATCGACATCGATGCGGTGGGGGCATCGGCGGATCAGGCGCTCTATTACTTCTATGCCGGAGTCAAGGGAACGGCTTTAGGAGGCGCAAATGTCCCAGAGGAGCGCTCGAAGAACATCCCATCGGAGCCGTCCGGTGACATCGTCCGCCTGAGAAAGACCGGCGAGGACCTGCTCCAGGCGTTCATAGACGTCGACCCTCCCGAAAACTCGGGCAAGGAGATTCAGGCTGGGGACCACATCATACATGCGGATTTCCTGATCGAAGTATACGGGCGGAACGGAGTCCCGACTTCTACTTCGATACTCGTCTACGAATGGTCTTCGGATATGTGGCAGGAATCTGGCGACCTTGAGGAGATTGCCGTGGCCGCGGGAGAGATCGAGCTGTCGGTGGATAAACAGCAGCTGGGCAACCTGAGCAGCTCCGAGATCGTCTTCTTTGCCACCGATTGGAAGGCCAATTCGGACAGCTCCCTGATCGGTCCCGCCATGGTCGATCCATGGGTCATGCTGGAGAGCGGACAGGATTACCGATCCCCCGACGGGGTAAGCTGGGCGCTCGGGGATAACATTACCCTACAGTCATCGGACCGTGTTGTCGATATCACCCTCAGTCCTTCGAAGGACTATGTGTTCGCCGTTACGAACAGTGGCAGGGCATACCGGTGGAT
>DSAX01000119.1 GCA_011046235.1 Methanobacteriota archaeon | reverse complement strand
CGGATATGCATACGCTGGTCCGCAGGGGCCCGTAGCTTAGGTTGGTTGGAGCACCCGGCTGATAATCCGCAACAGCGGTTCCGAAACCGGGAGGTCACCGGTTCAAATCCGGTCGGGCCCATTGAGATAAGATGATTATTAGATTGACAATATAATTGTATCGTAATAGAATAAATGGATGGCACCCCCCCAATCCTTTCATGACGGCATGATCCCCATATATTCTTCGGATTCGTTATCCCTATATAATATTCCTATACAATAATCAACATTCCCAACTGCAGGGTGATAATTTCAGGGATGCGATAGATAATTGATGGTACAGGAGAAGTCCTTCATCAGAGAATTAAAAATAGATAGGGGCCAATTCAAGCGCTGAGACGATGTGACATGCAAAAAGCCATACTAATGCTCAAGATACCGGGAAACTGGATCGGCCAATTGTGCACATCCTGCGATCTTTCTGTCAAGGTTCTAAGCAGCGTCTCCATAGATACGGATAAAACAAAATGTCTTATGACGATCGAAGGACCTCCGGATATGTCCGGGACTGCTATCGCAAACCACATTATGGAGATCGAGCCATCCTGTCGGATCGAACTGACCCAGATGGAACCTGGGAAGCACATCGCCACTATTTCGAAGTGCACGTGTGCAATATGTAGCGCGGTTTCGGAGTTGGGATGCTTTCTCGAGTCCGCCACATCGAAATCCGAAGGCAGAATTCAGTGGCAGATAGTCGGTCCGACATCCGAATCCATTCTCAATCTCGTGAATAAGATAAGGATACTGGGCTGCAAAGTGGAGATACTCAAGATATCCGAGCAACGAGAGGGCAACAACCTCACCAAATCTCAGGCGAAGGTAATGAGGATTGCTTACGAATTAGGGTATTTCGAAATTCCAAAGAGGATCATCCTGGAAACCCTGGCTTCGAAACTCGATATGTCAAAATCCACGCTCGACGTGATGCTGAGAAGGGCTGAGAAGAAGCTCGTGGAGAGACATTTTGGCGAGCGGTAATATGGCGAACATGTTCGCTGTTATTATGCACATTTTATATAGATGTCAATACTCACAGCAAACACAATAAAACACAGGAATGCATCTTATTATACAGGGGTCAATATTTGAAGACCAAGAGCTTTTCTGTCTAAAAAGGTGAATTTGATATGGCGAGTAAGACTCCCAGTAAAAAGCAGGCAACTGAGCCAGAAAAAAAGAAATCGGGCAAATCTGCCGAGGAGAACCTCAGGAATGTCAAGCACAAGATTGTGGTTATGAGCGGCAAGGGTGGAGTCGGAAAATCCACAATAGCCGTCAATCTCGCGATGGCCTTGGCTATCAGGGGAAAGGCGGTTGGTCTTCTTGATGCCGACATTCACGGACCGAGCGTACCCAAAATGCTGGGAATACAGGAGGTGCCGTTGACGGCGACTCCGGAAGGGCGTATGCTACCCGTCAATGTCCCTCCCAATCTGAAGATAATCTCGATGGCCTTCCTGCTCCAGAGCAAGGACTCCCCGATAATTTGGCGCGGACCCGTCAAGATGGGAGCTCTGCGCCAATTTCTCGAAGAGGTCGACTGGGGCGATCTGGACTACCTGATCGTGGATCTTCCGCCCGGAACCGGAGATGAGCCGCTCAGCATTGCTCAATTGATCCCGTCTCCGGACGGATCTATCATCGTGACGACACCGCAGGATGTGGCCCTTCTGAGCGTTCGAAAATCGATCAGCTTCTCGAAGGTCGTCGGTCTGAAGGTGTTGGGCATAATCGAGAACATGGCGGAGTTACGGTGCCCGCATTGCGGGCAGACGATCAAGATATTCGGTGACAGCGGCGTACAGAAAGCGGCGACCGATTTCGGCCTGGACTTTCTGGGGAGCATTTCGCTGGATCCGGCTATTTCGAGCAGCGGTGACAAGGGGATGCCTTTCGTCGCGGAAAATACGAAAAAGGATATCAACGACGCGTTTGAAAAAATCGTCGATAAGATCATCAAAAATGTGGAGGATGGCAAGAAATAACGCCCTCTTCCACTGAGAGAAATCTCAACCGATGAGATTTCAGTTCAGCAAACTTTGGTCAGAGTTGTTGAGATGTTGAAAACGGAGAAGATTGCAATAACATATACGGAAAAAGCCCTCGACTGCCTATTGGATGAGAGGTTTGGCCGATGCGGCGGATTCCGGAGATTTCGGCGATCGATCGCACAGGGGATATTGACTTGAACGATGAGGATGAGTTCAACCGGGCGGTTGACGCCATTACGCGTCTGATCGAAAGCGCGGAGGAGGAGGAATACTCGGAAGAGGTGATCAGAGAATACAGGAACCCGAGCAATGTTGGACGCATGGCTGACGCAGATGGATCTGCAACTTTCAAGGGTCCCTGCGAGGACACGATGGAGCTGTACATCAAACAGAAGAACGGAATAATCGAAAGCTGCACCTTCTTCACCGATGGATGCGGGGCTTCGATAGCCGTTGGAAGCAGGTTGACAAAAATGGTATTGAATCTCTCGTTGGAGGAAGCGCAAAGGATGATGCCGGACGACATCATAGAATCCCTGTGCGGATTGCCAGAAAGTCACAGACACTGTGCTGAGCTCGGGATCGTCACTCTGAGAAGGTGCATCTCCGACTGCCAGGCTAACTTGAAAAAGGTAAGAAATCAGAAGTTTAATCTCGAATACAGGTGAGAAGATATGGGGGTTGAATGAAATGAAAATCGGTGTCCCCACCATGGGCGACAGAGGCATGGATGAAGTCGTATGCGATCACTTTGGAAGGGCACCTACTTATACGATTGTCGACAGCGACACCGGATCGGTCAGGATAATCGAAAACAGGAGCGAGCATATGGGCGGAACGGGCAAACCGCCGGAAGCCCTCGCGAGAGAGAGTGTCAATCTCCTCCTTTGCTCCGGACTCGGTCCGAGGGCGATTACGATGTTCCAAGATTCTGGAATCGCCGTCTATGTCGGAGCTACTGGATCCGTCAGAGAAGTCCTTTCGATGTGGAGGGAGGGACGCCTGCAGGCGGCGACATCCGAAAACGCATGCAAGGAACACCTTCACTGACGTTCATCGGGAGGAATAGATAGTTGACATCTCGCTGGAAAATAACGATCGTCTACGATTCCAACGGATTGCCTGGATTTGAGAAAGGCTGGGGTTTCTCTGCTTTGCTGAAGTCCAGTCAGACAATGGTGTTGTTCGACTGCGGATGGGACGGACAACTTCTCTGCCGGAATTTGAATAGGCTCGGGGTCGATATCGGCAAGATCGACCGGGTCATCATATCCCACAATCACTGGGATCATATCGGCGGACTGACGGGGATTCTCATGGACGCCGATTGCGAGAGGTTGGAGGTGGTTTTGCCCGATTCGATTTCGAAAAACTTTCGGAAGGAGATTTGTCAGCGGGCGAGAACGAGAATCGTCAGCGATTCCGAGGAGATAGTCGACGGCATCTATACCACAGGCGTTCTCGGTGAAGGGGTCAAAGAGCAGTCTCTGGTCATCAAATCCGAAAATGCCGGGGCCGTTATTTCGGGATGCGCCCACCCCGGCCTTCTCAACATACTCAAAGCTGCTCGTCGTATTACTGAGCCGAATTGGCTCATCGGTGGATTTCACGGGGTATTGAATCCGGAGGATGTTCCATCATCTGTGGAACATATAGTGCCCTGTCACTGTACTGAAGGCAGAGAAGCGTTGAGCAAAGCTATGGGCGATATGGTGGTGAACGGTGCCGCTGGGATGACCTTCGATATCTTGTGACAGGAGATGATCAGGCGATGAAGATAACCATAGCCTGTGATAAGCGGGGGATCGGGAAGATCGCGGTTCAAGCCGGTTTACAGTCTTTGCCGAGCGGAGCGTCGTCGTCGACTGCGATGCCGACGCATCCAACATTCCGATCCTGCTCTCTCCGAAATTGATTGAAAAAGAATCTTTTGCCGCGTCAAGAAAAGCAAGAATCGATCCGACTCTATGTGGCAGCTGTTGCGAATATTGTAGATCCGATGCGACCTCCGATGCCGGATCAATTGAAGGCACCAAATCCTAATCGATCGATTCAGATGCGAAGGGTGCGAGTCATTCCATCGAGAGCGATTCGGCTCATCCGATATAGGTCGTCAGCTCCTTTCAATCCTCGCGGCGCACACCTTTAACTCAGGTATCTGAGCGATAGGATCATATGCCGGGTTCGTCAGCCGATTCGCCGCCGCCTCCGCGTAGTGGAACGGTATGAATATCGTTCCCGGGATTATCCTTTCCGTGACCTTGGCGACCAGCGCGATCGATCCCCTGCGCGAGGTCACTCTTACGCGCGACCCGTCCTCGATTCCGAGCATCTTGGCGTCGCCGCTGTTGATTTCGACATACGGCTCAGGCGCCTCCTGCTCCAGCTTCGGCGACTTCCTGGTCATCGTACCGGTGTGGAATTGGAACAGGTTCCTGCCGGTGGATAGCACCATCGGAAACTCCTCCGATGGCTCCTCGTTTGGAGGCGAGTGGTGCACCGGTGCGAACTTTCCCCTGCCCATCTTGAAGCCGTCCACATGCAGCACCTTCGTCCCCGGGTGATCCTTTGTCGGGCAGGGCCAGCTGATGACTTCGGTATCCGCCCTTCCGTGGCTCACGCCTCCGTAAATAGGCGCCAAGGAGGCCATCTCGTCCATGATCTCGGCCGGCGACGAGAAGTCGAACCCCTCGGCCCCGAACTTCTTGCCGAGCTCGCACGCGATCTTCCAGTCGGGCATTGCCTCGCCCGGCGGGCCAACCGCCTTCCTGAGCATCCTGATCTTCCGGTCGGTGTTCGTGAACGTGCCGTCCTTCTCCGCGTAGCAGGCGGCGGGCAGTATGACATCCGCGAATTTGCTAGTCTCAGAAGGAAAAATCTCGACCAACGCGAAAAAGTCCAACGAGTTCAGCGCTTTCTCGATGTGCGCGATATCCGGGTCGGATACCATGACGTTCTCCCCGAAGATGATCAGCCCCTTGATCTCCCCGGACTCCATCTTCTCCATCGTACTGGTGATCGTACTGCCGACCTTAGTCGATAGATTGCTCTTCCACGCTCCTCGGAACTTCTTGTTGGCACCCGTATCGTTCACCTTCTGATATCCAGGGTAGAAGTCCGGGAGGCATCCGGCGTCGCACGCGCCCTGGACATTGCACTGCCCCCTGAGCGGGTTGACTCCGGTCGACTCCTTTCCAACGTTGCCGGTGACCATCGCCAGGTTTGCGAGCGATTTGACCAGGTCCGTTCCGTTACTGTGCTGGGTGATCCCCATCGCGTACGCGATCATCGACCTGTCCGCCTTGGCATAGGTCCTAGCCGCGTCTACGAGCATTTTCGGTTCGATCCCCGTGATTTTCTCCACTTCCTCGGGAGTATATTGCTGGACCACCTGTTTCAGCTCTTCGAACAGCTCCGTCCTGCCATCGACGAATTCTTTATCGAACAATCCCTCCTCGATGATCACCCTGATCATCCCGTTGATCCACGCAATGTCGCTTCCCGGCTTCTGATGCAAGGTGAACTGCGCCAGTCTGGAAAGCGGGGTGTCCCTCGGGTCGATGACGATTACCTGAGCGCCATTTTCCATGGCCTTGAGAATGCGGGATCCTATCAGTGGATGGGCTTCAAGCGTGTTCGACCCGGTTACTAGTATGCAATTCGCATCTTCGAACTCCGGGATGGAGTTAGTCATGGCACCGCTTCCGAACGAGTAGACAAGGCCAGCGACAGTAGATGCATGGCACAGTCTGGCGCAGTGATCGACATTGTTCGTGCCGATAGCCGATCTCGCGAGCTTCTGGAACAGGTAATTCTCCTCGGTCGTGCATTTTGCGGACGCGAATACGGCGACGGAATCGTTTCCGTGTTCGGATGTAATTCGTTTTATCTCGGAGACGATCTTGTCAAGCGCCTCGTCCCAGGAGGCCTTTCTCATCTTGCCCTTCTCTTTTATCATCGGGTGCTTCAGCCTGTCTGGGTGCTGTACGAACGTGTGGGCGTTGTACCCCTTTATGCAAAGACGGCCCTGGCTGATCTCGTCGGTCTTGCACGGGATGACGCCTATCAGCCTCTCGTTCACGACCTGAAGGTAGAAGTTGCAGCCAGTCCCGCAGTACGGGCAGGTCGTGAGAACATGGTCGATCTTCATCTCAATCCTCCTCCTCTTCCAACAAATCCCCCTCAAGCGTGGTAAGCAGCGGGCTCACGGTCTCTGTGTCTCCGGATTCGTAGCCGTACAAGTCCTTCATGTCTCGGTTGGTCATCTTCCTGAAAGTGAGAAGCGGTATGTGCGCCGGACACGATCTCTCGCACTCGCCGCATTCGGTGCACTTGTCCGATAGGTGATAGGCCCTTATCAGATGAAATGCCATCCCAGGCGGTATGCCCTTCTCGGCGACGAAAGTGCATTCTTCCAGAACGCAGTGGTCGCAGACGCAAACGGGGCAGTTCGTCGAGCACGCGTAGCACTTGTTGCACTTCCGAAATTGAGCGACCCAGAAATCCAATCGCTCCTCGGACGACATCGCCGAAAGCTCTTTGGAAAGCTGGTCTTCGTTCCAACCCTTCCCGGGGGAGCCGATGTCGACGCAGGACGGTACCGGATCGGTACACCTGCAGGCTTCGATCTGTCCCTCTGAACAGGCCAATCCAATGCGGATTATTCGATCGCCGTCAATTATCCCCCTTTTGATCAATTCATTGAGAGCCTTCTCCTCGCACCTGCGAATGACCACCGCGATCTTCCCGTCTTCCATATACGGGTAGATCTTGCGCAGGATGGTGACGAGCTGATACGGTATGTCGGTCCTGATGTCGCCGACATCCTCTCCTTTGGCGACGAACGCCGGCCCGGCGTTGCCGTATTCCTCCCTCACGGCCAGTAGATAGTCCGCGCCCCTCTCATCGAAGGCGAGCCTGGAGATCTCCTTTCCGGGATCGTTCAAAATCTCACCTCCCTCAGGGGGTTGGGTCCGAGGCGGCGTATCTCCTCGACGAACTCGGTCACGACTTTCTGGTACTTCTCGCCCTCCGCGGCGCTAACCCAATCGAGCTTGATCCTTCTGGAATCTATGCCGGCCTCATCCAAAATCTTCTGAAGAAGCGGTATCCTTTTCGCTGTGCGGTGGTTGCCCGTCAGGTAATGGCAGTCCCCGATATGGCAGCCCAAGACGAGTACGCCGTCGATCCCTTGAGTGACCGCTTTTATGACATATTCCGGTTTTACGCTCGCGCTGCACATTACCCTGATAACATGCACGTTCGGCGGCATCTGCAGCCTGCTCACTCCCGCGAGATCTGCCCCGGCATACGAACACCAGTTGCAGCAGAATGCGAGAATAGAAGGCTTGAAGTCGGTCATTCTACCGCCTCCTCTTTGCAGTTTTTAATAAGCGCATCGATCATCGCACCGAGCTGGCGCGTGGTGAATCCCTTCTGCTGCATGGCATCGTTGGGGCAGGCGGCAACACATGTTCCGCAGCCCTTGCACTGAGCCTCGTTCACCTTCGCGCAGCGCTTCCCGTCAATCACCGTCATCTCGATCGCCTCGTATGGGCATGCGAGCACGCAGTTGCCACATGCCGCGCAGCGCTCCACATCGACTTCTGCGGTGATCGCCTCGATCACGACCTTTCCTCCTCTGATCGGAATGGCCGCCTTCGCGGCCGCTGCCAACCCCTGGGCGATGCACTCAGTGACATGGCTCGGCCACCTTGCGGAGCCGCAAATGAAAACGCCGTCCGTTGCGAACTCCACCGGTCTGAGCTTCACATGCGCCTCGAGGAAAAACCCGTTCTTATCGGCCGGAACCTTGAGCAGCTTTGCCGTCTCCGCCGTGCCCTCCTGAGAGATGATCGGGGTTGCCAGAACCACTATTTCGCCCGAGATGCCGATATTCTCATTGAGCGTTTCATCGAATACTTCGACCGAAGCTCCATCCTCCTTTTCCGAAATCTTTGGCGGGCTCTCGAGCCCGTATCTCATGAAGCTGACGCCGCTCTCAGAGGCCTCCCGGTAAAGCCGCTCTGCGGTAGTACCGTAGCTCATGATGTCCCTGTGGAGCACCGTCACCCTCGCATTCGGGTTTGAGCGGATGATCCTGAGCGCGTTTTTCAGTGTGACGTTGCAGCAAATCCTAGAGCAGTATTCTCTTCCTGGCTGCCGGCATTCCACGCACTGGATGAATATCGCACTCGAAGGTGCAGCTCCCCCTGCCAGTCTCTTCTCCAGCTCCATCTGGGTAATCACGGTCGGTATCTTGCCGAATCCATAGACGTTCGTCGGCTCCAGCTCCCTCCCGCCGGTCGCGACGATGATCGCTCCGACCTTGAAATCAGTGGTCTTGGCTCCTTCGGCGATCTTGATGTCGAAATTGCCTATGAAGCCGCCAAGCTCAACGATCCTAGATTCGAGATGAATGTGCGCTTGAGGCGATCTCTCGAGATCTTCTTTCAGCCTGCGGATCAGCGGTTCGGTTTCGACGAACTCCGGGCCGATCACGGAAATATTGTTAAGAAGCCCTCCGAGTCTCGCTTCCTTCTCGATGACATGTGTTTCAATTCCCTGGGAAACGAGCGACGCAGCCGCGGTCAACCCGGCGATTCCTCCGCCGATTACGGCTGCGACCGGTATGACCGATGCTTCCCCCTCCTTCTGAGGGGTCAGAAGCGAAGCCTTTGCCACACCCATTGCGATTAGTCGCTTGGCCTTCTCCGTTGCCGCCTCCTTCTCCTTGGCATGTATCCAGGAACAGTGCTCCCGAATGTTAACGAACTCGAAGAGATATTTGTTGACACCCGCCTGTTCGCACGCGCGTCTGAACAGCGGCTCGTGGGTCCTGGGGGTGCAGGCTGCGACCACGACGACGTCCAGCTTGTTCTCCCGAATGCTCTTCTTAATGGATCCCAGTCCCTCTTCGGAGCACGAGTAGAGGTTATGGTCGGCCACCGCCACATTTTCGAGTTGCTTCGCGTATTCGACCACTTTCTCCACATCGACGACCGAGCCGATGTTGTGCCCACAGTGGCATACGAAAACTCCGACCCGCTGCATCAGCGGTCACCTCCCGAGAGAAGCTCGGCAGTGCGCGCCGCCACACCCGAAGCCTGAGACACGGAATCGGGGATATCCATTGGGGCGCCTGAAAAGCCACATATCAATATGCCCTTTTTCGACGAATCTGTGGGATATCTTATATCCGGTGTCCTGAAGAAACCGTCATCATCCAGCTCCATGTCTAGCATCTTCGCGATTTCCCTTGTGCTCGAAGACGGCAGGAGCGCCGGACAGAGGATCAGCATGTCATATTCTTCGGATACTGGCTCCCCGGTCATTCCCGGTGTCTCGTAGCTCACGAGCACGCCGTTGTCCCCGTTCGCCTGCTGGACCTTCGCCGGGCGCGACCTAACATACCTTACACCGTGGGATTTCTTGGCCCTTTGAACGAACTCCTGAAAGCCCTTTCCAACGGCTCTCATGTCCATATAGAAAATCGTGATCTTCACATCCGGCGCATGCTCCGTCGCCAAGATCGATTCCTTCGTCGCGTACATGCAGCAGACGCTGCTGCAGTATAGGTGGTTCTTGGCGTCCCTTGAACCTACGCACTGGACGAAGGCAAGATTTACCGGCTCCTTATCGTCAGACGGCCGTACAAGATGCCCGCCCGTGGGTCCAGAGGCAGAGAGAATCCTCTCGAACTGCATGGAACTAACGACATCTTTGCATATGCCATATCCGAACTGCGGAAGCGCGGTCGCGTCCATGAGATCGAATCCCGTGGCAATGACGATGACCGCGGCATCGAGCTCGACGATTCGGCCCTTCTGATCGTAATCCACTGCGCCAGCCTGACATACCTTCAGGCATACGCCGCATTTGTTATCCTTGATCTTCCTGCAGTTCTCGGCATCGATCGTCATCTTCCTCGGGACCGCCTGGGGGAACGGAAGATAGATGGCTTTTCTGATGGAGAGCCCCTCCTCGAATTCGCTCGGTACCTTGCTCGGACATTTGGCGACACAGTCCCCGCAACCGGTGCATCTGTTCAGATCGATATACCTCGCCTTCTCCCTGATGCCAACCTTGAACCGGGGGAAATCACCCGCGATAGAATCCACCTCCGAGTAGGTGTGCAGGGTGATATTCTCATGCTCAGCACACATGATCATCTTAGGAGATAGAATGCACATCGAGCAGTCGTTTGTCGGGAAGGTCTTGTCGAGTTGCGCCATATGTCCCCCTATGGAGGGAGTCTTTTCGATGAGATGTACGCTGAAGCCCATATCTGCCAGGTCTAGCGATGCCTGTATGCCCGCTATGCCTGCGCCTATTACAACCACATTTTCCTTCATATCTTCCCCCGTCCAAGAGTTCTATAATGTGCGGGAATCGTTCGCAATTTTTTCGATTACGGTGGGTAAATTATCGCGATAAATCGCAAAGTGATGCCCTTATTTCTCTAGTTTTCAGTGAACAATGGTGGCTTTAATAAATTTTTTCAGACAGGGGAAATAATGTTTGCGGTAATATGATATATATAATGGATGGGGGACGCACTCCCATCCAGTGACTATTTCCCCTCGAGCAGTTCCGCGAGCGCGACAGTCAGGTCCTTCGTTATTATGTTGACCCTTTCTCTATCGAATGGCAGCTCCTCATTTGCCGCGCATGAAAGGTGGATACGGCATTTGGGGCAGAAGGTCAGCATGACCTCCGCGCCGGTCTTCTTCGCCTCCTCCAGTCTCTCCAGCTGCATCCTCATAGCGGCGGAGTTGCAGCTGAGCCAGGCACTTACACCGCAGCATGCCGACTTTTCCCTGGTATTCTCCATCTCGACGAGCTTCATACCGGCAGACTCGATTAGGCTCCTCGGGGAATCGTATATTCCCATGTGCCTCCCGAGCCTGCAAGAGTCGTGGTATGTCGCGATGATCTCGTCCGCCATCGAGGGCAGGCTCAGCTTTCCTTCGTCAATCAACTGGACAAGCAAATCTGAGATATGGACGATCTCGAAATCGATATCCTCCGCGAAATCCTTGTAGTCCATCTCAAAGGTCCTTATGCATTCAGGGCAGGTGAACACGACCTTCTTGGCCCCGGAGTTCTTGACCAGTTCGAGGTTCTTGTCCATTAGCTTGAGAAAATTCTCCTCGTCTCCAGACCAGACCAAGTCGTGACCGCAGCACCTCTCCTCGTTACTGACGGCTGGCTTTATTCCAGCCGCGTTCATCAGCTTCACTGCGGATTGGGCAGTCCGAGTGAGCTCTAGGTACTCCCGGTCGGCGAAGATCGCATCGAAGTGAGGCAGACATCCCACGAAGTAGAATACATCCCCCTTTTCGGCGATCTCGAGATCTTCCGTCACCCAGTCAAGGCGGTTCTGCTTCAGGTCCGCGCCCGCCATTATCCTTATAGCGGACTGGATGAGCCCACCCTGCGAGCATACGGGCGAGTTGCTTAGCTGCATCGCGGTCCCCCTCAGCCCCTGGATGAACCCGGAGTAGTTGACCTTGTACGGGCACATGGAGTTGCACATCTCGCAGGTCGAGCAGGTCCAGATGTCCTTGTCGTTCGCCAGGTTGTCGGTTATGCCCTCCATCGACCGAAGGACAATCGTCCTCGGGGCGAACTCTGTGTCGAACCTCGCGACCGGGCAGACAGAAGTACACTTGCCGCATTCGACGCAATCGAAAGCACCGGTGTCTTCTATGATCCGGCTGATCTCCTTCTTGATCTCCTCGGAAGTCAGCTCTTTCCGCTTCGGCGCTGGGATGTGAGGGGCGGGGCCGAGCTCCCTTATCTCATCGACGAATTCCCTCATCGCATTGGCGAACTTCACCCGTTCGGAGGCGTTAATCCACTCAGTCCTTATCCTCTTGGAGTCGAGTCCGAGCACATTCAGCAGGCGTTTCAGCCTATCGGCCCTCTCCTCGGCGTTCTTGTTTCCCTCGACATAGTGGCAGTTGTCGATCAGGCAGCCGATTATGATTATGCCGTCCGCACCCCTCTCGAGCGCCTGCATGACGACAGCTGGATCAACGGATCCGCTGCACATGACGCGGATGATCTTGACATTCGCCGGGTAGTCTATCTTGTTCACTCCAGCGAGGTTGGCAGATGGATATCCGCACCAGGTGCATGTGAAGGCGATGATGTTCGGCTCGAAATTATCATCCGTCATTGTCCCGCCTCCTCGACAAGCCCCATGACATTGGCGATTACCTGCGGGATCGCGTATCCGATTATGGTCATCGCCTTGTTACAGCAGGCTACCGTGCAGGTGCCGCAGCCCTCGCATCTCACCTCGTCGACCTTGGCAATCTGCCCTCCTTTTCCGTCCTCGATAAGGGTGATGGCATCAAACTGGCAAACATCGACGCATCTGCCGCATCCGCGGCATCTGAACTCGTCCGCTTTCGCGGTTATTCTGGGCATCTTCACGGTGCCGTCACGCATAAGCCTGATGACCTCGGAAGCGGCGGATTTCGCGTCGTCGATCGAGTACCTGATTCCCTTCGGTCCCTGCGCGCATCCCGCAGCGTATATGCCCCTCCTGAACTCGGGCGGGAACATCGGGTTGATGTCCTTGATGAACTCGTCGATGTCCGTCTGCAGGTGCAGCATCTCGACTATCTTTTCGCTTCCCTGGGCCGGTTCTTGACCGACCGATAAGACTACAAGGTCGCTCTCGATCTCGAGCAGCGCTCCCGCATCGGTATCCTCGGCCCTCACGAAGAGCTTGCCGCCCGTCGAGTAGATCTTGCTGATCCTGCCACGGACGAACTGGACCCCCTCTTGCTTTGCGGCGTCGTAGAACTCTTCGAAGCCTCTGTATGGGCCCCTTAGATCGATGTAATGGATGTAGACCGTGGCATCCGGTATCAGCTTCACCAGCTCTCTCGCCTGTCCTATCGCGTAGGTGCAACAGACGAGCGAGCAGTGGAGGTTGCCCTTGGCTCGGTCCCTGGATCCCACGCACTGGATGAAGTTGATGGTCTTGGGGACCTTCCCGTCCGACGGGCGCTCGATCGATCCTCCCTTCTCCCGCTGCTTGACGATGAGCTGCTCCAGCTCGACCGTGGTTATGACATCCGGCGAGCTGTAGTTTAGTTCCGGCAGATCGCTCGGGTCGAAGGTCTTTGAACCCGTGGCGACGATGATGGTTCCGACATCGAATTCTCGCGGTCCATCGGGCGCTTTCACAGTGATATGCCGGTTGCCGAATCCTCCTTCTATGCTTTCGATCTCCGAGTTGAGCATGACCTCGATTTTCTCATCCTGAAGCACATCTTCGATTTTAGGTGTGAAGACGCATTCCTTACAGTACTGCATGCAACAGATGCCGCAGTTGTGGGTGGGAAAGGTCATGCTGAGCTTGTACGCCCTTCCGCCCAGCTCCTCGGTCCTCTCCAACAGATAAACCTTGAACCCAGCCGCGGCAATATCTAGCGCGGCCTGCATGCCCGTGACTCCCCCGCCGATGACAAGTGCCGATGGGAGAATCGAGATCTCGACATCCTCCATCGGTTCAAGGGTCAAGACCCTCCGCAATCCACCGTTGATGAGAGCGAGCGCCTTCGCGGTGGCCTTATCGATATCCGGATGGACCCATGCACATTGTTCCCGGATGTTCACCTGCTCGAATAGGTACTTGTTGAGTCCCTTCTCCTCAAGGGCTTTTCCGACGATGATGCCCTGGATATTCGGAGAGCAGGCTCCGATAACGGCCCGCTCAAAGCCGTGTTTCTCTTTCTCCTCTTTCAGAAACGTCTGACCTTCCCTCGAGCATAGGGCGTCGTGGATTCCGACTACCTTCACATTCTCGATCGATTTCAGGTTGTCCGCTATTCGGTCTAGGTCGATGTATTTCGATATCTCTCCGTTGCACCTGCACAAGTACAATCCTATAGAAGACTTGGCACTGTCATTATCTGTATTATCGGCCAAACTATCCAACCCCCCGTTTAACTAGCATGACACGTACTCTGAGTCCGTGTCCAACCTTCTTCTCTGGCTTGCGTGGTATACGCCTTCAATAACACAGTTATCGGTAACGAATCCGTAGAAGTCCCCGCTGTTGAATACCGCGATTACAGATACCTCGGAAGAGGTCATCGCCTTTGCGACCCATCTTATGTCGAGGTTGAGGTTTGTCAGGAGTATCAGCGGCTTTGACATCACCTCTCCGACCTTCACCTTCCCCGGGTCTTTCCCCTGGGCCACGACCTTTCTTATAATGTCCTTCTTGGTGACGATTCCGTATGCGTCGTTCTTGTCCTTCCTCGGAACCAGAAGTGCGTAGATGTCGTTTTTCACCATTTCAATGATTGCTTCCGAGACCGAAGCGGTTGCCTTGATAGATGGCATCTTGAAAGTCTTCACTATGCTCCTGAGAGTCTGATCTATCTCGGTCATTCTCCGTCACCTCTTTTCTCGCCTTTTTCCGACGGTTCATCAGAACCCTTTTTCTTGAGTTTATCCTCGATTGCCTTGAGTACATCGACATCTGAGACAATGCATCTAAGATCCTCTCCATCGAACACGGCCAAACGGGACACGTCCTCATCCGACATCTTCTTCGCTACCCATCTGATGTCCAGCTCAACGTTGTTGAGTGAAATCAGCGGTTTGGAGCAGATATCGACTATCTTGACGTCGTTTGGATCGAGCCCCTTTGCGATAACGTATCCGATTATGTCCTTTGTCGTAACTATGCCGAATGCGTCTTCGCTGTCCTCCCTGTCAACAATGATTGAACTGATGTCATTCTCGACCATTGCGGCAATGGCATCCATCGCTGAGGCATTTTGATCGAGAACGATATTGGGCGGTTCGCCTAGCAGATGCTTCAATTCCAAGATATTTCCCCACCTTTGTATAGTAAATAGCGTATTGCAGCTCCATATTATTAAGTTGTACGCTGATTGACGAAAATGACAGAAAAAGAATCTCAATCCCAATCAATTAATTAAATTTTTTTCAATATAAATCGGTAAAAATGAATTTTTCTCT
>DSAX01000012.1 GCA_011046235.1 Methanobacteriota archaeon | reverse complement strand
GGAGTATGCTGCCTGGATGCTCGGGCAGGTTGTTCAGCCTCCGATCGATCTCGTAGACCTTGTCCAGGGCGATGTTCCGAACGCCCTCCTCTGACAGCAGCCTGACATCGGTCTCGGTAAGCGCGAAAGTGCACGGCTCCCAGGAATTTTTCACGATCTCCACGTCCCGCCTCAGGTCGGGAATGAAGTGCGCCGAGCACTTCACGATACTGGGTACTACCGGAGAGGCGACATCGCCCCGCTGGATCGTGTTGCTCAGCACGACGAGTCCTGTGTTTCCGGCGATGTGTTGGACGTTCCTCAGAACCGAGCTCCAGATCGTGAAGAAGTCCTCGATGGTATCTATGTCCTCGACCGCCGTTTCCCTCTTAGCCCGTTCGAAAGCCTTATTCCCGGCCTCGTTTCCGAGGGAGCGGGACGAGAGCTTCTGCATCGAAGATAGAATATCTCGCGAGTACTGGCCCAGGCTCGTGTCGATACGGTAGTCCAGATTGATGCTTCTGAGAAATGCGAGACCGTGCCTTACAACCGACCTCCCGTAGTGGTTCTCCAGCCTCAGTATTCTGTTCTGCGCGTTCACCGGATCTACCCTTTTTCGTTGAGCCACAGGTCTGTTACACTGATATTTTTTCCGATAGATGTCACTTTCGCCAGTTATAAGGCTTTCTGAGTGGTCATTCCGTACGGAGAATTACCCCCCCGCCCCAAATCGGCACATCAGCCGCATTTTTTTAATTTCATAAAAAATCCCGGTTAGGGTCGTATTTCCACGATATCAAGAATATGATCCAGACCATCTCGAAAATGACCAGCATGGTCGCGGGCATCGCAGCCTTCTCCGGAAATATCGTGAGGCAGATCGCGATTGCAAGCCCCGTGTTCTTGATCGTACCGAACATGGTTATGGTTTTCTTCCGGGGCTTATCCATAAATGAGAGCAGCCGGTCCAACAGGAGACCTGTACCGAAAATGGTTGCAAACGATGCTAAGACCAGCATGACGACCATCTGCAAGTCCTCAAAGAATACCGACCTGTTCGCGCCGACCACGATCATGAAGAAGAAGAGCATGATGAAGTTCATAGTCCGGGTTCTGACGCGATCGTCCAACTTGATTGAGATCACAACCCTGGAGAGACCCAGCGGGACGAGTATGAGAACCAGCAGTATCCAGAACAGCTCGAAGAAGCTCACGGACGCTCCGATCGCGATATATGCGATCACGGGCGTGGCGATGAGAGCTATCAGATAGATCGCTAGCTCCCCATAGAGCGCGAGCTTCATATCTGACCTGAGCACGGAGGCGTAGGGGACGATCATTACACCAGCTGGCATCGCGGCGGCCATGATCCAGCCGGTGCGAAAATCCCCTTCGAAAAATACCGATGTCAGCAGAAATATCGGTGTCAGTACCCCGAAGCACATAACTGCTGGGATTAACCCTTTCGACAGATCGCTCCCGAACGACGTCCGGTCCATCCTTATCTCGGCCATTGACAGTGTCATCATCGCTCCGAGAGCAATCATCGAAATCGTCCCCGATTGACCGGTGGGATCGCCCACTATCAGCCCGAGGAAAAAGCCCAATAGCAGGTATAGTGAAATCCCTGAGAGCAGTCTCCTAATCTTCATATCAAATGGTCTGAACTCCCGGCAGGGATAATGTTTTTTCGTTCCGCCGGATCGAGCGACCGGCCAGATTAAAGAAAGATTTATTATTCCCAATGATGATATCTTCCACGGTGATACATTGAGCTGCGGAAAGTGCGGAACAAAGAAAGGAGCAAAGAAGAGCGCGAAGAAGACCGCTGCCAAGAAACCGGCAAAGAAGAAGGTCACCAAGAAGAAGAAATAACCGATTTTCAGATCGCCAGCACTGGCCATGCCATCTGCCGGCGATACACTCTCCGATCATTCAATTTTCATTATTCGTTTTCAGCCTGTCGAGCACGCAGACGTTCTCGTCCCCGCACGAATCGCATTCCAGTTGCCATGTGGTATGGGCAATTCCGTATCTCTCCCTGAGCAGCCTGTTCGCGCTTTCGATTATTGCGGCACAGTCCCTTACGGGTTTGTCACCGACCACCATATGCCCGCTGAGTGCGAACACCCCGGATGTGATCGTCCAGACATGGAGGTCGTGCACATTGTCTACCTCGACCAGCTCCTCGATCGATCTCCGCACCTCGACCAGGTCGATATGCGGCGGCACCGCCTCGACCAGTATGTTGAACGATTCCGAGAGCAGCGCGAACGACCCCCTGAAGATCAAAGCGGCGACTATGAAGCTGACGATGGTGTCAGCGACATTCTCCCCGGTCGCGAGTATGAAAACGCTGCTCGCGATGACTGCCACCGATGAGGCCGCGTCGCTCAGCATGTGGTAGAACGCCCCCTTGACATTCAGGCTGTGGCCCGCGTGCTCCCGCAGGATCGCCGCTCCGACGAGGTTCGCGGCGAGGCCGATGACCGCGACCGGCAGGACGATCCCGGCATCGACATCGATCTCCGAGCCGAGCCTTCCGATCCCCTCGAAGATCACGAAGACGGCCACGAAGAACAGGATAGCGCCGTTCGCCAGCGCCGCGATTATCTCCGCCCTCAGCAGCCCGAAGGTCCTCTCATTAGTCGCCGGGCTCCGCGCCAGACGGAAAGCGATCAGGCTGATCGACAGGGCGCCGACATCCGTGAACATATGTCCAGCGTCTCCGATCAGTGCGAGGCTGTTCGAGACGAAACCGCCCACGAGCTCCCCGACCGCTATCGAAGCCGTTATGACCAGCGCTATCACAAGCCTGCTCCCGGGTCTCTCGGGCTTGGAAATACGGTCATCTGTCACGGCTTCGACCCCTTGGAAAAAGAATAAAAGGTATCCAAATTAGTAACTTTTTACTCCTTTTACCTGTGATATTTCGAGATGGTCATCAGAGCCCGGAGAAATCGAACTCGACCCTTCTCAACGCGGACTTGAGCCCGGAGATATCCGCGCCCTCCTTGATGAGCTTCGTGACCTTTCCGATCTCCTTCCGGCTTCCCAGAAGGATCGCGCCGACCAGCTTTCCGTCCTTCAGGACGTACTTCTTGTATACCCTCCCGTCCTCCGATTTCGCCCGGATCTCCTCGAATCCCTGGCCTTCGGGCGGGTTGATGGTGCCTATGGAGGTCATGTCGATGCCCATCACCTTCAATGTGTTCGAGGGAACAGTGCCCCCGTAGTCCGGGCCCTCCTGACCGATTATTTTCCTGGCGACGATCTTGGCCTGCTCCAGCGCCGCGGGTATGATGCCCCAGGTCCTCCCATCGTGCTCGGCGACATCGCCGACCGCGAAGATCCTGTTGCTGACATCGCAGCACAGTCTGTCGTCCACTACCACCCCGCGGTTGATCTTCAGGTTCGCCTTCTCCGCGAGCTCCGTGTTTGCCCGTATCCCGGCAGATACGATCACCAGCTGAGCATCGATCTCCTTTCCGTCCTTCAGCCTGATCTTCTCGACCGCCTCTCCGCCCACGATCTCCTCGACCTCGGCCTCGGTGATCACATCGACGCCGATTTCCTCGATCAGCGCCCTCAGAATGCCGCCCCCCTCATCGTCCAGCTGCCTTTTCAGGAGGAAGTCGCCCCTTTCCAAGACGGTGATTGCGATTTCCGGCTTCGCGGTCTTGATAGCCCTCGCGGTCTCGAGCCCCAGCAAGCCACCGCCGATGATGACTGCCGCGTTCGCCTTGGGTACGGCGGCGATTATGGCCTTCGCATCGTCCAGAGTTCGTAGGGGGAGCACGTTCTTCTTAGGAAGCCCTTTCATTGGAGGTATGAAAGCCCTCGCCCCCGTAGCTATGACCAGCGCGTCGTATTCGAACCACTTGCCTCCGGCCGATACCCTTCTTTCCTCGGGCTCGATTGCCTCAACCGGGGTATTCAGATGAACCTTGATCCGGTTCTTGATGTACCAATCATCGGAGTAGAAGAACAGGCTCTTCTCGTCGATCTTCCCGGCGATTAACTCGATGAGCATGGGCCTCGGATAGTAGTGGTATCTCTCGTCTGCGAAGACGTTGATGTCGATATCCGGCCTGAGGTCCCGTATTGATTTTGCAGTCGTTGTTCCAGCCACATTGTTACCGATAATGACCACTTTCATCATATCGCCGTCCGATCAGAAACACCCATGAGTTCGATCCAATCGATCATCGCTTCGTTACCTGAGAACTGTCGGGGGCTAATAGATTTTTCCGGGTTCTGTTGCGTTAACGGGTCTTTCTCGACTTTTCACTTATCCCCCCGTTTTAGACTTATAATCATATATCGATTTGTTTCATTCTCATGGTAATTAGAGGCGTTACGTTTTATATCGACAAACTTCCCGTAGAAATTAAATCTCTCTTCGAAGATTTTAGATTGGCCGTCAATAAAGCGGTTCGGATTGGTTTACAGTCAGGTATTACTTCTCGATATAAGCTTTCAAAATTGGCCTATAAAGACCTCAGATCGGAACATCAAATCTATTCCCAGCATATGGTATCTGCCGTTGAGGTCGCAGCACCCGCGTCCCAATATCCAAATGCCTCTGACCGAAAACAATTTGGTCTATCGGCGGATTTTACTCCGAACTTCGAGTGCCCGGGAATTTCGGGTGCAAGGGGGGATACTGGATATGAATATCGTGATTCTGGGTGGAGGGGCGGCCGGTGCGACTGCCGCACAGTTCGCAAGAAAGGAGGACAGGAAGGCCGAGATAACCGTGTTCGAGGCTTCGGAATATCCCCAGTATTCCCGATGCGGGCTTCCGTACGCCCTTTCCGGAGCGATCCCAGAGTTCGAATCGCTGATCGAGTTCTCGGCCGAATGGTTCAAGCGCAACAAGATCGACCTCAGGCTCTCGACCGAGGTATTGAAGGTCGAACCGGATACGAATACAATCTCATTCAGAGGTATAGATGGAGATGGCAAGCTTCAGTATGACTCACTCATATTCGCCACGGGTGCCCGCCCCTCCATACCGGGGATAAAGGGCATCGCAGAGGGGGACGCCAAGAAAAAGGGCGTGTTCGTTTTCAGGGGTATGGACGACGCCAAATCGCTCAAGGAATGGTGCGGTGAGAAGGAAAGGAAAGTACTAATCGTTGGAGCCGGCCTCGTGGGGATCGAGGTGGCGGAGGCACTACACATCATGGGACACGAGGTGGCCATCGTCGAGTTCCTGGACTCGATACTCCCGGGAATGATCGACCCCGACACCGCAGCTCCGCTCCTGGATAAGATGTCCTCTCTCGGAATTTCCGCAAGGACAAGGGCGTTGGTGGAAGAGATTTTCGGGGATGGTAGCGTCGCCGGGGCCGTCGTCAAGGACAGGGATACCGGGCCCGAGGAGAGGATCGAGTGCGACACCGTGATTCTGGCGACCGGGCAGAAGCCGTCCACATCGCTCGCGAAAGATGCCGGGTGCGCCCTGGGCAGGCACGGGCACATCAGGGTCGATGAGCGGTGTGAGTCCTCCGTCCCGGGCATATACGCGGTCGGAGACTGCGCGGAATATTTGGATTTCGTGACAGGTGCCGAGTCACCCTCTGGTATGGGCACCACCGCGGTGAAGATGGGGGAGGTCGCAGGAATAAACGCTGCAGGAGGATCGTTCGCCTTGCCCCGCGGCTTCCTCAACTCGAGGGTGAGCAGGTTGTTCGGACTGGAAATATCCGCCGTGGGGCCGATTTCCTCCTCTCTCACGGAAGCGGGCATCGCCCAAGTCCAGGCCAGGGTCAAGGGGTCCACACTTCCAGTCTACTACCCCGGCGGAAAGGATATCATGGTCAAGCTGACGGCCTCCAAGGAGGACGGTAAGATCCTCGCGTGTCAGATCGTCGGCGAGGAGGGCGCCGGACTCCGTGTCAACCTCGCTGCGGCAATGATCCTTGCGGGCTTCACCGCAAGAGAGCTCGCACTGTTCGAGACGACATACGCGCCGCCTGTGGCCCCAACAGTGGATGTGCTGGCAACCGCGGCCGAGGCTATCATGATCAAGCTGAGAAGGAGCGGCAAGAGCGGGTGATGGATTGCGCAAGATCGTCAGGGCCGGATACCAGGACGAGGACAGGCTTGACAGATCCCGTAGGATCGAGTGGCTCGATTTGGACAGGATATGCGGATCGACCGCTGTGCTCGTGGGCGCGGGCGCTCTCGGAAACGAGGTCGCGAAGAACCTCGCACTTTCCGGGTTCGCCGGGATCACGATAGTCGACAGCGATACGATCGAGATGTCAAACCTTTCCAGGTGCGCGTTCTTCAGCGAGGAGGACGCATACAGGAAGAGGGCGAAATCCGAGGCTCTTGCAGAGGCGGTACAACATCTTCATCCCACAATGTCCGTGGATTTCAAGAAATGCAGAATCGAGGAGCTTCCATCCGATTTCTTCCAACAGCATGACATAATCTTCGGCTGCCTGGACAACATAAACGCAAGGCTGCATGTGAATTCCCATTCCCGTCTTGCGGGAAAGCCGTATATCGACGGCAGCATGAGGGGGACTTTGGGAAGGGTGTTCGTATCCCTGCCTCCGGACGGCCCATGTCTCGAGTGCGCCGCAAACTCCTCTCATTCGAAAATTGCAGCGCTCCGGTTTTCCTGCACCGGGTCCGAGACCGCGGTATTCGTCCCGCCGGTCCCAGCGGAGATCACGACAACCAGCGTAATCTCAGCCCTCACAGTAAGAGAGGGCCTTCGTCTGCTCTCGAAGGAAGCGGTCCCGCTCGATGGCCAAATGATTTACTACGACGGTCTGAGAAACACCCTTGAACTTATGGAGGTGGATGTCGACCCAGGGTGTCCCAACCACGGTATCTGATATAACCTGGGTGCTACAATTAGCAGTTAATATTTTTATACCCAACATATCTGGAGGAAAGAGGTGATCTATTGAGCGTCGTCGTCAAGGTGAAGAACGCCGAGACAGGGGCCACATTGGACATGGAGCTCGAGCCCGAGAACACGATCAACGAAATAATCGAGAGCGCGGCATCATTTTGGCACAGGGATTCCGGAGCGTATGTCCTCAGAAGGGGAAAGAAGGTGCTGAGCGGCAGTTCGAGCGTTAGGGACGCCCCGCTGATAACCGGAGATGTGCTCGAGCTCATACCAGATCCAGAAGGCGGATAGATCGATGCCGTTGCCACCGGAGATACTGAGGGCGAGGTTGAGGAACGAGATACAGGCGTGCCACAGGCAGCTCAAGCACCATGTTCAGGTCTCGGATGCCGAGTTATCCCGCTTCCCGGTCATTATCAACGTCGCACTGCTTCGCACCCCCGGTCCGGTCTGGGCGGATGATCGTATCGCGACACGCTATGTACACAACTTGCGAATAATCATAACCGAGGACTATCCCTATGAAAAGCCGATCGTCAAGTGGCAGACGCCGATCTTTCATCCGAATATTATGGAGCCCAAGGACGGGGGCTATGTCTGCACAAAACTCCTCGAGAAATGGGATTTCAGATCGACGCTGGCGACATTCATCGTTGGCCTCGAGGTCATGCTAGCGAACCCCAATCCGGACAGCCCTTTCGGAAGCGATTCATGTACCAGGGCGGCCGAGTACTTCAGGACGAACCATTACCGCCCTCCGATTATCTCGGGAAATAAAATTCCTCCGAAGATAGTGGGTGATGTGAACGACCGCTCCTAGAATCCTCTCATTCGCCGAGGGTCCGACCGTGGACCGCCTCCCCCCTGACCTGCAGCACGTTTCCCCGCATTCATGGTTGTCCGAGGAGCTGAAGCAGAGCTATGAGGAGAGGATCGCCCGCAAGGGCTTCTTCGAGCTCTATGTGTCGAAATTGGCGATGCAGAAAATGATCAACCACTCGAAGATGCTGGGACGAGAAGAGAGGGAAGCGATGGGCTTCATGTTGGGAGACATCTGCCGCCACGAGTCGCACGGCTTCGTGATGGTCAGGGATATCGTCACAGGCGATCTGCTCAGCTCCTGTGACAGCGTGAGGTTCGACCATGGGAACCTGCAGGGGCTTTTCAAGGAGCTGGACGCGTCCGGATTCGATTACGTGATCGTCGGGTGGTACCATTCTCACCCCGGGTTCGGCTGCTTCATGTCGAAAACCGACATGAAAACCCAATCAACCCTCTTCAGCGAGAGATTCCACTCCGCCATAGTGATCGATCCGGTTCGGGAGGAAATAATGGCCTTCAGGCTCAGGGGCAAGAGGTGCGCCCCCCTCGATTTCTCAGTATACTGGCACGAGCTCGAGACACCCTATCGCGGAAAGAAAATAATGAGGCGTTCAAGGGTGTTGAGGAGGGACAGAAGATGAGAAGAAAGGCTTTTGATGTGGCACAGCCAATTATCTCATAGATTTGGCATGCATCAGGAGACGCCCCGCGGGATAGCGAGATCCAGGAGGACGCCTAGGCTGATCCTTGTGACGGTTCTTGCTATCGCATTGTTATCTCAGGCGTCGATGGGTTCTGAAGCATTCCTGCCGAAGCCCATCTCGATCACTCCGGTGGAGGATTATGTGCGCGTGGTATCAGGCAACCTGACGGCCAACTTCATCAATCAATGGCCAAGAGTGATGTTCGAGCATACGAGCTCAAGGCTTTCGCCGATATTCGATTTCTCGCTCCAGACGATATTCGTATACAACGAGTCGATCGACTACGGTGAAGGAATGCCCAGGATAGACGACCCGGTCATGGTCTGCCCGCTTCACAGGCTGGATTGGTACTTTACCGTCAACGAACTCGATTTCTCCTCGGAGAAGGGACAGTATTTCGGGGCGATGCTATCTGCTGCAATCGACCTCTTCGATCCGCTCATACTGTTCGGAGACTCGGACGATTATACGGATCCGTTGATCGAGGACTGGGGGGCAGTTGCAATACAGTTCGAGGTATCTCAGCTCGGCACCTTGAACCCGCTCCTGCATCCTTCCCTTACGGTACGCAAGAGCCACACGATCGACATATCCCTAAATATCTCGATCGACCAGCCGAACGAGTTCTATGCCATTTCTATCGAGCATAATTTCCAGGGCGGCGGTTCCGCGCACCTCGCGCGGATCTACCCGAGCACGATAGAAGGAGCGGCGTTCTCCAGCGAGGTCGACACCTGGGACAATGAAATTGACGACGGCACCGTTTTTTCGCACGAGGTGCCGGACGGCCCAGGATACTGGCAGATGATGTCCCTGACCACCTCCTCCGGTGCGGAGCAGGCCATGCTTTCCTGGAACAAATCGATCGCGGAGCGAAGGGCTGGGAACGACACCGCTTCATATTCGAAATGGCTCTATAGGACCACGGGGACATCGGTCAATTTCCTCTCGTTGACGTACTTGCAGAACATGACGACGAATCTGAAGATCGAGGAGACTCTCTCGCTCACTGAGGAGGGCTTCACCCGCACCATCAGCAATATACTCCTCGACTCGCTGCCGCTTATCGTCGGCCTGATTGTCCTGATCCCCTTCATTTTGCTGACGTACAGGTTCGCCAGGATCAGGAGAGAATCGAGGGTCACATTCGCCCATGAGGAGGCGGAGAACACTTCTCCAAGGGAGATCAAACCCAGATAGCGTGCCGTTTCCGCATCGAGTCGTTGCTTTCCCCGAGCCTCGTCATCAAAATCGGTACGAGGCCGTCGAGCAGCATGGCGGTCGCCTGTTCGAACACCGTCCCCAGAGGTGCGCAGTGAGTCATCTGTTCGTTTTGCGGTATTCTGTCCGCGATGATGATATTTGTGGAGGCGGCATGGGCCAGCTTCGAGTGGGGGTCCGAGGTGATCGCTATCGCCTTCGCCCCTATCCGCCTGACGATGTTGGCGGTCTGAACGACCGACATTGTCTGACCGGTGTTCGAGATGATGATCGCGACCGCGTTGGACTCCACCATGGGCGTGTTGCTCTCGCCAACGAAGAACACATCCAGGCCGAGCTGCACCAGCCTGATCGCGAAGGCCTTGGCCATGAGTCCGGAGCGTCCCACCCCGTACAGAAAAATCTTGTCCGCCTCGAGGATCGCGCTGAGCATCTCGTCCACCCCCTTCAGGCAGTCGTCGTTGATTTTCAGGCTCTCCTGAACCGTCTTGCACAAGTAATCGATGTTCTCCTGGATGGTGGATTTCAACCTAACCGCCTTTCTTATTGGATCTCAGCTCCTTCGACAGCTTCTTCGCGAGGAGCCGCTCGAAAATCACCTTCATGTACATGGCGTCATGCTCGAGCAGCGGGGATGACGAGATGAAGGTGATCTCCAAGTTGTTCTCGAGAACGGTCTCCGCAAGCGGTTCGAACCTCAGATCCCCCTTCTTGATCGGTGTGAGCCTCTTCTCGTTGCCGTCCTCGTGCTCGACCCCGGAGAAATGTGTATACAGCGTTTTTCCGCCGGAGACCGGGGCTATCTTCTCGATCAGCTTCTGGAAATCCTCCGGGTCCCTCAGATTTCCCCCCTCGCGGGCATGAGCCCTCGCGAAGTTGACGACTGGGACCACATTCTTGATGTCCCTGCTGAGGCTGAGTATCTCCTGGATGTTGCCGAAGACCTCTTGCCTGCCGGAGTTCTCGACGCCTATCTTGACATTCATCTTGTTCTTCGTGAGCCATTTAGAGAGAGATTCCAGCCGGGTCTTCACACGCTTCATCCCGGTCCTGGGCGTAATGTCCCCGTATAGCCCGATGTGCGTCGTCACGATCTCCCCTCCGAGCTCGTTTGCTATGATGGACGCCCAACGGATAGCGTCCATGCTTTTGAAGCAAATCTCCTCGTTGCTGACGAGGTCCATGTAGTACGGTGTGTGGACAGACAGCTGCACGTCAAGCTCCTTCGCCATCTCGCCCAGCTCGTGAAGCTCGTTGTAGTTCCTGGCTACCCCGCAGGCCAGGCTGATCAATACATCTCCCTGCTTGATCGGCTTGCCCAGCTCGGAGATTGGCTCCATCTTCTTGTTCTTCTCCCGCAGGACCTCGATGACGAGCTCGCTCTCGATCTCCTTGGGAGTCATCCCGTTCTCCTCCGGGTCCGCCGGCCTCTCCATCATGTTGGTCCGGAGCAGTTGGACCTCGAGGGCGTTGAGTCCCAGGTTGTAGACGTCCTCTATGCCGTCTCTCAGTGTCCTGCCCTTGCAAGATAACGGGATTCCTGCGGGGCCAAAACGTATCATAACCAGCACCTGGATTCGAAACCATCGGGCTATATCGGTACTTATATTTAATCTTCTTCCGTGAGATCCCTTTCCGGTTGTCCGAAACCGGCTTTCCGGGCCGCCGCACGGCAGGACACTGGACGGCGCGGTCGCACCAAAAGCTTTTAAAGGAACCTATCATTAGGAGCCCTGCTTCCGTAGTTGGTCGGAGGAGTCAGACATGGGAAAGAAGGTCAACAAGACAAACCCGGGCCTTCTGAGCCTCGTAGACAGGCTCAAGAGGCAGAGCTTCGAGAAGAAAGCTCCTGTCTGGCGAGACATTGCGGACCGCCTCATGAAGCCGAAAAGCAAGTGGGCGGAGGTAAATCTGAGCAGGATAGAGCGCTACGCCGCGGACGACGAGACGATAATCGTCCCCGGGAAGGTGCTCGGCGCAGGAGCGTTGAACAAGAAGGTCAACGTGGCCGCGTTCAGATGTTCGGAAGCCGCGAGGAAGAAGATCGCCAGGGCAGGTGGAAAGAGCATTTCGATAGACGAGCTCATGGAGATGAATCCGGAAGGCTCGAAAGTCAGGATAATGAGGTGAGTCAAGATGCGGATAATAGACGCTGACGGGCTCGTCCTCGGCAGGATGTGCTCAGTGGTTGCCAAGAGCCTGCTGAACGGCGAGGAGATTGTCATAGTCAACGCCGAGAAGGCGATCGTATCGGGCAACCGGACCTCGATCATGGAGGAGTACAAGAGGTCCCGGAACCAGGGGAAGATCAGAAAGGGGCCTTACTACCCGAAGATGCCCGACCGGATTCTCAAGAGAACAGTGAGCAGGATGATGCAGCACAGGAAGTCCCACGGGAAGGAGGCGATGTCCCATCTGAAGGTGTACATCGGCGTTCCACAGGACCTACAGGGCGGGCAGTTCGAGGCGATCGAGATAGCGCAGAAGACCGGAACCCTCCGGAAGTACATGTCCCTCGGGGACATCTCCCGGGAGCTGGGAGCGAAGTTGTAGGTGATCCAAATGAAAGTCGCTGTTGCAAGCGGAAAGCGCAAGACGGCCATCGCCAGGGCGACCGTCAGGGACGGAAAGGGCCGGATCAGGATCAACTCCAAGCCGCTGGAGCTTCACGAGCCCGCCATGGCCAAGGCGAAGATATGGGAGCCTATCCAGATCGCCGGAGAGCTGATCGAAGGGATCGACATCGAGGTCAACGTCAAGGGCGGGGGCGTAATGGGTCAGGCCGATGCCTCAAGGACCGCTATCGCGAAGGCGCTGGTCGGGTACACGGAGGACGACGACCTGAAGAAGAAGTACCTGCTTTACGACCGATCATTGCTGGTATCCGATCCCCGCAGGAAGCTGCCGAAGAAGCCGATGGGCCGTGGCGCAAGAGCCCGGAGACAGAAGTCCTACAGGTGATGCGGAGTGATAATACCAGTAAGATGCTTCACTTGCGGAAAGGTCATCGGGGGACTCTACGAGGAGTTCCTCAGAAGGGTCCAGATGGGAGAGAAGCCGATGGAGGTGCTAGATTCCCTGGGCCTCGAGAGATACTGCTGCAGGCGCATGTTCCTGACGCACGTCGAGCTGATCGACGACATCTCACCGTATTGACCGCAGAACCGATCTGAAACCCATTTCATTTGTCGGGCCCGTGGGGTAGTTTGGTATCCTTCCAGCTTGGGGTGCTGGTGACTCCAGTTCAAATCTGGGCGGGCCCATTGGATTCTCTTCATATCAATGGCAGGAGTCAGGGCCGTTGTAACAGATAGCAAGAATTAAGAACTATCAATCGGTATTCCTTACAATCCAAACCCCTTCCAAAGGGAGATGCGAGTATGTTGGTCAAATTGATGTTGATAGTATCCGGTTTGGTGCTTTTGTCCGGGGTCTTATATGTTATACCCGCGATTGGAAAACGCCTGGAAAAACTATCCAAATTCCTTGGGGGATTTCAGACAATCATCGGGATTATCGCCATAATCATCGGGGTTCTGAATATTACCGAATTAAGTGGCATCGTCCTGCTCATTGTCGGTTTGATAATGGCAATCGGAATTCTGCCGGCCATCCCTGCCATAGGTAAGAAAATCGAGAAAGTGGCGAAATTCATGGCCGGCTACCAGATCCCGATAGGTATTATCGCACTCGTTCTCGGGATAATTTGGTTGCTTTGACCTTGGGGACTGTGAAAAATCAAACCTTTTCCGATTTTCTCATCTTGATTACAGCTCGTCATTCAAATATGGATTTGAGTGAGCCTTCAATTTTGCATGATGATCGGGCAAATTCCAAATCTTTTTATTCAGTTCTATCGAATAATAAGTATTTATATTGCCCATGTTGATACTGGCCCTATGTGATGTGATGGTGAGATCTTGAAGGGGGATGATTTTCGAACCAGTGATCTCGCAATCGCGTTCAAAAAGAGATATTCCGGTATCCCAGAAAATCAAAATGAAAGGTTATTGGACATCATTATAAAGACGCTTTCTACGATCTACGATCCTAGACAAACAACTGATGCCTCGCTTAACGAGGTCGCCGTCCTCATCCATCGTATGATGAATTTCAAGCAAATTGCGATAGCCCTCAAGGACCGAAAAGATGGATTATTCCGATATCGATTTTTCATGGGATACCGTCAGGATTCGGTGAACGCATTCAAGAAGCTCGCATATTCAATCAGCGATATCACGGACAAAAAGAAATTCCCAAGAGTAGAGATCAACAGAAACGTGCATTTTTTCCCAGGAGAATTCAAACCGTATCAACCAGGGGAAGAAGATACATTTTGCTTTCCCTCTCAAATGGATAAGGCTCGAAAATCGCTCGATGATTCGATAGAGGGCGATTATTTCGAGTTCTATCTATACAGCAATTCCGACGAACTCTGCGGATTCCTTGAGGCGTCTCGCCCATCGGACGGAAAGTTGCCTTCTAAACAGACAATCAAATGGATTGAACTTCTGGTCACCGCATTGGGTAAATCGATTTCCGGCAGAAATATATGAGACAGTCGATTGTAGAGTGATTTCACTTTGGTTGCTGCTGTGTGACGCAATGAATTCCTCCGCCGCCTTTCACCATTGGACCGATTTCGATTTCCACGATTTTCTTATCTGGAAAAAGATCTTCCATGATTTCTCTTTCAAGATCGGTCATCGGATAATCCACATAACCCGCAACGACCTTCCGGTTGAAAATAAGACAATTCACCAATGTCCACCTGAAATCAGGCGGTAGATGGTATATATCCCATCCTTCGTTCTCGAGTTTGCTCGCCGCCTCTTCCCCCGGTTCATCTGGTTTTGAGTCCAGTACACAGACTCTGTTCATCTCATAGAATTTCATGTACCCATCTGTATGGTTGTCCGCTTTTGCGGGAGTCGTATTCCTGAAAATCGAATCTATCCAAATTACGGTATGCGATCCGGTGACGTTTCTGAGTATTTCCGCTGCCTGCTTCCTATCCAATCGGGGATTTCGATGCTTACAGATCGCCCAGGAAGCGACGATTGTTCCTTCACCGCTGAGCTCCAATGTTCCGCCTTCGTATATAAAATCTCGAACCTCATTCGTCTGTTCTATATATTGCACTTTGGTAATTCCGATATCGAGAAGCTTTGCTATCAATTGGGGGATCTCATCATCTCTTTCAAATGGCCCCCATGGCTCATATCCCCAGGAATTGAAACCGAAATCCAAAATGTGTTCTATTCCGTTTTTTCTTACGAAGATGGGACCGTTGTCGCGCGACCAACATGAGTCATAGGGCATAATGTGGAAGAAAATATTATCAATTTGAATTCCCGCATCGATGATCGCATTTTTCGCGTCTTTCTCGGCTTGCTTACCCAGGACAAGATTATGGATTTCGCCCTGATCGCAACATGCCCTCTCAATTTCAATGAATGCGGGGATGAAATCGCTTTCCCTCACACCGTCCTTGATCGCAGTGGTGGGCCATTGCATCCAAAGGGCTTTTTGGGGGGCAAATTCAGGCACTACTTCATATTCCATCTCCATGACGATCCAATCCCCTAACCAGTCTCT
>DSAX01000068.1 GCA_011046235.1 Methanobacteriota archaeon | reverse complement strand
TAGCTGCGACAAATTATATTCATATGAATATAATTATGACTACAGCTAAGACAAACAGGAATGAAATGAGTATAATTTCTGCCCCGATTGCAGAATCTAAATGACGCGGAGGAACGTTATAAAAGACGGATAATCGGATTGTTTCTCCCCCGTCTCCAAGCGCTCTCCGCGTCTACCCTTTATGAATCATGATAAGAGTCTATCAATGTGTTTTTTCAATAGAGCGAAAAAATAGAGCAATGGGCCCAGCCGGATTTGAACCGGCGATCTGCGCTGTGTGAGAGCGCCGTCATAACCGCTAGACCATGGGCCCTTGTCTGATGACGCCTAATCGCGAAGCTTTTAAAAACATTTTCTGGTAGATAACATGCAGTCGCCCATGATAGGCCAAACAATATATTATCCCAGCAACTCCTGTACGGAAAGATAATATGAAGGTGAGAATGGGCGGTAAATCCAGAGATATACCCGCTGTCTGGTGGGAGGACGGGAAGGTCCTGGCCATTGACCAGACACGCCTACCTGGGACATTGAGGATCACGAAAATCTCAGATCATCGTGATGTCGCCCTTGCAATTAAGAAAATGGTCGTGCGTGGCGCCCCGACGATTGGGGCAACGGCCGCCTACGGCCTCGCACTGGCATGGAAGAACGGCGAAAGCATCAGAAGGGCTGTGAAGCTGCTCATATCTACGAGACCGACTGCGTATGATCTGTTCTTCGCGCTCGATTGGATGCTGGATAGGATGGAAGAGCCGATAGAATCCGCAATAGAGTATGCTTCCAGTATAACAGGTCAGTGCAGGAAGATCGGAGAATACGGTGCCAAGCTTGTCAGGAACGGATCGACCGTGCTGACGCACTGCAATGCCGGGGCGTTGGCCACAGTGGATTTCGGCACAGCTCTTGCACCGTTGAGGATAGCGCACAGGGGCGGTAAAAGCCCGATGGTTCTGGTAGATGAAACCAGGCCGAGGCTTCAGGGGGCTAAATTGACCTCCTGGGAGCTGATGAACGAGGGCATAGAGCATGCGATCATCGTGGATAACGCCGCCGGTCATTACCTGAAATCCGAGATAGACCTCGTCATAGTGGGAGCGGACAGAATCGCCAAGAACGGAGATGCGGCGAACAAGATAGGGACTTACGAGAAAGCGGTAGTGGCGAAGGAGAACGGGGTGCCCTTCTATGTAGCCGCTCCGATGAGCACATTCGATCCCAACATTGCCGGGGAGAGAGATATACCGATTGAGGAGAGAGATCAATCGGAGGTCCTTAGGATTGGCAGGGAGAGGATTGGACCGCCAAGAGTGGCTGCGAGAAATCCGGCTTTCGACATAACCCCGGCAAGATACATAACCGGGTTCATTACTGAGAAAGGCATAAGAAAGCCGTCGGAAATTGCGGGTCTGATTGGAAAACGATAGAAAAAGGCGCTTTGGAGTAATTCTGCATAGCTCAAAGGTGGTATTGTATGATACTGGTCACCAAGTGGTTCGGAACCTTCCTGTGTGATAGAGAAAAAATAACAGACATGCGCCTCTTCCCAAAGGATGTGGAATCGATTGCTGATAGGATGGGGAGAATCCGCCGGGGAGAAATCCTGGAGGAGGAGCTCGAACTCGGCAAGAGGGCGTCTTCCGTTGCCGAGAAGAGGCTTGGACGAATTTCTGGAGTGACGGCTTTTGACTCCTCATTTATCAGACCTGAGAAATTCGGTTACGATAAGGAGCTCCTGCGCCAGGCGAGCATGAAACTCGCCAGGGAATCCCTGGTCGAGGAGGATCCAGGGGCATATATATCCGAGCAGATAAGGGCTTACGACGACCTCATCGGAACCTGCAACCTCATGTCAGAGAGGCTGAGAGAGTGGTATGGACTGCACTTCCCTGAGCTGGAGAAGCGCGTGGACGATCGTAAATACGTGGAGCTTATAGCCGCCAATCCATCCCGGGAGATCATCTCGCAGGAAGTTGGGATGGAAGAAGAAAGCGCAGGAGCGGAGATGACCGAGGAGGATCTGCAGACTATTAGGGCTCTGGCAATCTCCGCCTCTGAGATGTTCAGAGCGAGGAGCGCCATAGAGTCGTCTATCCAGTCCAAGATGAAAAAAGAGGCGATCAATTTGTCTGCTGTGGCGGGACCGATTATCGGTGCGAGGCTCATTTCCCTTTCAGGGGGGATGGCCAGGCTTGCTAGAATGCCGACCAGCACGATTCAGCTCCTGGGAGCAGAGAAGGCGATGTTCAGGCATCTGAAGGACGGCAGCCGGCCGCCAAAACATGGGATCATTTTCCAGCATCCAAATGTTCACAAGGCCCCCTACTGGCAGAGGGGGAAGATCGCCAGAACTCTGGCCGGAAGGATATCGCTGGCGGCGAAGGCCGATTTCTATAGTGATCGGGATCTTTCGTCCGAATTGGTCGCCTACATGGACAGGAGAATCGAGGAGATCCGGAAGAGATATCCAAACCCTCCAAAGAGAGAGGCCAGAAGCGGCAAGAAACGCAGATCAAAGGGCGGCAAGAGGCGGTAAGGTTATCTAAGATTAGGTGATTACAGCCAATCGGTAGATTGTATGTCCTGGGAGCTGGCAGAGGTCAGAGAGCTCAAAGAAGGGCGCTATGTCAACATCGACAGCGAGCCCTGCAAGATCATAAGCATCAACACTTCCAAGCCTGGAAAGCACGGGGAGGCAAAGGCGAGGATCGAGGCCGTTGGACTTTTTGACGAGGCGAAAAGGAGCGTCGTTTTCCCGGTGAAGCACAAGGTGCAGGTGCCGATGATCGATAAAAGGCAGGCGCAGGTCATAACCGTAATGGGAGATGAGGCCCAGCTGATGGACCTGGAGACATACGAGACTTTTCAGATGCCGATCGACGAGGAGTTCAAGGGAAAGCTCGAGCCGGGGAAGGACATCCAATACCTTTTCGCAATGGGCAGACGGAAAATCACCCGGGCCTGAGAGCTCAGTTCATTCCTCGAGCAGAAATGACACGGTCTTTTTTGCGGCTTCTCCGATGCCGAACGGACATTTTCCATTAGGAGCTTCGAACCCGGACTCCGCATAGGACTTCATCTCCTGCAGAGCTTTCTCGGGATCGGTCCCTACCACGACGGCGTGGCCGCTCTCGACTGCCTCCGGCCTTTCAGTCGATATTCTGAGGACGAACACCTTCTTGTCAATAGAGGGGGCGGTCGCCTCCTCCTGTATTCCCCCAGAATCTGTCATTATGAACCTGGAACGCTTCATCAGCGTCAGGAAATCGAAGTATCCCGAGGGCTCCATGATCTGGACATTGTCCGATTGCTCCAGCCTTTCGAGCAGGCCGTTGTTTGCGAGCGCCTTTCTGGTGTGCGGATGCATGGGATACACAACCGGAATAGGGCTTTTCTCGAATATTTCGACGAGATTCCTGAGCACGACCGGGTCGTCGACGTTCTCCGCCCGATGGGCCGTGGCTAGCGCGAACCGGTCGAATCTGATTCTGGATACGATGGCCGACCGTTTCTCGGCGATAGGGACATACCTGTTGCACGCGTCTATCACGGTGTTTCCGGTGACGGAAATCCTGCCGGGGACGCTCTCTCTCTTCAGGTTCTCAGCAGCACTCTCTGTGGGCGCAAAAAGATACGCGGAGATATGGTCAGTGAGCCTTCGGTTGTGCTCTTCGGGCATTCTCAGGTCAAAGCTCCTCAGCCCCGCCTCGATATGCGCAACCGGGAAGCCGGATTTCGTGGCGGCGAGCGCTCCGGCGAGTACGGTGTTTGTATCACCCTCCACAAGGACAGCGCTCGGTTCCGTCGCGAGCAGTTCCTTTTCGATGGAAATCATCGCCTTCGCGGTCTGCTCCGCCTGCGACCCAGAGCCGACTCCCAAGAAAGAGTCTGGTCGGGGTAGGCCGAGCTCTTCGAAAAATATCTCGGATAATGAGCGGTCGTAGTGTTGGCCAGTATGGATCAGCCTGAACGGCAGCTCCCGCTTCTGCAGCTCGAAAATTACGGGCGCCATCTTGATTATTTCAGGTCTGGTACCCACGATAACCGAGAAGATCATCGTTCTCTGAATGTTCCCATAGTTAATAATTTCGATGGAGTTCCCAAGAAGGTTAAATCGTTTGATGTCGCTTCAAGGCCCGTCTGAGATCTGTTGTAAAAAGAGGTGATCGACCTGCCGGGAACTCATTCGAAGCGGATGTATTTTGCAAATTCATCATACGAGGATTCGAGATATGTGATCTTCGGAGCGCCTTTTGACAGCACCTGCACTTTCAGAAAGGGCACCAGATACGGTCCTTCCGGGATAAGGGAGGCATCTCACAACTTCGAGTCGTTCATGCTGGAATACGAACTCGATCTGTTGGACATCGACATCTGCGACTATGGTGACCTCGATGTCACGCATCTTTCACCTTCGGAGATGGTGGAGCGGATCAACGGTTTCTCCAAGCGGCTGGTCGCCGACGGAAAATTTCCGCTTCTACTCGGCGGAGAGCACAGCGTATCACCGGGATGTGCGGTTGCATTTGATGATGTAACGGTTCTAGGCATTGACGCGCATGCGGATTTCTACGACGATTTCGACGACGACAGGAACAACCACGCATGCGCCATGAGGAGGATAGCGGATAAATTCGGAAAGGATCGGGTCATGTGGATCGGGATAAGACAGATGGGGAGGGCGGAGTACGAGGCGGCTCCCAAAGTGATCAATTCCTTCAAGATTTTCGAAAACGGGATTGACTGGACCATTTCCGAGATAGAAAAGATGGTCGGCAATGGCAGGCTTTACATCTCCCTCGATATCGACGGGATCGATCCGGCATACGCCCCTGGAACCGGAACACCGGTGCCGTTCGGACTGAGGCCGATCGATGTGAAGAGGATAATCGACCACTTCGCTTCCAGGCTCGTGGGGTTCGACATCGTGGAGGTCTCCCCTCCGCTCGACAACGGCGTCACAGCGGTTCTGGCCGCCAATATTTTAATGGAAGTGATCGCGGCGGTCCATCTCCGAGCGTCTGAGGAAAAAAAGGGCTAGCTGATGATGATGTCTTTGAGCGTTCCCATGTATTTTCTCGCGAGCGAATCAGCCCTTTCCTTCGTCCGTGCCTGTGAGAACACCCTGAAAATCGGCTCAGTGCCGGACTGCCGGATGAGAACCCAGTCACCTCCATCGTAGACCTTGACCCCGTCCGTCAGATCCAGCCTGTTCCCGGACAGGAGTTCCACGAGCCGTTCAGTGACTTTTTTCTTGGATTCGTTTGGACATGCGGTCTTCAGCTTGACCTGATGATAGGTCGGCACATTATCCAAGAGCGAAGAAAGCGGCCCCTTTGCGGCGACCATCTCCACCATCAGTCCCGCGGTCATCGCGCCGTCCCGGCAGTACTGATGCTCTGCCAAAATGAGTCCGCCGTTCTCCTCTCCGCCAAAAACGGCACCTATCTCCTTCATTTTCCTGGCGACGACCGGAGAGCCGACCATGGTCTGCACCACCTTGCCGCCGTTTCGGGTGACCACATCGGACACCACATCGCTCGTCGCAACCGTGGAGACGACCGTCGAGCCAGGGGCTTTCGAGACCGCGTATCCGGCGAGCAGCGCGAACGATCTGTCACCCATGACGTATCCGCCATGATCGTCGACGAAAATGGTCCTGTCGGCATCCCCGTCATGCGCGATTCCGAAGTCCGCACCGATCGAGGTGACCATCTTCATGAGCGCGGCCAAATTCTCCGGCGTCGGCTCCGAAGGATGCCCTGGAAAGCTGCCATGTGGATTCGCGTTTAGGGTCACCACATTGACCCCCAGATCTGAGAGAAGGTTCGGGGTCACTACGGATCCGGCGCCGTTAGCGCAGTCAACGACCACTCTCAGTCCCGATCCTGCGATTGCCTGACAGTCCAGGAGCCCCTTGATGCCTTCGATGTACCTGGCGTTGGCCTCGGAATCCGTCGTGAGATGGCCCGCTTCATACCATGGGGCTGTTTTCTGCGCCTTATCGAAATATATCCTCTCGATCTCGACCTCCTTCGAGAAATGCAGCTCCGTACCGTCGGAATCGATCACCTTTATCCCGTTGAATTCCGGCGGGTTGTGTGAGGCCGTTATCATCACGCCTCCTGAGGCGTCCGATTTCGCTACGCTATATTGAACAGAAGGCGTCGGTGCGAGACCGATGTCCGTGACGTCATTCCCGGTCGCCATTAGCCCGGCAACGACCGCCTCCTTCAACATTTGGCTCGAGCTCCTCTGATCTGTGCCGATGACGATCCTGCCCCGTATGACCGTGCCGATCGCCATCCCGATCTCAAGCGCCAGCCGCACATCCATGCCCGATCCGACTACTCCTCGAATGCCGTTCGTGCCGAACAGCTTCCTCTGATCCGCGATTTCGGCTTTGTCCATTGAATTCATGACGAAAAGGGAACTAATGCATAAAAATATCGGGCTCGTCAAGCTCGAAAGACGATTTTTTTTCCCATCAATTAAATACTGGATCTGGAATTAAAGGAGCTGCAGTTCTGCCAGATTGATTTTTATACATAACCGGGGATTTGACTTGCAAGAGAACGAGTGGATCACCCTAACCGGCATCAGAAATTCGAGCGATGGCCTTCCCAGCGGAGATGTTAAAAGACTGGAGATTATTCCCCTGACGAGAAGGGATTTCCAGATGGGATTCAAGGAGTGGATCATACCTCAGGAAAAGTACTTCTTTGACCTGCTGTCCAGGCAATCGGATGTTGTATTGAAGTGTGGCCTGGCGCTGTCTGACCTCGTCAGGGATCCGAGAGACATCGCCGCAAAATCGATGGCGATTGAGGAGATAGAGAACGAGGGGGACGGCATCGTTCACGAGCTTGCGAGGCTTCTCAACAGGACATTCGTGACTCCGATCGACCATGACGACATCTCCAAGCTCGCGTCGAATATGGACGACATCGTGGACTTCATAGATGCTGGTGCCAGCCGCATGCGATCGTACGAGATAAAGGAGATCCCGGTCTCCATGATAGATCTCACCGAGACGATCGTGAATCAGATCACGGAGGTAAACAAAGCCATCCATGGTCTATCGAACCGAAACAGCAGAGATACGCTCCTTGAGAGATGCGTTGAAGTTAACAGACTTGAAAATGTTGCTGATGATATAGTACACACCGCTGTTGCGGGTCTTTTCAGGCTCGATGACATTAAACAGATCATTAAGTTGAAGGAGATCTATGAGCTTCTGGAAGACGCCTCCGACAGCTGCGAGGATGTCGCGGACATCGTGAAAGACGTTGTAATCAAGAACGCATAACTCAGAGAGCTGCAATATATGATCGAGCTGTTCCTCGTTTCCGGAATCACCCTATTCGCGATCATGCTCACTTGGATATTTGACTTCGTCAATGGATTTCACGACTCCGCCAATTCCATTGCGACGATTGTCGCGACGAAGGTTTTGACTCCTGTGAAAGCGGTAGGCCTCGCGGCTTTCTTCAATTTTCTTGGGATCCTATATGTCTCAGAAGTGGCAATGACGATAAAGAAGGGGATAATAAGAGAAGAGCTGATCATAGAATACGGAATCCCGATAGTCTTGTCTACTCTTCTGGGAGCCATAATCTGGGACCTCATAACATGGTGGTTTGGCATTCCGACCTCCAGCAGCCATGCCCTTGTCGGAGGGCTGCTCGGCTCGGGGGGCGCCGCCGCCGGTCTCGGGGCGGTCGTCTGGTCCGGAACGATGAAAACCTCGATTTTCATCATCATTTCCCCCCTTGCTGGGCTCATCATAGGTTTCTTCATTGTCGCAATGGTGATGAGAGCGGCAAAAAACTCAAAGCGAGCCATAGCCAATAAATGGTTCAGAAGATTGCAGCTCGCATCGAGCGCCTTCTATTCTTTCACCCATGGCACAAATGATGCGCAGAAGGGGATGGGCATTATAATGCTCATACTGTTGGCCGATCCTCTCACTACCGCCCTTGTATTGCAGCATGATGGTGTGTTCCTATGGGTGGCTGTATCCTGTCACGCAGCTATCGCTTTGGGAACCTTCTTCGGAGGTTGGAGAATAGTAAAGACGATGGCTTCGAGGATCACGAAGCTGGAGCCGTATCAGGGATTCAGTGCGGAAACTGGTGCGGCGTCTATATTGGCCGTTACCGCCTTTTTCGGCATCCCGGTCAGCACGACTCATACCATCTCAGGATCGATAATGGGGGTCGGGGCCGCGAGGAGGCTCTCGGCAGTAAGGTGGGGGGTCGGCAGAAGAATCGTCGTCGCCTGGATCCTGACTATTCCGGCCGCGGCGACCATATCCGGACTGATATTCCTGGGATACCTGCACCTGCTGTATTGACCTCAGCCCGTCTCTATTGGGTTGGTCAGGATCTTGTTCCTGCACTTGGTGCCGTGAGTCACCTTCGTGTTCTCGTCTATGATACAGTTGTCCAGCTCGCAGTCCCTTCCGATTCTCGCGCCTGGCAATAGAACGCTGTTCGATATCTTGGAATCGTCGAGGATGACCGACCCGCCTCCGATATATGTCCCGGGGCCTATGAGCGCGTTGACTATCCTGCAGTCCGGTTCTATGCAGAAAGGCCGCATCAGGTTTGTGTTGTAGGTGTACGCGCTCTCCGCGATGTACGAGCCGTACTCTTCCATCAGAGTGACGTGGGCGCCGATGACGCCCTCGGAGGTCCCGCAGTCAAGCCAGTGCCCGTCAAACCCGAAGCCGTACATGCCCTTGGGCAGGATTTTCGGGAACACTTCCCGCTCCATGGAGACGAATCCCGGCCCGATCTCGTCGAGCACCTCGGGCTGAAGAGCGTAGGCGCCCGCATTTATCAGCTTGGAGAAGGCCTCCTCCCGGCTGGGCTTCTCCTGGAACCTGACGATGCGCCCGTCTTCGTTAAGCTGCGCGACGCCGAACGGCTCCGGGTCCTCGACCTCCCACAGCGTCATTGACGCGATCCCTCCCTTGGCCTTGTGAAATGATATGAATTCCGACAGATCGACCGAGGCGACGATGTCCCCGTTCAGCACGAGGAAAGTGTCATCGCGGTCGATCAGCTCCTCGACATTCTTGACCGCGCCGCCCGTCCCGCGGGGCTCCGGCTCGTCCGCTATCGTTATCTTCACCGGCATCTTCGTCCTTGCGATATAATCCTCCATCATGTCCCGCTTGTAGCTCACGGGTATGATGATCTCGTCGACCTCTGGGGGAAGGGCGTCCACGACGTGCATCATGAGCGGCTTTCCCATGACGGGTATGAGCGGTTTGGGTAAACGGTTGGTGAGGGGCCTCAGCCTCGTGCCGAGTCCGCCTACCAGCATTACTGCCTGCATGGGCACAGTATGGCGGACTTAACGAAAAAAGCTTTGGAAGGAATAAGCTCGGGATCGGCGCCCACGCTCAAGAGATATGGCGATTCATTCCGGATCAAAATATCGGCTCAAAATCGGTCGCGGAACGCTACTGCAGCGGGGTAATGCTGACGACGTTGTTGCCCCGGAGAATGACGGTCCCAAGCCGCTTGACCTGGTCCTCCGTGGTCTCCTCGGTGTTGTCCAGGACCATGTTGAGGTAATCGTCATAACCAATTAGGACGCCTTCGAGCACCCTGTTATCCTTGAGCAGGAGAGAGACCTTTTTATCCGTCGATTTCTCTAAAAGGCTAAGAGGCATCACCATTGTAAATCACGGCTGGGCATAGCAAACTAGTCTATTTAACCTTTGCCTGATTGGCCCCTCAGCTGTTTCTCGAACCAGGACTTGACCTCCGTGCGAGACCTAGCGTCGATCCCGAAGTATTCGACGAACTTCTGAGTAGTCGTAAGCTCGTAGGTCCTCGCCTTGGGCTTCGCCCTGACGAGCCCCAGGTCGACGAGTTCCTTCACGCACTCGTAGGTCTTCGCCCCTCCGATATCCGCGAGCTTGCTCCTCAGGATCGGCTGGTAATATGCGATGAGCGAGGCGATCTTCAGCACATCCTTCGAGATCTCGGGACTCGCCAGGGGAAGCACTTGGGGCTTGTACTGCTCCTTGACCTGCATCGAGAACTTGGTCCCGACCTTGACGACCTCGATCGCCCTGTCCTCTGATTCGTACTCCTTCTGAATTCGGGTAAGCGCCGTTCGTATCGTCCTCGGGTCCAGGTCCTGGACGGCCTGTATCTCCTTCACGGAGACCGGCTTTCCGGACATGAAGAGAGCTGCCTCGACCAGCCTGTCGGTGTCCTTGCTCACTTTACCACCGTCGAATCGTTTATCTCCCCGTCGGCGCCGACCGGTGTGAGGTCGATGATGTCGTCCTCGTCCTGCAGCGCGGCGTCCTCGATCGGCTCCGAGATCTCGACATATATCTTTCCGCGGGGCGGCTTCTTCTGCCAAACTGTGATCTTCTCCAACCGGGCCAGGAACAGGATGCTGACGAACACGGCCACGCGGTCCTCCTTTCCGCCCTTGCAGAGGTCGGAGAACTCTATGGGCCCCGTACCGAGCGTTCTTATCCGCTTCCAGGTGTCGGTGATGTCCTGCTCCAGAGTGTCCTTGTGGGCCTTGTCGTCGAAATCCTTTATCCGGTATTTATCGAGGTACTTGGAGATCTCCTCCCGCACATCCGCCTCCCGCTTGGCCTCCTCGAAGGCGTCCAGGAGCTCCACGAGGGAGACCTGCCTGTTGGACGATGGCCGCCTCGCAGCCTCCTTGAGCTCGAGCGCCCCCTGCATGATCGATATCGCGGCCGCCGGCTCGTCGATCTCGGACATCATCTCGATCGCGTCGATGTCCCAGCTCTCGAAGAAGTTCTCGACATGCTCCGGCTCGTCGATCCTGACCAGGAGCTCCTCCGTCTGAAGGCGGAATATCTCCCAGGCCATGAGGATCAGCTTGCCCGCGACGATCAGATTGACTTCCTCCGTCTTGCGGACCCTGCTCAGATACCTCTTCGAGAACTCGATAAGGTCGATCTCCCAGGGATTGAGCTTGTTCTGAATGACGAGCTCGAAGGCGAGGGAGACGCTCCTCTCGAACGGGTCGTCGGAGCCGATGCGTACGCCCTGCTGCATCTCCTCGACCATCCTCACATAGGACTCGAGGCGCTCCCTCCTGGTATCGTCGTCCTCGTCCTCGATCAGCGATCGGTGGAACATCAGGTGGCTCAGGATCGACTCGCACTCCTCGTTCAGCATGCTCATACCGCCTCCTCTGCGACCGCCCTCTCGGCCTCCTCTTCTTTGGGAAGCTCGACTCCGACGTTCGGCTTCATGATCACCTGCGAGATGCTGTTCGGCTGCAGCGTTACGCCGATTATGTGGTCCGCCTCCTTCAGCGTGACCTTCCTCAGCGAAACCTGGATGAACTGCGCGTTCGCGGCGTTCTTTCCGATCACCCTCGCGACGTTCTCGGCGTTGACGCCGTCCAGGAACATGTCCACCTCGTCCAGAAGGTAGAACGGGGAGGGCAGATACTGCTGGATCGCGAATATGAACGAGAGCGCGGTGAGGCTCTTCTCGCCGCCGCTCAGCGCCTCAAGCCTCAATGTCTTGCGGTTCCTGGGCCTCGCCTTTATGATCAGACCGCCGGACAGCGGCTCGTCCGGGTTCTCGAGTATGAGCTCCGCCTCTCCGCCGCCCGAGAGCTCGCCGTATATCTTGCGGAAGTTCTCCCCGATCGATCCGAAGACCTTCAGCAGCCCGATCTTCTTCTTCTCGTTGAGCTCGTCCACCAGCTTGATCAGGTTCGACTTCTGCTTCTTCAGCCTCGAGATCTCGGACTTGATCGAGTCGAAGCGCTCCTTCTTGGCGTTGTAATCCTCGATAGCCCGCAGGTTCACGACGCCCAGGGAGCTCAGCTCACCCTCGAACTTCGCTATGCTCGCCTTCAGCTCGCTGACAGGGGGATATTTCTGGTCGCCAATTTCAACCGGGTATCCCTGCAGCTCCGAGATCAGCTCTGCCAGGGTGGAGTCGGCGGCTCCTATCTTCGTCCTAAGGCTTATGATGATGTCCTCGTTGGTCTCGATCTTCGCCTGGGACTTGTCGATCTTGGCCTCGAGGTCGGTCCGCTCCTTGTAGAGGCCATCCCTCTCGTTCCTGAGCTTCTCGATCTCCGCGCCCATCGACTGCTCTATCTTCCTCATGGCGTTCAGCTCGGTCTCCAGCTCCTCGATCTTCGACTTGGAATTCTCGATCCGGTTCTTGTGCTCCCCGGAGCGATCAGAAATACCTCTCAGGGAGTTCTCGATCTCCTCCTTCCTCGAGTTGATGAGCTCTATCTGCTTGACGATCGTGTCCCTCTGGGAGGTGGCGGTCGCCACATCCGCGTTGATGTCGACGATCCTGCTCTCGAGCTTCTTGAGCTCGGCGGCGACCTCCTTCGGCGTCGCCTTCTGTATCTTGTCGCCCAGCCCGTCCCTGGCCTTGATCAGCTCCTGAAGCTCCTTCTCGGCGCTGCCCAGCTGCTTGGAGCCCGCATCCTGGGCGTCTAAAATAGCAGACAGCTCCTTGCCCTTGGCGTCGATTTCCTCGCCCGCCTTCGCGATCTTCTGCGCGAACTCCTTCTTCTTGACCTCGAGCGATGAAAGGCGCGCGTCCTGCCCGCCGTCGGATATGCTGCTGCTCTTGAGCTTGTCCTCGATAACCGCGAGCTCGTCCCTGAGCTGCCAGAGCCTCGCGTTGACCTTCTCCTCCTGCTCCGTTGCGGTCCTGAGGTCCTGTGCCACCTTGTCGATGGATGATTTGGATGCGCCGAACTTGGCGCCCCTCGCCTTCAGGGTGCCCCCGATCATGGCGCCCGAGGCCTCGATCAGCTCGCCCTCCAGCGTGACTATCCTGATCCCGCCCATCTTCGCCCGCGCCTCCGCGAGGTTGCTGACGACGATCGTGTCGCCGAGCACGTACCACATCGCCGGGCGGTACCTCTCGTCGAAATCGACGAGGTCGATTGCGTATCCGAGCGACTTCTTCGCGGCGAGAATCGCCTTGCCGCGGGCCTTGCCCTCGACCATCTTGCTCAGCGGGAGGAAGATCACCCTGCCCAGGCCGTTCTTCTTGAGCATGCCTATGCACTTCGACGCCACCTCGTCGTCGTCCACGATCACCGCCTGGAGGCGGTTGCCCGCAGCGACGGTCAGAGCGGTCTCGAACTTGTCGTCCACCTTGCAGAGCTCGGAGACCGTGCCGTGGATGCCCTTCAGCTCGTTCTTGTCGCGGGCCTCGATGATCCTGCCGACCGCGGCGGTGTATCCCTCCGCGACCATCTTTGCCGCATCCGTCTCCGCCTTCAGCCTGTTATACTCCCGTGTGAGGCTCTTGATGGCGTCGTCGAGCTCCTTCGCCTCCGTGAGGAGCTTCTTCTCCTCGCTCCTCATCTTGTGGAACTCCTCCTGGAGCTTCTTGATCTCCTTCTCGACGCTCGCGCGGTCGGTGCTCAGCTCCTTGACCGACCACTCCGCGTCCTTGAGCTCGAACTCGTAGGTCTTCTTGTTCTCCTCGAGCTCGGCGATCTCTCCCCGGAGCCTGTCGATTCTGCCCTGGTGCTTGTCCTGCTCGATCGAGAGCATCCGGATGCTGTCCTCCTTCAGCGTGATCTCCCTCACGAGCTGCTCGTACTTCTCCTGCATATTCCCTAGCTCGGAATCGCTCTTCGAAACCAGGTCCTGCTTTTCGGAGCGAGAGGACCTCAGCTGTTCGAGCTCGCTGTTGCGCTCCTCGATCAGCGCGGACTGCTCCTCCCGGCTCTTATCCAGCCGTTCGAGCTCCTTGTCGAGCTTCTTCACCTCCTCCCTGAGCATCTTCCCCTCCTCAGAGAGAAGGCCTATCTGCTCCTCGGAGGATTCTATCGCGTCCCTCGCCCTCGCCAGCTCTATCCTGCTCTGGTCGATCTTCTCCTTCAGCTCCCGGGCGCTTTCCCCGCCCTTCTCGACGATCCTTTCATCGATCTTGGAGAGCTGTTGCTCGATCTCCGCGATCCGCTCCTTGGATTTCTCGATAACACCCTCGAGCTTCACCCTCTCCTGCTCGTAGGTCTCAATCTGATTCTGGGCCGACGAAAGCTCCTGCTCGACCTCCTCCTTCTTCTTGGCCGCGAGCTGCGCCTTTGCGAGCAGAAGGCCGTCCTGCAGGTCCTTGTACTTCATTGCGGACTCCCTGTCCGCCTCGAGCTGCTTCATCTGCTTTTTTATCTCATCGATGATGATATTTAACCTCGAGATGTTCTCCTCGGCTTCATGGCGCTCCTTCTCCGCCCTCGCAATGTCGTCGTCGAATCGCCTTATCCCCGCGATGTCGTCGAGTATTCTCCTCCTCTCGACGTTTCCCATCTCGACGATCTTCGTGATATCGCCCTGCTGCACGAAGTTGTACCCGTCGGCGGATATCCTCGCGTGAGCGAGCAGCGAGTCGATCTCCCCGAGCGACGATTTCTTGTCGTTCAGATAATAGTAGGAATAATAGCCTTCCTGGGAATCGGAGAGCTTGACGAGGCGCGTGAGCTTGATCGTATCGGAATCGAGCGGTATCAGCCTGTCGGAGTTGTCGATAAATAAGCTCACCTTGCAGCTGGTTGCTGCCTTGCCGGATTTCCCGCCGTTGAATATGAGGTCGGTGAGTCTTCCAGCGCGGATTACCCGGGAGCTCCTGGGCCCGAGAACGAAAAGTATAGCATCCGAAATGTTCGACTTACCCGCGCCGTTGGGACCGGTTATGGCCGAGTATCCGGGCAATAGAGGAATGCGTGTCTTATGGCAGAACGACTTGAAATTCTCGAGCTCTATTTCCTTTAGGTACATGAGCACCAGCTCCCGCTAAGGACGCTAAAACTGACCCCCTCCGGTTTTTAAGCCGAAGTCAATTCCGCATCCCATCCCATTTATCCGACACCTGTCGGACGACTCTCTGAATAAGGTTATAGAAATATAACTGTTTGCTCCAATAATATCAAAAAGAGAAATCAGCGTGAAGATAGCTTTAAATACCGAATTTTTCGCCAAATAATTCGCTACTGTGGGAAAGATGCATCTCTCATATCTGAGGGGAGGGTTCAATCAGGATAGCAATTTTCGATACGCCTCGATCAACTTGAAGGCCTGTGCCTCCCAATTGTACTCTCTATTGAAGGCAAGCCGACCGTTCTCGCCGAGCGCTTTGAGATGATCGGTTGAATCCGCATATTCGTCTAGCAATTTCGAAAAGGATTCTGGATCGAATTCGCACACGAGACCACAATTCTCATTATTGATTAGATCTGCAGCATAGGTGCCTTCCGTTACGATTGGAGGTTTTCCAACTGCCATTGCCTCGAACATACGCAGAGGAGTGGAGATATAATTATTCAAATTGTTCGGATCCAAAATAACATGGATAATATCGCAACGATAAAGCCCTTTTATCGCTTCGTCGTGGGTGACAATTCCCAGATACTCGATCGATTCCGATTTGGCAGCGAATTCACTTACGCTTTTTGAGAGCGTGCCGTCGCCAGCAATTAAAAGTTTCCATTTTTTCTTCTTATTGACGACCTCCATTGCTTCAATGACGAAACGATAAGGCTCCAGCGTGCCGAAATATCCGATAGTATGTGTAATATCGCTTTCACGTCGGTTATTCGAATTCTCAGTACTGTTCAATTCGGTTCTGCTGGGACAGTTGAGAAGAACCAATGCATCCTCATCTGCTCCGATTCTGGGAATAAGGCGATCATTTGCGACTATTACCAAATCCGCCTTACGAATTAACAATTTCTGAACAAAATTTACGATCCTGATAATCGCACCAGGGACATCATTCGCAATCATATCCGTATATGATTCGTGCGAATCGAAAATCAAAGGACAATTACGAAATCTGGATATTATGAAACCGATAACTAATGTGTCAAGATCGTGCGCATGAACGATCGAGATTTTTTCCTTCTTTGCATTTCTCAGACACGACAACCAGAAAAGCGGAAGTTTCAATACAAAATTTACCAGGCTCCTTTTAGGACATAATGGACCTATGAAATCGACATCGATGTCGGATTCGAATTTTGCCCGATAGAATTGATTCTTATCTCGACCCCAAGAAAATACCTTGACTGAAAATCCAGCATCGATAATAGATTTGGCCTCTCTATTAACACGGGTATCTCCGATTATGGATTTCGAAAGAAGCATTAATATCGTTGACATTTCGATTTATTATTGATT
>DSAX01000082.1 GCA_011046235.1 Methanobacteriota archaeon | reverse complement strand
CTATTTATACTCTATGAAAGATAATGACATTCGTCTGACAAAAATAGCAATATCGTCAGACGGAGGCGCCTTAGATGAGCGAGTCAGAGCGCGTTACCATTAGGATTCCAGCAGAACGAGTGGAGGCTTTGCAGTCGCTCGTTGAATCCGGGAAGTTCTCGACGATATCCGACGCCGTTAGAGCGGCGATCGACCGCTTCGTCGAAGATGAGTTCACGCCAGAATATATCGAGAAAGTGATGATCGAGCTTCCAAAAGGTAATGTAGTCGAGCTCGAGCAGCTTGTGCACGACGGCGACTCGATCTCCATCGACGACGCCATTAGAAACGCCGTTCGGGAGTACATACGGCGGAAGATGTCACAGGCTATAGACGAACTGGAAAAATAGCCTGGCTAACGGGATGGGATGCGCGAGCATCTAATTAAAATAGCGAGAGCAAGAAATGTGAAAAACCATGTCTTTCCTAAAGCTCGTCGAGGAAGCCCTTGAAGCTTCGGATCCCGCCTCCATGGGCAGGATCAATCCGAAAATCGTAGTGTTCGGCTGCGGAGGCGGAGGCTGCAACTGCCTCCACAGGATGAAGCACATAGGTCTCGAAGGAGTGGAAACGGTCGCGGTCAACACGGACAAGTACCACCTATCCGGAATCAACTCGGACCACAAGATATTCCTCGGGGAGCACATCACCAGGGGGTACGGCACGGGCGGAGACCCCAGGCTCGGAGAGAAATCCGCGAGGGATTCCGCGGATCAGATCAAGCAAGTCCTCGCCGATGCGGACCTCGTGTTCATAACCGCTGGTATGGGCGGCGGCTCCGGGACTGGCATCGCACCGGTCGTTTCCGAGCTCGCCTCCAAGGAGGGCTCCCTGTCGGTGGGGATCGTCACTACGCCGTTTTCCTTCGAGCGCGGCAGGTTGGATGTCGCCAAGGAGGGAATTGCTTCCCTCAGCCATTCAGCCAACTGCACAGTGATATTAGATAACGATAAACTGCTGGAAATAGCGCCCAAGCTCCCGGTAGAGAGGGCGTTCACCGTGATGGACCATCTCATCGCGGAAACGGTCAAGGGATTCTCTGAGACTATCTGCACGCCGTCGATGATAAACCTCGATTTCTCGGACTTCCGAAGCATCATGTCCTCCGGCGGGCTCGGGACGATGATGTTCGGCGAGAGCGAGGATGTTCAGGAATTGGTGTCCGAGGCGCTCTGCAACCCGTTCATGAAGGTGGATTTCAACGAGGCGAAGGGCGCGTTGATTCACATAACGGGCGGGTCGGATCTCTCCCTGAAAAAGGCGTATCAGATATTCGAGGGAATCACCGACGCGATGCCGACCGCACGCAACGTGAAGTTCGGTGCTAGGATCAAGTCTGAAAGGTCCAGAATGATCAACGTAATGGGTATCGTGACCGGTCTTGGCAATGATTCGAATAACGGAGTTATCAAACCCGTCAGCTACAGATGCTAGACGCATGGTCTGCGCAATAAATCGCGATAACGACAACCTCCCCCCAACGCCCCGGAGGAAAACGCCCTCCGGGCTTTTTTATTCCCGCTCCTTCTCGATCTTCCGTATCGCCGCCTTGAACGTGCCCATGAACGTGTGATATTCCCATTTTGAGAGGATCGCCCTGCCCAGGATTCGCCTGAACATGACGGTGGTCTTGCGTATCTTGTGCTTCGGATATCCCGATGCCGTAAGCATGTGCTCGAATCTCCCCACCAGATGAGCAAGCTCCATGTCCTCCGCGCTTTCCGATCTCCAGATCTCCGCGCCCTGAACGAACAGCTCATAGAAGATAACGGATGCCGCGTGGCTGATGTTCATGATCGGATATTCCTCGCTCGTCGGAATGGTCACGAGGATATCGCATTTCAAGATCGCCTCCTTATCGAGCCCGAAGTCCTCCTGCCCGAACAATATCGATATCGTCCCCTCAAATCCGCCTATCTTGTCCGCCAGCTCCCGGGGAGTGATGGTGATCCTGCTGAACTTCTTCTCGTTTACCGTGCTTACGCCGGATGTGCCCACGATCATGTCCGACGCCGAAACCGCCTCATCCAGGGAAGAATAGAGCTTGGCGTTCTGCAGTATCTCATCCGCGTGCATCGCCCTCCTCCTCGCGTCGAGCCCTATCTCGCACTCCGGGGAGACGATGCGAAGATCCGCGAGACCGAAGTTCATCATCACCCTCGCTATAGCTCCCACGTTTCCCTCTGTCTGCGGCCTCACTAACACCACGGCTACGCTGGGCATCTGGCAAACCAACATGTAGATATCCACCGAGGATATATCATCATCGCAATGCCATCGCGACTAGCCCTGAGGCTTGCGTATGACGGGACCAGGTTCTTCGGCTTTCAGAGGCAGCCCGGGAAGAGGACGGTCGAGGGGGAGCTTCTATCCGCCCTCACGGACATCGGAGCCATCGCCGACAGCCGGACAGCACACTACAGGTCGAGCTCGAGAACTGATCGCGGGGTGAGCGCGATCTGCAACATAGCCTCCGTAGATACCGAGTTCGAACCCGGGAGGTTGCCCCTGGCAACGAACGCTCACATGGACGATGTCTGGTGTACGGGCGTCGTCGAACTTTCGGATACATTCGATGTCCGCATGGCGAAAAGCAGGACCTATGTGTGCTTCTTGCTGTATGACGGGCAGGATATCAGATCGATGAAAGCGGCCGCCAAAGCGTTCGTGGGCACTCACGATTTCTCAAGATACGCTCGGATTGACAAGCGCGACCCTGTGAGGACTATTCACCTGTTAGATGTCAGCGCGGACGACGAGCTGATCACATTCCGCATCAGGGGCGACAGCTTCCTATGGAACCAGGCCAGGAGAATCGTTTGGGCGCTCGACCAAGTCGGGAAAGGAAAGGCCGAGCCGGAGGAGCTATCCCCGGGCAACTATCCGCTAAACAGGATCGGATTGGTACGTCCTGAGCGGTTAGTTCTGGAATCCATCGATATCGGTCACGAGTTCCTCCCGGCCAATAGGGGCGGAAATCTGCTCGAAACGATGCGGAGACGCCTCGTATCATCTCATACAGATTTATTCTTCGCCAGGACGATCTTATCATCTTTGGAATAACATGCGCTACCGCAATAAGATATAGTATGGCTTTGTTATTTCACTCTGTGATATTTGCGGTAACCGGGACTCCAGGCACTGGCAAGAGCACAGCCTGCGCGCTTCTGAAAAATGTCGAAGTGGTGCATCTCAACGACTTAATCAGGGATAATATGGAGATTTTCGAAGTCGATGAAGCTGACGGTTGCGTCCAGGTCGACACCGATAAGCTGCAGGAGCTGGTGGGCAAGCCGGAGGGAACGGTTGTCATCGAAGGTCATCTATCACACCTGCTCGAGAACGATTTGACTATCGTGCTGCGCTGCTCGCCGACCGTTATGGCCGATAGGCTGTTTTCGCGCGATTGGCCCCCGGATAAGCTGAGGGAAAACCAGGAGGCGGAGGCGGTAGATGTTATATTGGTCGAGGCCGTTGAACGTGGCGGAGAGGTGCTGGAGATCGATACCACCGATATGACGCCCGAGGAGGTCGCTGCCGCGATCGAGTCGATCATCGCCGGGGAAAGGGCGAAATACCGTCCCGGAGATGTCGACTGGAGCCAGGAGGTGCTCGGTTGGTACTGAACAAGTACCGCGAAAAAGCGGACCGATTCCTCATGCCGATCGCCCGGGCGACGGCGAGGCTGGGCCCGAACGGTTTATCGGTCAGCTCGCTTTTCTGCGCGCTGCTGGCGGCGATTCTGCTGATATTCTGGAAAGATCCCTTGGCGCTTCTGATTGCCGCCCTGCTCGTCATCATGAACGGCCTTTTAGACGCGGTCGACGGCATCGTCGCCCGCATATCCGGCAAGAGCTCCGTACGCGGAGACCTCGTGGACCACGTGATCGACAGGTACTCTGATTTCATCATGATCGCCGGGATATCTTTGAGCGCATTCGCGGATGCGAGAATCGGGCTTCTGGCCCTCGGAAGCATCCTGATCGTCAGCTACCTGGGCACGCAAAGCCAGGCGCTGGGAATGAAAAGAGATTACAGCGGAATGCTCGGAAGGGCTGAGAGGATATTGCTCATACTGCTGTTTCTGCTATTGCAGTACGCGTTCGAGGCGCTTGGCTCGGGCGTGTTCGAGGTGACCTCATCGGTCTCGCTTACCCTTCTTGACGTCCTTCTTGTCTTCTTTATCCTTGCCGCCAACATCACCGCCCTTCAGCGCTTTGTCAGGATGTGGAGGGCGCTTGCCTGAGCTTTTACCTTTCCTCCTTTTCCACCGGTAGTACTTGAGCGGATGCGTCATCCAGTCCCCCTCGCACACGGAGTCCGGGCTGTAGCATATGCCGTAGCTCTTCATCGTCGAGCACTCGGGAGGCGTGTACTCAGTGCCCGATATCTCGCCGACGATGTGCTTCACCTGGTACTCGCTCTTGCTCGGGTCGAAGTCCGGAGCGGTCGAGAAGGACTTGATGATCGCCTCGGAATCCATCCCGAGGGCGTGAAGGAACGCGGTGATCGCGAACCTCGCGGTGTGAGGCACGTTCTCGCCGTTCCTTATCATCGTTAAGATCGTCTTCATACAGGGAGGGAACGACGCGTCGTCGACGGGTCCCATATCTCCCGAGGTGAACTCCTTCCTCTTGCTCTGGAGCATCCTCGATAGTTGCTTCCCCGCCTCTCCGAAGGTCTCGAGGATGTCGTCGTTAACCTCGAGCGGCAGCTCGGATGAAATCTTGTCGAATAGCATCTGCCTCAGGATCCTGGCGAGCCTGTCCCTGGAGACCTTCACCTCGCCTTTGAAAACCTCCTGGTTGACCAGCTTCCACTCCTTCGCCCTGATGGTCGATGTCGCGGTAAGGAAGGTCGTGAAGTGTATCAGGTAGTCCTTGTCCTCCCTCTCGAGCTGCACGCCCAGCTCCTCGGAGATCGTCGATAGGTTTTGCTCCGTATCTTCCAGTAGCCGTTTCTCCAGAAGCATGGCCTCCCCGAGGGCGTACCTGCCGACCAGGTACCGGTCCGACACGGTGGACACTATCATCCTGGCGATAGGGTAGCTCAGTATCTCGGAAATTCTTTCGACGTCCGATGTCGCAGCCTTGCCCCCCACCTCGCCCTTTTCGACGGCCTCCAGGACCCGTTCCTTGCCGCGCACCCGTGCGGGCTCGAAAGCGAGGTCGCTCAGCAGGAGCTTCAGGTCGATCTTCCTCTCCTTGACCAGCCTCTGAGCCTCTCCCGAGAACGGGTATTTCGAGCAGAACTTGAGGTCGAATTTCAGGCTGCTCCTCCCTCCCCTTTGAATGTCATATATCTCATAATATCATCGGCGATGCGAGCATCGTCGAGGGCGTTTCTGAGCTCCGTCAGGCTGTTTATCGGGCGGTTCCTTACTATCCTCATCGCCCTCTTTTCGCCTATGCCCGGGATGGACGAAAGTGCGGACATGGATGCCGTGTTCGGGTCCAGCGGATACTGCACGCCAGTGATGCTCCTGTAGCCGTATGCTGTCACCGCGACATCGATAAACCGGTCTATCTCGATCTTATACGGTAGCCCTACTAGCAGCGGGTAGCTGCCCACCTGCCTGCCGAAAGTGTTGTTGCCGTCATGGACCTCCAGGTAGACATTCCTCAGGACGGTTCCGATCGGCAGCATCCTCTCAAGGAGCGGTCTGTCGGCGTTCTCCCTGACCCATCTCTTGAACTTCGTGAAGGAGCGCCTGTCCGTCTTTGCGCCCGAATACCCTTCCCTCGAACGGATCACCTGGCGGACGTTGATCCGTCTGAGCAGCAGGTCTCTCCGGATGATATCCTTAAGAAAATCGATGTTGTATTCAAATGACCGACGAGATTCGCCCTCGAGTCCGGCCAGGAAGTTTATTCCGGGCAGGAGCATCGGCATGCCGTTCGGACCCCGCTCCCTGCCAGCCTCGTTCATTATCTCAATCGCCGTCAAAGCCTGGTCTGGGGTGGAATTGAGGTTATTTGCCTCCATCACGGCGGGGTCCGCCGATTCCAGACCCAATGCCAGTACGTTACCGGGCGTGCAGTATCTGACGATGCTCTGCATGATACGCCTGGATTCGTCCGGGTATTTCGAGATCACGGCGGGGTTCGCGTTGTCCAGGTGCAGCACCTCCGGGTCTGCCACCTCCCGGATGCCTCTCAGGAGATGATCTATCATTCCCGGGCTCGGCTTGGGGGTCTCCGACTGCCCGAGCCCCTCGGCCATATATGAGATGAAGCATGACTGGCCGCCTACCCTGAGGTTGCGAACGCCGGCCTTGGCCAGAGCCTCCGCCTCCATAATCACGCTATCGGGATTTCTGAATTCGACCTCTCCGAAGCTGGGTTCCACGCAGAATTTGCAGCCACCGGAAAAAGATCTCACGCATCCCCTGTAGGTCTGTATCTCCGCGATCAGCGGTCCTGCATAATCTGGGTGTTCGCGGCATATATCCGCTCCTGCCAGAGACCACTCGTCGAATTCCTCCAACGATCTCCGCCTGTCGACGATCTTACCGCTCGAGGCGTACTCCCAGACCGCGGCTTCGATATCCCTCGTGACCGTCAGCTCGAAAAGGTCGTCAAGCGCCTCGTCGGCGAAGTACGCTCCCATCGGCCCGCCCAAAATTCGAACACCGTCGATTTTACCGGAAATTTCGGCGATTTCGCGTTTCGATGCGGGCCGCCCTCTCAGGTACTTTCCCGGAACCGAGCTACCCGCAATTACCGCGGCGACATCTGCCGGGGGAAGCGCCGCACCTTTTCTAATCTGGCCTATCGTTATATAACGAACATCTGCCCCCGCCGTCTTTGCCGCTCCGGCCGCCGCCCGCGGATACGGGGATATGAACGGGGGGACGCCCAGATAGGACGGCTCGTCCACGTATCCGTCGATTATCAATACCTTCATGTCTAGAGAGGGATAAATTCGAATCCGTATCTCAATGTTATGCAAAATCGCGGTTTTTCGAATTAACGAAATTAGTAAACGCGATAGCTACTTATGCTTGAGACGAATAGGGCTCAATGCGTCTAGAGAGCCGAGTATGGATGTAAAATCATCGATATTCGTCACGGGCGATATGGAGGCGCATGAATGTCCCCTGATGATAACTCGGGTAAAGAATCGAATGAGAAGAAAAAAAGTAACAATGCCGAAGTAGAGAAACTTTTACAGAAGGCTTATGAGCCTGCAAGACTCGCGAAGATATATCACCCCTTCTACGAGGGAAAGATCGAGGTCGTTCCGAAGTGTCCCATTCACGACTTCAACGACTTCGCGATTTGGTATACCCCCGGAGTTGCAGAACCGTGCAAGATCATCAACAAGGATCCGGAGGAGGCATACCATCAGACGAACAAATGGAACAATGTAGCGGTCGTCACAGACGGGACGAGGGTCCTCGGCCTGGGTGATATCGGGCCAGAAGCCGGGCTGCCAGTCATGGAGGGGAAAGCCCTCCTGTTCAAGTACCTCGGAGGCGTCGACGCCTTCCCGATCTGCCTGAACACGAAGGATCCGGAAAAGATAATAGAGACCGTGAAGCTGCTGCAGCCGAGCTTCGGAGGCATTAACCTGGAGGACATATCGCAGCCGAAGTGTTTCAGAATCCTGGAGAAGCTCAGGGTGGAGTGCGAGATCCCGGTCTGGCACGACGACCAACAGGGCACTGCGGCTATCGTCACTTCAGGCGTCATTAACGCCGTCAAACTCGCAGGTAAGAAGCTCAACGAGGTCAAGATCGTGCTCAACGGTGCGGGGGCGGCGAACATCGCGACCGCTAGGGTGCTCACCGTTGCCGGTGCGGACCTGAAGAACCTCGTCATGCTTGACAGCAAGGGCGTGCTCCACCCCGGAAGAAGCGACATAGACAAGGTCGCCTGGAAGGAGAAGTGGTGGATCGCAACGGAGTCCAACAAGGAGGGTCTGACGGGCCACCTCGACGAGGCTATCAAGGGTGCAGATGTGCTCGTGGCCGCTTCAAAGCCCGGTCCAGGGACGATCAAGCCCGATTCAATCCGTCTAATGGCGGACGATGCGATTGTCTTCCCGGTAGCGAATCCGATACCCGAGATTTGGCCGTGGGAGGCCAAGGAGGCCGGCGCGCTGGTCATCGGGACCGGCAGGAGCGACTTCCCCAATCAGGTCAACAACTCACTCGGATTTCCGGGCATATTCCGAGGCGCGCTCGACATCAAGGCGAAGACCATCACAGACGAGATGTGTGTCGCGGCTTCGAAGGAGCTCGCGAAGATCGCAGAGGACAAAGGGCTGACCCCGGAGTACATCATACCCAACATGGACGAGTGGGAGGTATTCCCGAGAGAGGCCGTCGCGGTCGCTCTAAAGGGTATCGAGCAGGACGTCGCGCGCATCAAGCACAGCAAGCAGGAGCTCTTCGAGAAGGCCGAGGCAATGATAAAGAGGGCCCGGGAACAGACGAAGTGCCTCATGAGCCAGGGATTCATCAAGCCGTTTCCCAAGGCTTAGACATCTCTCTGAAAAACCCCTTTCTTACGATTTTATCGCATCGTATATAAGATTCGCAAATTCCGATGAATCTTTTCAAAGCAATCGCAATAAAAGATGCCGATTTGAACGGTTATAGGAGGCTCATCTCAAGGGTCTCGATGCTCTGTATGCCAGATATGGACGAAAGCGACTCCTCCGTCCTATCGGATATGCCCGCCTCGTCCCGGATGACCACCACGACCTCGATCGCATTCAGCCCGAACGCGAACGGCTTCATAGATAGGTTGGCGATCCTCGCCCCTTCCGGAAGAGCCGTCCCGATTTTCTGCTTTAAATCCTCCATGTCCGCGTCCGGCGATTCCGGTAGAAGCCTATATTTTATTGCGACGTCTCCCATAATATCAATCCTCACGGTCCCGAGTGACCGCATCTGGGGCAGCTGTAGACGACGCTCTGGTCTCGGCAGATGGCGCAGCGCCCGATCTCCTGCTCTCCGCAGCTAGGGCATGTAAAAGTGGTGCCACCGTCCTCGGCAAGTCTTCGGCCGCAGGAGGTGCATATCTTCTCCTTTTCCGACAGTTCAGTCCGCCTCTGCAGACCTGGACAAAGCTCAACTGATATATAATCGTAACCGGAAGCGGGCATAGGAAACGCCGGAAAACCGAGGATTCGTCGGCCATACATCATCGACAGCAAAGCCTGGTCAATCGTCTGGCACCCCAGGATTTCCATTGGAGACGGTTATCAATACTGGCGGGAATGCCAATAGAGAGACTGGCATGGTGAATCTGACCAAGACCTGCCATTAGGCTTATTTAGTATAATGTGCAATAGTAATATAGGAGAAAAGTGACTAAAAAGCAGGCGGGACGGCTTAGGATATCCGCTCGATGCAGAGGCGCAAGTGCTGCAGATACGGGCAAAAGCTCGAATGAGAAGAAATTTTATATATCAAAGGTGACTACACCGCACGCTAATGCAGCCTGAGGGAAGCCTCGTCGTCCAGGGCCCGTAGCTCAGCTAGGTAGGATTCTTATCAAATGACTGAGAGGAATCCCTAGAAAGAGCATCTGGCTTTTAACCAGGTGGCCCGGGGTTCGAACGGACATAGCCGGACACGACATGTCGCGAAAATCCCCGCGGGCCCGCCAGGCTGTCTGAATAGAAGAGGGGACGAACGATATCATGGAACTGGCTCAGAGAGGTTTCCAGATGTACGCATCTTTCAGACAAACGAATGGGAGGGAATGATATGAGTGAAGAATTCAACGTGCTCGAGCACGAGCTCGTACCTGAGCACCACCTGCTCAGCGAATCGGAGGAGAAGAAAGCCCTCGCCGAGTTGCAGCTGACAAAGGATCAGCTGCCGAAGATCAGGATCAGCGACCCATGCGTGGCCACGCTGGATCAGGCTGTCGGCCCCGTAGAGGAGGGTCGGATCATCAAAATCGTCAGGAGAAGCCCGACGAGCGGGGTCTCCGTCTGCCATCGTCTTGTAATCCGCGGGTGATCCCATGAGAACACTTGTTGAAACCTACTTCAGAGAGAGGAGCATAGTCAATCACCACATCGCGTCGTTCAACGATTTTCTGCCGACCATTGACAACCCGAACAGCCGGATGCAGAGGATCGTGGACAGCGCCAAGGCCGCACCTGAGGACATCGAGGGCGGTATATTCCACCTCGACCCGGACCGAACGGGCGGAAAGGTGATAGAGATACGGTTCGGCCGGATGAGGGACGAGAGGATCGGCAGCATCGACCCGAACGCGATGCCCACTATATCGATCGCGAAGCCGATGATAAGGGAGGCGAACGGGGCGTCCCACGACCTGTTCCCGATGGAGGCCAGGCTGAGGAACCTCAACTACTCCGCCCCCATATCCCTGGATTTCACGATCATAGAGGACGGCATCGAGCGCGAGGCCGAGCGGGTGCATATCGGCGACCTGCCATGCATGGTCAAGTCGAAGAAGTGCAACCTGTACGTGGACAACATGGACGTGGACCGTGAGCCGACGGCCGAGGAGTACAATGAATACCTGGTCAAGCAGGGCGAGGACCTGTGCGACCCCGGCGGGTACTTCATCATCGGCGGGACCGAGCGGGCGCTCATCTCGCTCGAAGACCTCGCGCCGAACAGGGTCATGGTCGAGATCAACGAGCGCTACGGCTCCCGCATAGAGGTGGCCAAGGTATTCTCCCAGAAGGAGGGGTATCGCGCGCTTACCCTGATGGAGAAGAAGAAGGACGGGATGCTCATGGTGTCCGTCCCCGCGGTGTCCGGGCAGATACCGCTGATCGCGCTCATGAAGGCGCTCGGCATGGACGACGACGAGGACATCTTCAAGGCGATCGTCTCGGTCCCAGAGATGCAGAACATCGTCTACGCCAACATCGAGGAGTGCCGGAACAAGAAGCAGTATCCCCCGAACGGGATATTCAACCAGGAGGACGCGATACTCTACCTGGAGCGGAAGTTCGCCACCGGCCAGGCGAAAGAGTACAGGATACGAAAGGTCGAGAGCATAATCGACCGGTCGCTCCTGCCGCACCTGGGGGATACCCGGGAGGCGAGGCTGAAGAAGGCCATATTCCTGGGCAGGGTCGCCAGGACCGTGCTCGAGCTCGCGCTGAACCTGCGCGGAGAGGACGACAAGGACCACTACGCGAACAAGAGGCTCAAGCTGGCCGGGGACCTCATGGAGGACCTGTTTCGGGTGGCGTTCAGCAACCTGATCAAAGATCTGAAGTACCAGCTGGAGCGGAGCTACACGCGGAAGAAGGAGCTGCGAATCGCCTCCGCGATCAGGCCGGACCTTCTCACCCACAGGCTTCTGCACGCGCTCGCCACGGGCAACTGGGTGGGCGGCAGGACCGGGGTGTCGCAGCTGTTGGACCGCACTTCGAACATGTCCGCGCTGTCTCACCTGAGGCGCGTGACCTCCCCGCTTACCAGAAGCCAGCCGCACTTCGAGGCGCGCGACTTGCATCCCACGCAGTGGGGCAGGCTGTGCCCGAACGAGACCCCCGAGGGCCAGAATTGCGGCCTGGTCAAGAACTATGCGCTCATCATCGACGTATCCGAAGGCTATCAGGAGGGTGAGATCAACTGGCTTCTGAAGGAGCTCGGAGTCCAGGAGGTTTCTGAGCGCATGGAGAGCGCATCCAGGGTCTATGTCAACGGAGACCTGGTCGGTATGCACCAGAAGCCGATGGACCTCGTGACGGAGATCCGGGTGCGGAGGCGCTCCGGGATGCTCTCGCACGAGGTCAATATCAGGTACGACGAGGAGATGAACGAGATCATTATCAACTGCGACGAGGGCAGGCTGCGCCGGCCCCTGATCACGACCAGGAACGGCAGGACCGTCCTCACAAAGAAGCACCTCGACGACATGCGGTCCGGAAAGCTGAGATGGTCCGACCAGATCCGCGAGGGCATCGTCGAGTGGATCGACGCCGAGGAGGAGGAGGACACCTACATCGCGCTGTTCGCCTACAACCCGCCCGCGAGGTGCAAGCACTGCGGCCGGTCGCTCTCCAGGATAGACGTCGACTGGATGAACCCGGGCGAGGAGGGCATGGTGAAGCTCCGCTGTAAGGGGTGCGACGGCATGCTCGAGGTCGAGTCGAACCTGACTCCGGAGCACACCCACCTGGAGATGGACCCGCTGGTCATCCTGGGCGTCTGCTCGGGAGTGGTCCCGTATCCGGAGCACAACTCGAGCCCGCGTGTGACGATGGGCTCGGGCATGGCCAAGCAGTCGCTCGGACTTTCGTCATCCAACTTCAGGATCCGGCCCGATACCCGGGGCCATCTCATGCACTACCCGCAGAGGCCGCTCGTCAGGACGAATGCGATGGACTTCGTGAACTTCGACCAGAGGCCCGCAGGCCAGAACTTCGTGGTCGCGGTCGTGTCGCACCAGGGATACAACATGGAGGATGCGGTCATAATGAACCGGGCCGCGATCGACAGAGGGCTCGGCCGGTCGAGCTTCATGAGGACCTACAAGGCCGAGGAGCGCAGATACCCCGGAGGCCAGGAGGACCATTTCGAGATACCGAGCCCCGACGTCAGGGGCGCAAGGGCGGACACCTCCTACAGCAACCTGTCGGAGGACGGGCTCATCAGCCCCGAGCTGGACGTCTCTGGAGGCGATGTACTGATCGGGAAGACCTCCCCGCCCCGTTTCCTGGAGGAGGAGACCGACTTTCTCACGCCCCAGAAGCGTAGGGAGACGTCGATAACGGTCCGCAGCGGCGAGATCGGCTGGGTCGACAACGTGTTCATGACCGAGTCGGAGAACGGCAGCCGGCTGGTCAAGGTCAAGGTCAGGGACCTCAGGATCCCGGAGCTGGGGGACAAGTTCGCGTCCAGGCACGGGCAGAAGGGGGTCATCGGCCTGGTCGCGCGAGAGGAGGACATGCCATTCACGGATGAGGGGATCATCCCGGACCTCATCATCAACCCGCACGCCATACCGTCCCGGATGACCGTCGCGCACGTGCTCGAGATGATCGGCGGCAAGGTCGGCTCCATGGAAGGCCGGCTGATCGACGGCACCCCGTTCAGCGGGGAAGAGGAGGAGGTCATGCGGAAGGCGCTCATAGAGGCCGGGTTCAAGGACAACGGCAAGGAGGTCATGTACGACGGCAGGACTGGCAAGAGGATCGAGGCCGAGATATTCGTCGGGGTGATCTACTACCAGAAGCTGCACCACATGGTCGCCGGGAAGTTGCATGTGAGAAGCCGCGGCCCGGTCCAGATACTGACTCGGCAGCCGACCGAGGGGCGGTCCAGGCAGGGCGGTCTCAGGTTCGGCGAGATGGAGAGGGACTGCCTGATCGGGCACGGGGCGGCCATGGTCATCAAGGACAGGCTGCTCGACGAGTCGGACGGCACGCTACAGTACGTCTGCGGGAACCTCAACTGCGGGCACATCGCGATATTGGACGGTCGCGGGTCTCTCCGCTGCCCCGTCTGCGGGAACAACTCGAAGATCTACCAAGTACAGATGTCATACGCGTTCAAGCTGCTCCTCGACGAGCTGATGTCGCTTGGCGTGGTCATGAGGCTTCAACTGGAGGATTTGCGATGATCGGACAAATTATCACGAAGAGGATATCTTCCATCAAGTTCTCTCTGCTGTCACCGGACGAGATTCGGAAGATGTCGGCGACCAAGATCATCACCGCCGACACGTACGACGACGACGGCTTCCCGATCGACATGGGGCTCATGGACCCGCATCTGGGCGTCATCGAGCCCGGTCTGAGATGCAAGACCTGCGGGCGCAAGGCGGACGAGTGCCCGGGGCACTTCGGGCACATAGATCTCGCCATGCCGGTCATACACGTCGGCTACGTGAAGGAGCTCAAGAAGCTGCTCCAGTCCACCTGCAGGACCTGCGGACGGCTACTGCTGACCAGGGAGCAGGCGGAGGACTACACGAAGCAGATGGCGCGCCTCGAGGAGCTCGGCGGGGACACGATCGATGTCGGGCTGATCTCCAAGGAGACCGCGAAGGACGCGGCCTCCCGAACCGTCTGCCCGCACTGCGGGGCGGTGCAGCTGAAGATCACGCTAGACAAGCCTACCACCTTCAGAGAGGAGGGCCACAAGCTGACCCCGAAGGAGGTCCGGGAAAGGCTTGAGAGGATCCCGGACGAGGACCTGCCCCCGCTCGGCATAGACCCGGACTCCGCGAGGCCGGAGTGGATGATCCTGACATCGCTTCCGGTTCCGCCGGTCGCTGTGCGGCCTTCGATCACCCTGGAGTCGGGCGACAGGTCGGAGGACGATATTACGCACAAGCTGGTCGATGTGCTGAGGATCAACCAGAGGCTAAGGGAGAACAGGGACGCGGGCGCTCCGCAACTTATCGTGGAGGACCTGTGGGAGCTGCTGCAATATCACATCACGACATACTTCGACAACCAGACCTCCGGCATACCACCGGCGAGGCACCGCTCCGGAAGGCCGCTGAAGACCCTGGTCCAGAGGCTAAAGGGAAAGGAGGGGCGGTTCCGGTCGAACCTGTCCGGAAAGCGGGTCAATTTCTCCGCGCGTACCGTCATCTCGCCCGACCCGTTCCTATCCATTAACGAGGTAGGCGTGCCAGAGGACGCCGCCAGGGAGCTGACCGTGCCCCTGCACGTCAACGATTGGAACCTGCAGATCGCCAAGGAGCTGGTGATCAGGGGTCCGAAACCTCCCGGAAAGCCGTACCTGCCGGGAGTGAACTATGTGCTCAGGAACGACGGCCGGAGGATCAAGGTGACCGACAAGAACGCGGAGTCGGTCTCGGAGATACTCGAGCAGGGATTCATCGTCGAGAGGCATCTCATGGACGGGGACATTGTGCTGTTCAACCGGCAGCCCTCGCTTCACAGGATGTCCATGATGGCCCATGCGGTCAGGGTCATGGACGCTAAGACCTTCAGGTTCAACCTGTCCGTCTGCCCGCCGTACAACGCCGACTTCGACGGCGACGAGATGAACCTGCACGTGCTGCAGAGCGACGAGGCGAGGGCGGAGGCCAAGATTCTGATGAGGGTGCAGGAGCACATCCTGTCACCCAGGTTCGGAGGCCCCGTCATCGGGGGCATACACGATCATATAACGGGCGTCTTCCTGCTCACGTACAAGGACTCCAAGTTCGACGAGGAGGAGGCCACTCATATCATGTCCAGGATGGACGTCGACCTGCCGGATCCGATCGAGGGGATCGACGGCAAGAAATACTGGCGCGGAAAGGACCTGTTCAGCATGCTGCTCCCGAATGACATTCACATGACCTTCAGGGCGTCGATCTGCCAGAAATGCCAGGAGTGCAAGCGGGAGAAGTGCGAGAACGATGCCTTCGTCGTGATCCGCTCCGGCAAGCTCATCACCGGCACGATCGACGAGAAGGCGATCGGCGCCTTCAAGGGCAGGATACTCGACAAGATCGCCCGGGACTACGGGCCCGATTCCGCCAGCTCGTTCCTCAACTCGGTCACAAGGATGGCCATCGGAGCCATCGGCATACGCGGGTTCACGACCGGGATCAACGACGAGGACATACCGATGGACGCCAAGGCACAGATCGAGGAGGTGCTGAGGCTCGCGATGGAGAAGGTCAACTCTTACGTCAGCGCGTACCGGCACGGCGAGCTGGAGCAGATGCCCGGCAGGTCGCTCGAGGAGACGCTCGAGGTGGAGATCATGAAGGAGCTCGGCAAGGCCAGAGACCAGGCGGGGCACATCGCGGGGAGACACCTCGGTATGGAGAACTCCGCGGTCATAATGGCCCGTTGCGGCGCGCGGGGGTCGATGCTGAACCTCTCGCAGATGGCCGGGTGCATTGGACAGCAGGCCGTCAGAGGAGAGCGCTTGAGAAGGGGCTACTGGAACAGGACCCTCCCGCACTTCATGAAAGGGGACCTGGGCGCGGAGGCAAGGGGCTTCGTACGGAGCTCCTACAAGAGCGGCCTCAGCCCGACGGAGTTCTTTTTCCACAGCATGGGAGGCCGTGAGGGCCTCGTCGACACAGCCGTCAGGACCTCTCGGTCCGGTTACATGCAGCGCCGTCTGATAAACGCCCTGGAAGATCTTAAGGTCATGCAGGACGGAAGCGTCCAGAACACCGCGGGGACAATTATCCAGTTCAGATACGGAGAGGACGGGATAGACCCGTCCCGGAGCGTTCAGGGAGAGCCCGTCGACATCGACGATATAATCCTGGACGTCCTCGGCGAGGAGGGAGAAGACCTGGCCAAGGTGACCGAGAAGGGGGTCGTCAGCTACGGGATCCAGGACAGGGATCTTCTGGAGACTCCCGAGGATGCGGAATCGGAGACCGAGGACAGCGAATTCGAGGAGGAATAGAAATGGTAAAATCTAACCGATCAGTCGACGCGCTGGTGTCAAAAGGGGTCGACGATAAGACCGCCGAGAAGCTGGTCGAGGCGGGATTCACGCTCTCCAAGATCAAGAAGATAGGATCCGACAAGAAGCTCAGGGTAGAGCTCGAGGGCTTCCTGGGGGAGAAGAAGCTCCAGAGGATCATGCTCGCCATAACATCTTCGACTCCGGCCAAGAAGAAGCCCGCTCCGAAAAAGGAGAAGAAGGCGAAGAAGGAGGAGAAGAAGCCGGAGAAGAAGCCGG
>DSAX01000023.1 GCA_011046235.1 Methanobacteriota archaeon | reverse complement strand
TTCCCGGCGAGGACAATCTTTAATTCCGCCAGCGAGATACCGCAAGGGCCTGACATGAAGATTCGTCTTATCAACCATCCAAGAGATCCCGACAGGATATGCGCCGCCGCTGCCCTGTCATGCTATTCCCGCGAACCGAGCGCGGCAATTTTCGAGAACATCACTGACGAAAATGCAAGAAAGGCAATCGCGAAGATCGTGGGGATGGGCCATCTTTCCGTGATCGAGCATGCCAACTTCACCTTCAGCATCGAGGGGGTCTCGAGGGCACTGACGCATCAGCTCGTCCGCCACCGGATCGCCTCATATTCCCAGCAGAGCCAGCGGTACGTATCCATGGATCGGGCCGAGTACATAGTGCCGCCCTCCATCGCGGCCGATCCTGAATCACTGAGAAGGTACGAGGCGCTCATGGACGTTATCTGGAAGGAGTACGCCAAGCTGTGCGAGAACGCGCCCAAGGAGGATGCCAGATATGTACTGCCGAACGCGTGCAACACGAATATAACCGTGACGATGAACGCCCGCGAGCTCTGGCATTTCTTCACGCTCAGGTGCTGTCGCCGGGCGCAGTGGGAGATCCGGAAGATGGCCTGGTATATGCTCGAAGCCGCCAGAAAGACCTCTCCCATACTTTTCGAGAACGCCGGCCCGGCCTGCGTGAGGGGCCCATGTCCCGAGGGGGAGTACAGCTGCGGAAAACCGGTCCGAAAGGGGGAGACCCCGTCGGACCTGGATGAGGAAGTGCTTGTCGGCAAACCATCGCAGGAATGAGGGGCCATCAACGGTGACCTACTCCAAAACACATAAATACAGCATGGATGTTGGACAGTTGCACGGTGATTGATTGGGAAAGATCAGGCCGACTTATATCAAGAGAATCGCGGAGGAGCTGGTCAAGAAGTTCCCGGATAAGTTCACGGACGACTTCGAGCAAAACAAGAAGGTGGTCGACGAGGTCGCCGATGTCACGACGGTCCGCGTAAGGAACCGCATCGCGGGGTATGCGACCAGATGCCGCAAGAACATCGAGGCGTAGATCGACCTGAGAGACAGCCCATCGTAATTACCGTTGTTTTGCGAAATTTTGCCAATATCGTGCCTAACGACAAACATTTTTGAACATGCTCCGCATCATCTGACCGATCATAGCCCGAGTGGGGTAGCTTGGATATCCTAGGGGCCTGCGGAGCCCCGGACCTGGGTTCAAATCCCAGCTCGGGCGCTGACTAATCTTTCTCCCTAATATCGACGCTGCCAGGCGGAAGGACGGCCTGTATGTCCGATATCGCGGCGGAGAATCGAGCAGCCAGAAGCTTCGCGGCCTTTTCTTTCGACACATCTCCCGGACGAATCTCCACATAGCTGCTGCAATGCTTGGCCACCGCCGGGAGCGGCCCGCACATCACCTTCCGCTTCGATTCGACGCTGCATATGCCTATCCCGAGCCTCAGCTCTAACTTCTCCATATAGTTCCGCTTACCGCGGATGATGAACCCCCCCCGCGGCACGAACTCCCCGCTCTCCGGGGTCTTGCTGACCTGTTCCGGGGTGACCCAATAGGCCGAACCACCGGCCAATCCGGCGTTCCACGCCTTGGACATGGCCAGGGAGAACTCCCCCGCCTCCCTGAGCGTTGCTTCCGTCTGCCCTTCCTTCGATTTGACGACGACGCTTGGCGCTCCGTGAATGTCCGCGTGTACATATCGGTCGCCCGGTTTGAGATGTTTCTTGACCAAGAGCTCGTTGCTCTTGGCGTCCCTACCAGCGAGGATCAGAACGTCCTCCGATGATCTGAACCACCTGTATTTCTCGAACCAGTCGGGCTTTGTCCTGCGGTCCTTCTCCTTTTCCTCGGTTCTGAGGACCAGCTCCCTGTCCTCCAGGTTCTCGAGCTTCTTCTTGGTCTCGACTATCGCTTCGAGCGCCCCCTCCAGCTTATCCCTGAGCTTCTTCGCCTCCTCGTAATAGAATTGGGCATTCTGCGTTACGTCCTTTCTCCAGCTCAGGTTCATCACCTCACCGGAGATCTCGGCGGAAAAAACCCCTTCGGCGGGGTCTATCATCTCGAACTCCTTGAAAGGTGTCCCCTCCTCGACGGAGGCCTTGACCTTATCGAGCAACGCGCTCGTCAATCCAAAATTGGAGAATATGTGTTCGGCGAGCTTCTGGGCCCTGTCGATCTCCTCTCGAAATCTCTGGACTGCCTCCTCCTGCGATGAGAGCGTCCGCTCCAGCCGCTCCTTCTCGTCGTTAAGCTTCGCCTCTCCCGGTTCCATCTTGGGTGTGCTATGATAGTAATTCTCGATTGCCTCCGAAAAGCTGGAAAACTTATTGGTCTGTCTTCTGTCGTCAAGTCGGAGCTCTATGGGAGAAATGTCGACTGGCTTGTCATTCTCGGTCGAGATGTGAAAGAAGTTACCGGTCTCAAAATCGCCAATCAGCCTGTGTATCTCCTCTTTGATTCTGTCGAGCTCTTCCTCCCCCAACTCATTGGCGTTTATCCCCTTATCGATCTTTGCCCTGAGACATATCTCCTCTGCATATCCTCCGCCCAAATTGAGCCTGGTTGCCAAAGTCCTCACCATGTCCGCCTTCGAGGTCAGGATCAGGTCGTTCAGCTTCTCGTCTGACGCATTCCTCGGATCGAAAGCCTCAGGAGGGTATGCATACGACGAATTGGGCCTGATCTCCCGGTGCTTCCATTTCCTGATCCTGAGGGCCGCGATGATCTTATCACCGGAAACGAGCACCACATTCCCGTCTCCGAAAATCTCGAAGATCAGCCTGTATTCCTCCTGCTTCTGGACCGATATCTCGATGATCCTGTCAAGGCCATGCTGGTTGACCGCGGAAATGATCCCGTTGGACAGGTGCTTTCTGAGCTGCATCGCGAAATTGGACGGTGTGGTTGGCATATCCGACTGTGCTGCTGATATCCAGATCCAGCCGGACAGGGCCACGTGTAGTCGCATTTTACCGCTACCCTTGGAAGAGGTGGATATTGCGATCTCGTCTCTCTCCGGCTGGTATATCTTATCGACCCTTGAGCCGACCAGCACCTGCAGCTCCCCTGATACAGTGATAATATCTAGCCCGCTAAGCGACCTCTTCATGGCGAAAACGAATTGCAGATGCCAGTTATAAACATAAGGTCGCGATCCCGCACCTTCGTTGATGAGCAGATTGCGCGGTTTCGTGATGAAAACTCTTTAATATATACTTGGTAATGCGAACTGGCCATGCCACTGTGGCTTAGCGGTAGATCTTGGGCAACCCGGTCCCGGATCCGCCAGATAGCGACGCCTTGGTAAGGCGTAGATCGAGGGTTCGAATCCCTCCAGTGGCTCTATATCTTGATTGAAATAGAATCCATACATTGTCTGCGCAGAAGCGATCTTCATCTCATTCGAATTTCTGTAGTTTTGTATTCCTTCCGTAAACCATTCTTATTTCCGGCATTGAGATTGAAATTTTTCTATTGTAGTTCTCGGGAATTCAAAGGTTATCGAAATATCGCTGGAGGAGGTAGAAAAATAATCTTCATATTGTAATGAATGCGGGTACAAGCTGATGGAAATATTTAATGACATTACACCGTTAAGTTAATTATATCGAAGCTGCTAATTATTGACGGATAGTATCTTACGGATAGTATCTTAAATGAATAGGACATTATCGGAAATCCCTCCTTTGGTCTCAAGCCGGGGAGTGATAAGAACCGAGGGGTAGCTATGGACAAATACAGATGCATGGTCTGTGGGTATATCTATGACCCAGAAGTAGGCGATCAGGATAACGACATTCCGGCGGGGACTAAGTTCGAAGATCTGCCGGATGACTGGCTCTGCCCCGTATGCGGAGCCGGAAAAGACCAGTTCGAAAAGGTGTGAGCGCTTGGATAAAACCGAGATCAAGAAGGGGATTTACTGGGTAGGCGCGATTGACTGGGACATCAGGAATTTTCACGGATACCTCACGCCAAGGGGCACCACTTACAACGCCTTTCTCATTCTGGATGAGAAGATAGTCCTCGTGGACACGGTGAAGCACTACACATTCGATCAGATGCTTGCCAGAATAAAGGCGGTCATCGATCCCGCCAAGATAGACTACATCCTGTCAAACCATGTCGAGATGGATCATTCGGGATGTCTTCCAAGGATGCTAGAGCACGCTCCAAATGCCAAGGTCATTACATCGACCCAGGGAGAGAAGGGGCTGAAGAGGCACTTCAAATGCGACTGGGACTTCCACGTTGTCAAATCAGGAGAAGAGCTGAAGATAGGACGCAGGACGCTGCATTTCATACACACGCCGATGGTGCACTGGCCAGACTCCATGGTAACATATGTGCCGGAGGAGAAGCTGCTCCTATCGAGCGACGCCTTCGGGCAGCACATCGCCACATCCGAGCGGTTCGACGACGAGGTCGGCTGGGACATCCTGAAAGAGCAGGCTGGCAGCTATTACGCCAACATAGTGCTGCCTTACGGGGATCAGACCAAGAAAGCTCTGGACGCGCTGTCCGGCCTAGATATCGAAATGATATGCCCCGACCACGGGGTCGTCTGGAGGAAGTTCATCCCCCAGATACTGGCGGAGTACTCTAAGTGGGCGACTCACGAGACCGAGAAAAGGGCAGTCATAATCTACGATTCGATGTGGGGCTCCACCGAGAAGATGGCCTTTAGCTTGAGCGAGGGGCTCGAGGAGTCTGGCGTCAGGGTGAACATGAGGAACCTGAAGGTCACCCATATCTCCGACGCGATTGCCGATGTACTATATGCCAAAGGTGTATTCATCGGCTCACCCACATTGAACAACGGGTATCTGCCTACCATCGGGGCGTTCCTTACCTACATGAAGGGCCTCCGACCGCGCAACCGTATTGGCTTCGCGTTCGGGTCCTATGGCTGGGGCGGACAATCCGTCGGCGATATTGAGAAAGTGATCAACGATCTCAAGTGGGATCTCCCGGTGGAGGGAGTGAAGATAAACTACATCCCAGATGCAAAAGAACTTGATATGATGAAGGAGACAGGAAAGAGGTTAGGAAACTTAATTAAGGATTGAATCCCGATAAAAGCCGCTCGGCCGAATCTCGTCGCGCAGAGTATCCCTATTATCTAAATATTCTGCCGGATACGAGGATCGGAAGGGAATCAGTCGTAAAAAGAGCTGTCTGGGAGGAGCCATCGGTTTCAATTTGATATCGATAATATGGGAGTTAATAGAATGGAGCAAAAAATACCGCTGATAGGGGACAAGTTCCCGGAGATAGAGGTACCGACTACACACGGCAAGATGAAGTTGCCAGACGCATTCGTTGGTAAATGGTTTATTCTTTTCAGCCATCCGGCCGATTTCACCCCTGTTTGTACGACAGAATTCTACGCGTTCCAGAAGAGGTATGATGAGTTTGAGAAGCTGAATACCGGCCTGATAGGGCTAAGTGTGGATCAGGTTTATTCCCATATAAAATGGACCCAATGGATAAACGAGAACCTGAAGACAGAGATTAAGTTCCCGATCATCGCTGATACCGGCATGGTCGCGAATACGCTGGGGCTTATCCACCCAGGTAAGGGAACGAATACGGTGAGAGCCGTATTTTTCGTCGACCCGAAAGCCGTTATCAGAGCGATATTGTACTATCCGCAGGAGCTGGGGCGCAACATGGACGAGATCGTCAGGATGATCAGGGGGTTCCAGACCGCTGATGATAACAAAGTGGCGATTCCTGCCAACTGGCCAAACAACGAACTGATAGGGGATAGGGTGATAATCCCGCCTGCGTCGGATGAGAAGACCGCAAAGGAGCGCATGAAGAGCGGCGACAGTTACGATTGGTGGTTCTGCCACAAGAAACTGTAAGGAGGGGGATGAATGACAAAGAGATTGGAAGTCTATAAATGCGAAGTATGCGGGAACATTGTTGAGGTACTCCACGAGGGAGTCGGCAAGCTTGTTTGCTGTGGCAAGCCGATGATTCTAATGGAGGCGAAGACCGCTGCGGAAGAGGGAAAGGAGAAGCACGTGCCAGTAATTGAGAAGACCGAAAAAGGAGTGAAGGTCAAGGTCGGCTCTGTACCTCATCCGATGGAGGATAAGCACTACATTGAGTGGATCGCGGTCGAGGCGGGAGGAGCCGTCATGCGGAAGTTCCTGAAGCCCGGGGAGGCTCCTGAGGCGGAGTTCGGCGTCAAGGAGGTCTATCGGGCAAGAGAATACTGCAATGTTCATGGACACTGGTCATCCAAATAAGCTATGAGATAACGTCGTGAAAAACATTGAGATGCAAATATTTTAAGCAACTAAAGATGTGTGATATGATGAAGAGTCTGAAAGGAACGAAAACGGAGAAAAATGTGCTTGCAGCATTTGCGGGAGAATCCCAGGCCAGAAACAGATACACATATTTCTCCTCGGTAGCCAAGAAGGAAGGGTACGAACAGATCTCATGGATCTTCCTGGACACTGCGGATAACGAAAAGGAGCATGCTAAGCGCTTCTTCAAATTCCTGGAGGGAGGAGACGTCGAGATAGTCGCATCCTATCCCGCCGGTATCATAGGTACAACAATCGAGAACCTCAAGGAGGCCGCAACGGGAGAGAACCTAGAGCATACCAAGCTGTATCCAGATGCGGCAAAGACCGCGGACGAAGAGGGATTCCCTGAGGTCGCGGCGACCTTCAGGGCGATCGCGTCGGTGGAACAGGGCCACGAAGCCCGCTATTTGAAATTGCTCCAGAACATAGAGAAGAACCAGATCTTCAAGCGAGAGGGCAAAACGAAATGGCGCTGCAGAAACTGTGGATATGTTCACGAGGGTCCTGAGGCTCCTGAGATGTGTCCTTCCTGTCTACACCCGAGGGCGTACTTCGAGATCAAACCCGAAAACTACTGAAAACGCGTTTTGCGATTTCAGAAAGGGACGGCATTCGCCGTCCAAAACAATTTATATTGGCTCATAACGGGATATCTCCATTATTATTCAATTGAATTATATTTGTTGATTATAAATGTAAGAAAACGAGAACTGGCTTTGTCCTATGTTTTTTCGACATTCAAATAATTCTTGATAAATATGAAGATTTTTTAGAAAAACGCTCTTTGCATTGTTATATATTATGCTTCCTCACCATCACCGTTGATACGATTGAAACAAAGGTTTATTATGGAATTACGGGTTTGGGTTCATTGCCCGGTCTGGGGTCAGCTCCAGACTCAAGGGGATATGTGAAAAATACGATTGGTATCTCTTTCATCCAATCGAATTTTATTGTCCATGATGAGAAGGTGCAATGTTATGCAGGTCGAAAAATACATCGAGGAATTCAATAAGAAAACCCGAAAGTCAAAGGAAGCCTATGACCGAATTAAGAAACATGTTGCAGGAGGAGTCGAGAGCAACGTAAGGATGATCGACCCGCATCCCGTCTATCTGACGCATGGAGAGGGGCAGTTCATTTTTGATATCGACGGCAACAAGTATTACGACCTTCTTTGCGGAATGGGGTCGATCATACATGGACACAACCCGCCGGAAATACGCCAGGCGGTCATAGACCGAGTCACGAAAGGGGGAGACGTGCTCGGAGCTCCTACCGAGATGATCGAGACCTACGCCAAGAATGTCAAAAAGGCGTTTCCGAGCATGGAACTAGTGAGGTTCTGCAGCTCGGGGACCGAGGCGACGATGAACCTGATCCGCATCGCCAGATCATACACTGGGAAGGAAAAGATCGCAAAGGTAGAGGGCTCGTATCACGGAGGCCACGACTATGTGCTTCACGCACTGCATCTGACAGAGAAATATTTGGACAGTGATCCCAACAACCCACCATGCCTTCCCTACGGTTCGGGGATCCCTAAATATATAACAGAGAATTTGATAAAAATCATACCGTTCAACAACTACGAGGCAACGGCCGAGATACTCGAGAAGAACGCGGACGAAGTCGGAACGGTCATAATGGAGCCCGTAATGGGAGGGGGCGGTGTTATCCCTCCGAAAGACGACTATCTCAAGAAGGTCAGAAAACTCACCGAGAAGCTGGGCATGGTCCTTATTTTTGACGAGGTCCTGGTAGGGTTCAGGATAGCCTTCGGCGGGGGACAGGAGAGATACGACGTGAAGGCGGACTTGACTGCGCTCTCGAAGATAGCCGGCGGAGGATTCCAGGTGGCGTGCCTCGGAGGCAAGAAGGAGATCATGGAAGCGATCCTCCCGAGAACCCAGGGCACGGCTGCAGAGGTTGAGGCCGGAATGACATCCGCCGTACAGGTCGGGACGTACAACGGCCACCCGACGAGCCTCGCAGCGGGCATCAAATCCATCGAGATTCTATCCAGACCTGGAACCTACGAGCATCTTGAGAATATATCGGATCAGCTGTTTAACGGGATCAGAGGCCAGCTAGCCGATAAGAAAATAGTCGGCGCCGTCAACAACGTAGGCCCACTCGGATGCATATACTTCGATATCGAGAAGGCCGATAACTGGCGTGCAACTCTGGCCCTTAATGAGGAGAAATGGATGAAGTTGTTCTATGGCGGACTCACGAAGGGAGTATACTTCGGCATTCCTCACCCTGACGAGAGATTCTTCCTCTCGACCCCGTTCACCGAGGAGGACATCGAGAACGTGCTCAAAATAACTGACGAGCTCTTCGACGATATCAAGAAAGGCGACTGAGGAAAAAAAATCTATTGAGATCGCCAGAAAAACCTGGCGGATCTCACCATAAATTTTTTAATAATATTTTGTGACTCTTTCAAAGTGCTCGGTCACGTTGATCTTTCTCCTTCCGAGCTCCTTGAAGAACGGTATCGGATCGACCGTTACTTCTGCCGTATACGCACCTGGTGCCTTGATCTTCTTCGTGCCCTGCCAATATGAGACGATCGCGGGCGGAACAGCCGTGTCCCTTGCCGAGGAAATGCCCCTCACAGGGTCGTTCCAGGTTTCGATGAAGTAGGTCGCGACTGCCGGAAGACCATTCTTCTGGCCGAAAACGTCGATTCTGAAATCGTCGAACTCGAACTTCTCCTTCGGCGGTTTTTCTCCGCGGCCTTCGGATATCGCGTTCTGATACATGATGGTCAGATAGTCTATCGGCGATACCTTCCCGTCGTTTGCCTTCAATGGCTTCGTGCTCGCGAATCCCAGCTGGACCAGCGTCTTGAACGTGTTGAGGTCCTGCGCCGGGAAACCGATTCTGAAGGTCACGTTCTTCGCCTTCAGGTTCTTACCCATCGTTGCAGGTTCGGAGTGCTTGATGTAGTATGACTTGACCTTCCCGATCGGTTCTTGCATCAGTACCTCCTTCTCGCCGGAGAGAATCGGCATCTTCTTGTGCTTCCCGTTCAACCAGGCTACCGGCTGCTGCGTGAACTCGTCGATAACGGTCCGGATGGAATATCCGGGCCATCCGGCCTCCTTGATCGGAAGCGTGTTGCCCCAGGAGCAGTAGATATCGATTGTATCGACCTTGTCCAGCCTCGCGGCGCCAGCGGCTCCCGCAACATTTGTCATTCCGGGGGTGCTGCCGAGTCCAACAGTGGCGTTGACGCCCGCGTCCTTCCATTTCTTGGATTGAGCGATCTGTTTCAGGGTGGTGTCAAAGAATCCACCAAGGTCGGTATAATGAACGCCATTCTTGACCGCCACGCTCATCACGCCCAGGTTGGTCTGGTACCATGCACAGTTAACGACGGTGTCGGGCTTCTCCTTCTTCATTACCTTATCGAGCTTCGTGAGATCGTTGGCGTCTAGCTCCATGGTAGTGACTTTGTTAGGATTGATTTTCAGATCCTTTACGGCTTTCTTTGTCCTTTCAAGGCTTCTGCTCGATGCAATAACATCTACTTTGCACATCTCGACCAAATCTTGTACCGTGAGTGCGCCAATTTGTCCGGATGCTCCAAGTACTAACGCTTTCATCATTCTACCTCCGTTCCCAAACAGATGTGGAAAACCTAATTCCGGTATCTGGGGCTCCTTCATTGTGTTTATATATAATTAGTTTATCCCGCTCAAAATCTTTATTAGATCCGAAATAAAAATACACTTGATTTGTGCAAGAAGATCCTATAAGTACCATGAGCAAAATAAAAAAATATTGTTAAAAAAATAAAAAAGGCAGCTTCATTTTTCATAGAAGCTGTTGGTGAACTGCAGTTCCTCATCGACCAGGATTTTTCTCTTGGCGAGTTCCTTGAAAAACGGTACCGGATCGATGCATCCTTCAGGCGGTATAGTGCCTCGTTTGGTTATTTTGCCCGTTGCCAACCAGTTCGCGGTTATCGATGGCGGCACTGCGGTATCCCTGGCGGAAGAAATGCCACTTTCAGGGTCGTTCCAGGTTCTGATGTAATAGGTCGCCCTCGCGTCCCGTCCGTCCTTCATGCCGGTCACATCGACCCTGAAGAAATCGTATTCGTCGACCATCGCATCGTTTGAAGCTCTCGATTCGGCCAGGGCCTTCAGGTACATCGCAGTTATGACCTCTTTCGGTGATACCGAGTTGCCTCCAACATCGATTTTCTCCTTATCCCCAAATCCCAGCTGAGCCAGGGTCTTAAAGGTGGTGAAATCGTTCGGCGGGAATCCTATTCTGAAGCTGACATTCCTGGTGCCCTTTCCTATGAAATCCGCCATTGTCTGGGGTTCTGAGTGCTTGATGTAGTAGGCGACGACCTTCCCCGATGGCTCAGGCATGAGGACTTCCGTCATCCCGGACAGGACCGGCACCTTCTTCTTCACGCCGTTCTCCACGATCCCAGGTTCCTGAGTCAGCTCGTCCAGCACTGTCCTAATCGAATATGCCGGAAAGGCAGCGTCTTCCGATTTCTCCTTCGTTCCCCAGCTGCAATAGATATTGATCGTGTCGACGGAATCCAATTTTTTCGCACCTGCTGCGCCGCATATGTTCGTCAGGCCTGGCGAGCTCCCTATTCCCAGTACGCAAGTGACTCCGGCGTCTTTCGCCTTCTTGTCGTATTCCAGTTGCTTGGCAGTGAAGTCGTAAAAGCCCCCGAGGTCTGAATAGTGAACGCCGGCCTCGATCGCAACTGGCATGACTTTGATATTGAGTTCGTACCAGGCGGAGTTATGTACCACATCCACGTCTTTTGCGACCTTCTTCAGGGCGCTCGCGTCATTCGCGTCAAGGCTCATTGGTGTGATTTTGTCGCTCTTGATTTTGGCAACAACATTCTTTATCCTGTCCAGCTTGAGATCTGCGGCAATGACTTCTGCATCGTAGTGCTCTGCAAGATCTCTTATGGTCAATCCTCCCATCTGTCCCGATGCTCCTAATACAAGAACTTTCATAGGTTTTGCCTCCCAATTCTCCAGGCATCAAATCCTTATCTCGCCTTTGGTGAATTGACGATACTGAATGAGGTATATTATATCTGCTTTAATCTCATGAATTTCTTTGAAAATATTTTAATAGATAATTTAAAAGATTTTGTCAGCAATCATTAAATCCAGATAATCCTCGCAATATAATACATCCATTTGGCTATTTTTATTCGTTACTGTTTTTTTTAAACATCGCTTTGAAGACCGGTTTCCCGATAAAGAAGATCACAATCAGGCATACGGCAAGGAATACGAGCACCGCTGCGAAGTAGAGCAGCCAAAGGGGTGCGCTGTCGTCTCCAGATGCCCAAATCAGAGCCAGTCCCATACCTTCTGCCACGAAGGCTCCGAATCCGAGAGCGAAGGAATACAGGCCCATTGTCGCACCATAGCAGCTATCATCAGAGCAATCGGTGATCATTGCCAGGGCGGATGGGACGAATGCGCCTGCGCCGAGGCCGAAGATGCCGAGCGGTATTATGCCAATGCCGAAGCTGAGACCATCCTCAGTGCGGGTAAAGGTCTCCTCTCGAAAAATCAGCACCATCATTATTATGCCAGTTATGCTCAAGATTCCATAGGTCATGATCGGGACTCTTCCGAACCTGTCGGAGAGCTTACCCCAGAACGGCTGAAGCAATCCCAGAGCAGCCCCGGCAAGAGCGAACATGATGCCGATCTGCGACCCGCTGACTCCTTCGCTGAGCATGATTCTGGGAAGATATGTTATCGCCAATCCGAGCAGGATTGCAATAATGAGCCAGATCGGAAAAATCTCCCTAATTTCCCTGACCCTGAAAACCTTCCTCAGCTCATCCCAGTTACCGTAGTGAACAGCCTTCGTCCTGGGCGCTTCCGAATGCACCAACTTGAACAGCAGGAGGGCTGAGCCAAATAATGCCCCGGCGATTAAAAGAAAAGCGGGAACGTTGCCGAGGTATTCTATCGAGAAACCTCCGATGACGGCTCCGAATATGTATCCGAGGAATGTGGAGTAGTCGAACCACCCCATCTGCCTTCCACGGTCGTTCACATGTGCGTGGTCGGCGATCATGGCTATCGCGGGCGCAACCGTTGCCGCGGCTCCTATGCCGTGGATTCCGTGCATGACGGAGAGGTATGCGACATTGTTCGAGAGCGTGTATAGCACCGTGACTATTCCTGCCAGTGTGGTTCCCGCCACGATAATGTTCTTTCTGCCCATCCTGTCGCTTTTGATCCCGAAGTAATTCGCCGTTAGCATCTCAGCCAGTGGATAAGGGACAGCGATTATCGCCACGTTGAGAAGTTTATCGTAGTCGCTCCCTCCGGGTATGTAATTTGCGATGACGATTAGCAGCGCCCCGAACGCGAGTCGGAGCAGAAAGGTGGAAATGTACAATATCCTGAGATGCCAGGGAGTCTTCAAATCCAATACCAACAGGGCCTGAATATCATGTTTCATTCATATTCTTTCTGGCCGACGCCCGCGTCCCTTAAGAATTCCCGGCCATCCGGGACTGGCTGCTCCTCAGAGATCTTGCTCCTGATGTTGGGATTCAATATGTTCCCGAATATGATCTTTCGGGCGCTCTCATTGGACATGAAAAGGCGTAGCAGCTCGGTCAAAAGATTGATATTCTTCCATCCGTCGATATGTGCTCCATAGGCCAGCTTCTTGAACTTGGTTAGCTCATCCTCCGAGAAATGCTTTCCCATGTATTCGAAAATCCGGTGGTTGATCTTCCAATCTTCCGGACCTACCAGCCCATCATGCTCCAACTGATCCCAAATTGGAGTGCCTATCAGGCAGTCCAAAATATTCACCTGGATCGCATGGGGCCTCGAATCCCTGATGAAGTCGATCGTCCGTTTAATATCCTCCCTCGACTCGATCGGGGCGCCAACGATGTACGATGTCACCACGAGCATCCCCGCCTTTCTTGCGTTGTCGATCGCCGTCCTGGATTTCTCCGGGGTGATGTTCTTCTTGTAGTAGTCGAGCACATTCTGGGAAGCGCTTTCGACACCGTAGTATATGACATTGAATCCGGCATCCTTCATCTGTCTCAACATCTCGTATGAGGATACATCCACCCTGCCCTCGCAATAGAACTGCATATCGATTTTTCTCTTTCTGATTTGCCCGCAGATTTCCTCGACCCTCCTTCGGTTCTGCGTGAAGTTGTCATCTACCACCACGCAGCACTCGTATCCCTGGTTGTAGAGAGATTCCATCTCTTCCACGATGTTCTCGGCGCTTCTCGCCCTCCACCTCCTGAGAGACAGTTCGGCACAGGAGCAGTAGGTGCAGCGGTACGGGCACCCCCTCGAGGTGCAGATCGTGGTGAATTTTCCGAATGTCAGCTTGATGTTCTGGTGGGAATATCCGTATTCCACCCTGTCGGTCAGTTCTCTCGCGGGGAACGGAAGCGAGTCGAGGTCTTCGATCAGCTTGAACGGCCTGCTGATAATCTCCCCGTCTTCCTCGAATGCGATCCCATCCACATCCGAGGGCCTGGTGTCGTCCTCAATTCGTTCCAGCAGCTGAGGAAATGAGTGCTCCCCCTCGCCGCACAAGATGAAGTCGATGAACGGATATTCCCTCAGTATCTTCTCGTAGGCAAAGGTGGCGTGATATCCTCCCAGTACTAGCTTGGCATCCGGCATGCGCTCCTTCAGCCCCTTCATCGTTTCAATCGTCGATAGGAAAGTATGCGTCGAACAGTTCATTCCGAACACGTTGGGATCCGCCTCGACAACCCTTTCAATCAGCTCCTGACCGGTCAGGTTCTCGCAGAAGGCATCTATCACCTGGACATCGTCTCCCCTTCTCTGCCTCATACTCGATGCAATATACAACAGCCCGAGAGGCGGCCAGAGCTCAGTTGTCTTCCCAGGCGGAGTTGAGAGAACGACCTTCATGCTTCCACTTTCCAGATTCCATCGAGCAACTGAAACGGTATATCAGATCCGGAACCATTCAATTCCTCTAATCAATAACCAGCTTCCGCAATCTCCTTCAATCCTATCGAATTGAATGAATCAAATAGTACAAATTATTATTGCACCGCCATTCATTCGTCTTCAAACCAGTAGATATAGGCCAGATGATCATTTTACCTCAACGGAAAAGCCTACTTCTTGCTCTTTGCCCTGTCCTTTTGAATCAAAATGGCGAGGATCGAGGCGATCAGCTCGATATACCACACCGTGCTTCTGGCCGGGAGTTTCCCGTCCCCGGTTCTTCCGACCTCGATCCAGCCGATCAGCTCCTTATCGTATCCGTATATGTAGAAGTCGATGTAGTCACCTTCCAGGAACTCCTCGTGGGATTTCCTGACCTGCGTCACAATGATCGGCCGGTTGAACGTCTCCATGTCGTCCCTTTCATATTCGAGGGCTTCAGAAGTGCAATACTCGCTGTATTTTCCAAGCTTCACGCCCGGATATTCCGTAGTATCCATCATGTCCTTTTCGTCATATGCAATGCGCCGGTGAGCGAGTTCCGACTCCCTCTTGAAGCCGAGAAGGATTTCGTATCTGAACAGCCCGTCTTTTTCGCTCTTTAAACCGATGGCGATCTCCTTGAACTCGAAAAGCCTATAGATCATCCTTGCAACCCCGTCAAGGACGCTCCTTAAGGTCTGATTTCTGTCATTAGCTAATGCCATGGTCGATGCAATACCGTCGATGACCTTCTCTGTGTCGTCCTTGGGTATGGGGGAGTACTTGGCTCTTAGGAATGAAGAGAAATTGCGGTCCAACCTTGAATCTTTATTCCCGCCGGTTTTCAATTGTACCAGGCATAATACACAGTAACCTTTATTTGTTGTTTATCATAAAAACAAGGTCATCGCCCGAGCGATCTCAGGAACTCCTTTGTGTAGTCCTTGGCCTTTTCGAGTGCGCCTTCCGACAACGGTCCCTTCATTCCGGTGACCTCGATTCTGAGTGGCGGGGAATATGTGGCCAGCCCCATGTTCTTAGCGAGTGCTGATAATTTGGGCGCTGCGCCGTTCTCTATCCATTTCCTCGCCTTTTCCCGCTCTTTCTCATCTTCGGGCATCGGCATGATTGTATCGAAGGTTACAACTGGCTTTTCCTTCCAAGAGCCCTTATCCATCTTCTTGACGAACACCTTTGCCCTGCGGGTCATCTTCCCCATCCTTGTGGGGGATCCTACGAAGATAAAATCTCCCTGGACCTGTTTGTCGTATCTCTCCCTGAGGGTTCTTAGATCTACCTCATGCCCCTCGGATCTTATCTGCTCCGCAATCGCTTCCGCAACCTTCTTGGTATTCCCGTAATAGCTGTCGTAAACCACTACACCTTTCATGGCTACCCCTCCTATTGACCGCGTCTTTTCTTTGCTCAACTATCGGAACAGATTCAACCATATATCAATCTCTTGGTTCCGGTTATTATCAACACCTTTCCTGCTTTATATCTTGAACAATTAATGGCGTTATAAAAGCTGTGCATTATCGCACGATATATCACAAAATGGATGTATGAACTCTCCGAATAGGAAATATTAGAATGATTGAAAAAGTTAAGAAAAAAGAGACGGGGTTTTTTCCTCGCTCATTCGAGAAACGGATATCTCTTCACGAGCTTGGTGTTCGCCCACCATTCTCCCAGTCCAAGCCACTTACCTGGTTTGACTGTTGCAATGCCCACAAACACTATCAGATAGATGATGTGGTCGTCCAACACAGGGTTGTTCTCAGGCGGGATTCGTGACAAGTACATCAGGAGCATAAGAAATGCGCCTGTAATTCCCGCTATCTTGTCGCCGATCCCGAGTATCAGTGCACCGCCAATAAACAGAACGCCGATCATGAACAGCCAATCGACGGCAGCTACGCCTGAGAGCATCTCAAAGAACCCGCTGAAAGGGCCATCCGTCGCAAACGCCAAGAATCCCGAAGTCGGGGATCCTCCGTTTATCCAGGCATTTTCTGAGGCGGTCGCGTACCCCAGTCCGAAAGCCTTATCCAAGAATGCCCACAGCATAATCCATCCCAACCCAATCCTAAGCGAAGCCCAGATCGCCTTCTCACGATCCAAATTTTCAATCAAATTCTTTATTTTCATAATTTCCCTCCGATTCTTGACGGAGATTAACATTGTTAATATCAACCGAGGTTAGATATGAACTTTATCTATTTACTGGAATGCAATTATCGACATTGCCAGGTCCCATTATTAAAAATTTAAATAAAATGGCTCTGACGCTAAACTCGATTCATAGAGATTCATTCGTTTTTTGATGGCTATTTTTCTAGTATCTCAGCAAATCATTTGATGGGTCATTCCATTCACCCAGTTAGTACCAAAAGGTGTCTGAAATGAACTCCATCGAGGTATGTATTCCCGAGCAAGTATTCAGCTTTTCTGGACAGACAACGGTCGATACTTGGTCGTTAAAGGACGAGATCGCCCTCTCCGCCATCGCTCGATACAGC
>DSAX01000085.1 GCA_011046235.1 Methanobacteriota archaeon | reverse complement strand
GTCTATACCGTTTTAAGGATGAATAATTATAAAATTAAAGGCTATTCTACGCCCCCATTTTCTCCTCGAATGACCGGATCGCTGCGTCTCCTCGGGCGACCAAATCCCCGTCGACCGGAAATACCTCGTGCTCCCCGAGTATCTTCTTGACTGTCGATTTTGCCTCCGCGACCATACCAGTCGAGAGGGTCGCTTCCCAGGAGTTCCTCCGCCTGTCGCGGAAGTACAGCTCCTTCTTGAAGTTCTTGGCAGTATGCGGATGCGTCAGGAAGCTGTTACCCTGGCCCACCTCTCTGACCACATCCAATGCGGCCGATTGCTCGTCGATGGCGAACTTCCTGAGCAGTGGCCGGCAATGCTCCCACAGAGAGGCGTCGATCACGAGCTGCTCGAGCGAGGCCCCCTTGGCCGATTCGAGTCCGCCCATGCCCGAGCAGAGATCCGTTCCAGAGAGGGTCATCACAGCCATCGTATAGAGCTCGCTGAAGGATACGGGCATGCCGGGCGCGTTGCCGTTCACGCCCCATTGGCCGAGCATGCAGGGCATCCTGTATCTGTTGGCCATCTGTCCCAAAGCGGTGCTGATTAGAGGAACCTCGTGCGCGAAGTAGTTGATCAATCCCGTGTTCATGTCGATTGGAGTGGATTCGGAACCGTATATGTGGGGCGCGCCCGGAGAGGCAAACTGCGTGATCGCTAGACTGGCGAGATTCTCGGTATTCGCGTTCACGATGGTTCCAGCCAGAGTGACCGGGCTTGACAGGCCGGACAGCGACATCGAAAGCGAGGAAATTGGTATCCCCGCCCTTGCGAGCTCGACCTGGGCCTCGGCGGCGCCTTTCTCGAAGGACAGCGGGGCGATCGGGCAAACGGTCATCGAGAAAAGCGGCCTCTTCCTGAGCTGCTCCTCGCCTCCTGCGACGAGTGCCGCAAGCTCTATCTGAGCCCTCGCGTCCTCCGCGCTGACTGTGTCCCCCTGGACATGCTTCGTACAGTTCTGAAGGTATATCCATAGCTCATGGACGGCATGAGCTGGCTGGAAGACCTCCGAGGCCGTGACCTGCGGCCATACAAAGGAGATCGGATCCAGTGCATCCGCGACCCTTGCGAAATCGACGAGATCTTTGCTGACGGTCTCCCTCTTCTTGCCGGTCTCGAGGTCCGTCATGTAGACTGAGAGACCGTTCGTGGAGATATGCGGATAGCCGTCCGTCGGAACCAGGACATCCTTTTGTGGGTCCCGGGCGGCCAATGTGATCTGCCTGGGAGCCTTATCAAGGGCCTCATCCACCATTGATTCCGGCATCTTGGCTATCATCCGGGCGAAATCCACGTCCGCTCCGCCCTCGCTCAATATGTCAAGAACGGATTTGCTGCGAACCAGTACGCCCGTCTCCTCGAGGTTCTTAATGCTCAAGCCGTGAACAAGCTCTTCCTCTTCTTTGCTAAGAAATTTCATTCTGGCCAAAGCCATGATTACACCTTTGGATCGATAATACGCGCTATGGTCTATCCAGACCAAATGAGCATCTGGTTAATATGATTTCTGAGAAATCGAACATATCGATTTCTTGAAAAGAAGAATGCGGATCGAGGTTCTCTCGATTTGTCAGCAATATAGAAATTTGGCGCTCATACGAAGCTGGATCCATCCTCTCTATCTCATGCCATTTCTCAACGTCTCATCCGCCTCGCCGACGCAGGCGGCGAGCCGCCTAATCTCCATGGTCATCTTCTCCCTGAGCCTGTCCCTTGTCTCCGTGAGTCTGTTGAGTGCATCGCTCACATCGAAATCTTTCGTGGCGACCTCTGGCTGGAACAGCGGATGCAGCAGAGCCTTGAGCTCGCGAGGGAGATCCGCGCCCTGAACCTGTACGAGCGATTCGATCGCCTTCTCCATCTTCCGCAGCTCCTCCAGGTAGAGCAAATATCCGGGAAACATCGGATCCTCCCCGAAGATCCCACCGCCCCTGCAGAGCCCGCGGTTCAAAATCTGGCAGGCCGTGAGGAGCAGCGGGTTATATCGTTCGACTTCGCTGGAATCGGAAAGGACCTTCTCCAGCCGGCCGGCAGATTTAGATAGGGAATCCATCGCCGCCTCCAGAATATCGAAGTCCACGTCCTCGCATCGGATTCCCCTGAGCTGGTTGATTCCAGGCATGGTAGCCTTGCGCATATCGGAGCTCAGATATGTTGTGACATCCGAATGACCAACCCTGAGCACCCTCGAGTAACCGGTAATGCTCAGCGGAAGTACGGGGGCGTCCGCCATCCGCAGGCAGGATAGAAGGTGTAGCTCGGCGAAGGCCTGCATCCGGTCGCTCTCGATTATGTCAGCGGTATCCAGGTCCGAGTGATACTGATCATACCATGACCAGTATATCAGACCGCCCGGGATTCCGTTCCAGGTAAAGGCTATCTGATCCGCCTGGGTGTTCGGCGGTATTGCCACGCCCAATCGATACCCTTTTGATTCGAAAATCGGCCTTTTACCGATCGTTTCGAATGCGGACTGGAAGTGAGGCAAAAGATCCGGGGTGCAGTCAACAAGAAGAAATTCGGAATTGGATGCGCCTGCCAACTCGGCATTGAGCATCGCGCCGATCTTACCGCTGTTATCCCTATGCCGCTCCATGTACTGCCTTGACCCGTGCAGATAGAAATAGTATCCTTCCGCCCCGGACTCCTCGCAACCGAAGGATATGAACTCGATGCTCCTCCGCGTCTCGATGTCCGCGAGCGCCCTGGCAACCTCCATAACGGATGCGACCGCGGAAAGGTTGTCGTTTGCCCCGCTGAACCAGCCATCGTGATGACCGGTGACCAATATGCGCGTGTCCGGCTCCGAGACTCCCCGCTTCCTTGCCACGACGTTGGCGGATACCGCGCCGCGAATTATCTCGGATCTGCCCTCGAACCTCGCCGTGGCCTTCTCTCCGAGTGCGAACTCCTTGATCTTGTCGCCGTCATTACCGGTCAGGGAAAAAACCGGGAAAGATACTGGCTTCTTGAGCAACGGCACGCAGTCCACCCGGAACGCCTCTTTGAGGTGGGAGATTATGCCCAGGGCCGCGATGTTCTTCCCGGAAACAAAGGCGGACAACATCTGGGCGATCGAACCGAAATCCTCGTTCCAGTCGATGATTGCTATTACGGGTCCTTCGGCCAATTGGCTTAGCTCCTTCGGATACCCGAACCTCAGGAAGCCGAGCTTCCCCTTGGCCCCGTCCTCGGGTACCGGCGGGGAGTACGGCATCAATTGAGTCTCGAACTCCCTTCCGGAGCCCTCCATGACGAGCTTGCTGGGACCGTGCTCCCAGAGGATTGCGGGGAACTCCTCGAGCGCGACATCCAGTCCCAGTTTCCGGAACTCCTCGGCGATTCTGTCCGCAGTGCTCCTCTCCCTTTCGCTGCCGGCCACTCTCATTTCTATCTTGGACAGCTCTTCCACGAACGATTTGGCCCTGTCTCCCGATATCCTCGAAAGCAGCTCTGGCTCATCCGTCATTGCCCAGCCTCCACATGAGCATCGTGCGTACCTCGGCATCGTGAGGCTTATCTCGGCTTAATGCTTTTCGCAATTATTGTTCCGTGCTGGAGCGCCCCAAGGTCTGGAGGTTTACAGAAATAACTTATATAGAATCGATAATAGGTGTGCTTTGTTCGGAGTGCCAGATACCCGACTTAGCTCAGTCTGGCTAGAGCGGCTGACTGTAGTAGGGAGATCGGCTTTGCCGATTTCAGCCGCCGATATCAGCAGGCCCCCGGTTCAAATCCGGGAGTCGGGACTTATAGTGGGGCGCCGCCACCCGCGCCCCCGAGCTTCTCACTCTTTTGCATATGGAGCTCAGGTCGAATGGGCGAAAATCTTCTCCATCGTCCTGTACACTTCGGGTTTAACGACCTCCCTGTTCCTCTCAATGAAGGCCAATTCCCGCTCTGTGAAAGCATTCGGGTTCAGCGATATGATCAGCCTTGACGCGTTTGACATGACAACCTCGCTCCACCTGTCTATCGCCCTCAGCACCCTCTGGAAGTCGTTCGCCGTAATCAGATACTCGATACCTTCGACGAGAACGACGCCGTTGTGGGACTTTTCAACGAAGTTGACTATCATATCCGTCAGGAGGCTGAGCTTCGCGGGGTCCATATTGTCCTTTCCCGGTATCGATGTCAGCCAAACGATCGGAGTGGTCTGTATGAAGTACTCCGCCCTTGTCTCATTCGGATGCTTCCTGGTTATTACGAGTCCCTGGGTACGGCTGACGTGCTGCGAACACTCCTTGCACGGGCAGGGCAATGAGCAGGCAGTGCAGTCGAGGCTCTCGCACACGAAGCTCTCGTCGTTGTTGCAGTCATAGCACCTCCTGCGCAGAATTTCGGAGAACAGATCGAAGGAGAACTTCGGCCGCTCCTCCTCCACGACATAGTTCCTGCCCTCGAGCAGCTTATAGGAGGATTTTGAGCCCGTCGAGGAGAGCTCTGGCATGGGTATCAGCAGATCGGTGCGGTGAGTGGCGAATCTATATGTGAGTATGAGCACGAGGGAGAGGAGCCCAAAGTCCACCCAGATCCAGTCCTCCGGGTCCTGACCGCTTATGACGAATATGATCAGAAAAATGATGAAGGTGTCCATTGCTATGCTAAGGGTCAGCGCGGTCTTCTTGGTCGATTCCGAACTGCTTCTGTTGATAATGAAAAAGAATATCACCATCAAAGTCGCCAAACCCGAAATGAAGCCGAAGCTGAGCAGACCGGAGGGATAGCCGAACCAAAAGGAATCGTCAGCGGTGACCTCGGCGCTTGCGGTGAAGAAGGAAAGCAGGACCGCCGCAATGATTAGAATCGAGAACGATAGGGAGTAAAGGCGCTTCCTGAGCCTCGAGGCGAGAACCGCGTAGTCGAAGGGGAAGATCAGTATTAGATATCCGAAGACAACGACGGATGAAAGTATCAGCGACATCGATATCCCGAGAAGGAGGTCGGCATCCTCCTGGGACGAAGCGCCCCCGATCTGTGTTACTACGGAATTCGTGGCACCTATGAGCATCATAAGTGCGACTACCAGTGCGAGTGTGAATGAGCGTGGAAGCCGGACTATCAAAAAAACGGCGGAGAAAAAGCTTACCGCGGATACAAGCAGGGTCAGGAACAATGGAAAAGCCAACTTAGATCCTCCTGAGGCGTAAGATCACCTTTTTCTCGCATCCGGTCCCGTTTGGGGGGCAACTGGACCGATTGAGCCATGCAGTCGTCTATCGAACTCATATGCCGATCATACTGGAGCTACGGCCTTGACAGCATCGAGCAGCTTCTCGACCTGGAAAGGCTTGGCCACGAAATCAGTCGCCCCTGCACGAAGGGCTTCCTTCCGGAGAGTCTCCTTTACCAGTGCGCTGACGACGATTATCTTGGCCTTCTGATCTATTTCCTTTATCTTGGTGATTGCCGAAAGGCCGTCCATTCCTGGCATCAGTATATCCATAAGCACTACATCTGGCCTCAACGACTCGTATTTCTCTATCGCCTCAAGTCCGTTCGATGCCTCACCCACGACGGTATAGTCGTGCGATTCGAGTATATCCTTGATCATTTCCCTTATAAAGGGTGCATCTTCTACAATGAGGACTGTTGGAATAAGCAATCACCCCGTTTTTAATTCCTATTTCACGGTTATCCGCTCAGCCAAGAGCAACACATCCCATATTGCTCCGCTCAACGTCTATTGAATTACTTATTAATATATAAAAGCCTTCACACCATTACCGATACTGATAAATTGTATTATCCAGACTAGTCGTGAACAATCACAATACCGGCATAAGAAAATTTATGTTCGAGTTGATTTTCGATAGGGGAAACCGAATATTTTTCGATCGACGATAACAACGATTCTGCGACGAATCGAGAGCCGAATCTATTAAGAATCAAGATCTTCCCGAAAGCCGCGGATCGGGAAGCGGACCAGCACATCCGAAAGCGCATATGACGCATCGTCGGCTCGATATTTCTCGGATACAGATAGAGGTTATTGAGGACTGGAAAACTTATAAATACGGAAGAGAGCATAACTCATCGTTGTCTGACAATTGTCGGACTGAAGGGATGGGCATGCGGCTTCGCAGACGGAATAGCCAGTCTGAAAGAGACAATCAGGATAATTCTGGCGTGGCTCAGCTCAAGAAGATCGCCTCGTACCATGAGGATCACGAGGGGAAGAAGCTGAGGAACGCAAGGACGGTCTACAGCCTGTGGAGCTCCGCGAAATATATTCTGATACTCTCACTGCTTCTCTGGTGGCTTCCGATGTTCGGCCAAATGATCGCCGGATATGTGGGAGGGAGAAAAGCAGGAGGACCTTGGCGGGGAATCATCGCCGCCATACTGCCGGTGCTGGCGATCTTCGCAATAATCACCGCTTTCGAGAACGGCATACTTCCAGATGAGGTATTCGGTGTCGGCATAAGACCATCGGCCCTGCTCGGAGGCCTGGCGTCTTCGATCCCGTTTCTGGGTCCCTATTTCGAGTTCACCCAGGAATATGTAAGCCAGTTCGTATCCGCTTTGGCCGGAGCCTCCCCCTATGGGATCAACAGCTACGTCCTGACTGTCGCATTTGCCTACATCGGAGGGATCATTGCCGAGCAGAACCGAAAGGAGATCGAGTTCACCTCTGGATCATCTACGGCGCACACCACGATACTAGTTGCGCCGGAACAGCTCAACGGACAGCCCGGGGTCGCTCATTTTCCAGTAGCTGGTGCAGTAGTCCCCCAACAGACCGTGGGCTTTCTGCCCCAAGACCATCACATGATGCAAAACGAGAGGTCCCTGAGCCGAGCCATCATGCGCTTCTTCCATCAGCAGGAAGGGCATGGCAGGGCCAGATCGGTGGAGAGGTTCGAACAGCTCGTGCCTGCCAACAGGTCGGCCCAGAAGCACTTCGACATGGACGAGGATGTCGAGATATCCGAGAAGAGGGTCAGGAAGCGGCGGGCGAAGAACCCCTTGGACAAAGAGATTGCGCCCAGGAAGAAATCCCGCTGGAGATCGAAAAAGACGCGAAGAAGCCAGGAGCAAATGACCGCGCACAAGCAGAGCGGGCGGAAGGCAAGGAGAAGCAGGGCTTCCGCAGCTCCGGTAATCGCACCCGATTCCAAAAAGAGGAGGGCGAGGAGAAAGAACGAATCGGGCGCTTCCCGGGAAGCGGAAAGAAGGCATCCATCCCGGGAGACGGAGCTCAGGATAAATCCGCGAGATCCGAAGACGCTCAGGAGGGTTCACAAATATATCGAGGAGGAATGGAACCCCAAGAGCAGGAAAAGGAAGCATCCTGGCCCGGCACCACACCCGAGAAGACAGGTGCAGGGGATCAGAACCGCCGTAAATGAGGTCAGACGTCCCCGTCCGGCCGACGCTGCCAAGTCGAAGAAGCGGTTTGCGAGGAGAAGCTGGGACACGATGTGATGCAGAAGCCTCGGGCTCCAGGGAGGAAATTGGCAGCCCATGATTGTTGTAATCGGCAAAGGCTTTTAACCGAATAGCAATAGCCATAAGACGAGTGATCGGATATGTTCTGCCCGAATTGCAGGTCTTTGCTTTTCCCCAAGAATGGCGTACTGACTTGTTCCAAGTGCGGATTTAACAGGGATGCATCGAAGGAAAAGACCACTGTCGTCACGAAGAAGAGGGATAAGGAGGTCGCGGTCATTGAGGAGGAAGGGGGCACGCTGCCAACGGCAGATGATGTGGAATGTCCAAAATGCGGCAATGCAAAGGCCTATTGGGTGCTCCGTCAGACCAGGGCGGCGGATGAGCCAGAGACGAGGATTTACAGGTGTACAAAATGCTCCCATTCCTGGCGGGAGTACTGAGATAATCGATCGATTAGCATGATTGCGAAGGCATCCGCTAAATATTTTTACTGTATTACCGGCTACCGGTATCTCATATGAGGGGGAGTCTAATGTTTCAAGCAAGAACAAAAGCTGACACGCTCAAGGAACTAATCGCGATCGTTTCCACACTGGTCGACGAGGCGAAATTCTCCATCAGCTCGGAAAAAATCACGCTGAGGGCGGTCGACCCTGCCCATGTGGCCATGCTGGACGTTCAGTTAAAGAAGGACGCTTTCGAGGAATACAAGGCGGATGAGGTGGATCTGGGAGTGGATGTCGCCAAGATCGACCAGTTCCTGCGGCTTGCGAGAGCGGGAGACATAGTGGATCTGGCCCACGACGAGGACAAGAGAAGGCTGAATGTGATCGTCGGCAACACCACCAAGAGGATGAGCCTGATCGATACTACGGGTATGACGGAGCCAAAGGTCCCAAACCTGAACCTGCCCGCAAAGGTCTCGCTGAATATAGAGGACATAATGCAGGGCATAAGGGCATCCGAATCGGTATCGGACCATGTGGCGCTCGTCGCTACACCGGAATATTTTGAGCTTATCTGCGAAGGCGACACGGATCAGGTCCAGCTGAAGCTCGCTAAGGACCAGCTGGTGGAGCTGGAGGCAAAGGAGAAGGCCAGGAGTCTGTTTCCACTGGAATATTTCTCAAACATTATGAAGAGCGTTCCTTCGGGTACGAAACTGACTTTCTCGCTCGGTGTAGACTATCCTGTGAAGATCGAATTCAGCATTGCCGGGGAAAACGGTGAAGTCAAGTACTTCCTTGCACCAAGGATCGAGAGCGGTGACTGATCGCGGCCTCAGCAGGGTGAACTGTAGGTTGATCCGATCGGGACGCATTCGTATAGACAAAGGTCTTCCGAATTGACTGAGTTCAGTAAAAGGGGAGAAGCAGATATTGCCGAAAATCAAGATAGGCGTGCTCGCATCCGGTGGGGGTACCAACCTCCAGGCCATAATGGATGCCTGCGACAGAGAGGACATCGACGGATCGGTTGTAGTAGTCATATCCGACAGCTCGGACGCATACGCGCTCGAGCGTGCACGCAAGGGCGACATCAGGGCGGAGACGATATCGCCGAAAGGGCGCACGAGGGACGAGCATGAGAAGCTCATATCCAATCTACTGTCCGAGGAGGGCGTGGATCTCGTGGTACTGGCAGGGTACATGCGGATCCTTACTCCCTGGCTCATCGACAAATATGCCGGGCGCATGATGAACATTCACCCAGCACTCCTACCGTCGTTCGGAGGAGAAGGAATGTTTGGCGAGCACGTGCACGAGGCGGTCCTCAACTACGGATGCAAGGTTTCGGGTTGTACGGTCCACTTCGTTAGTGCCGATGTGGACGGAGGGCCGATCATACTCCAGGAGCCGGTGCAGGTGCTGGAGGATGATACGCCGGATTCTCTGGCCGATAGGATTCATCCAGTCGAGCACAGACTATATCCAATGGCAATTTCGCTTTACGCATCGGGAAGGCTCAAGATCGAGGGCAGGAGGGTGAGGATATTGCCCGAAAGAGGCGGCACCTGAACCTCAGAAACCCTTTTGAACAATCAGCCAATTACACCAACACTTCGGGCCAGGGAGGCTAAACGAATTGGATCTGCTAGATCCCAAGGAGATGGATGCGCTCAACGAGCGGGCCAGGACTATCAGGCAGCATATAATTAAGATGACCCATGCGGCCGGTTCCGGCCATCCCGGCGGGTCGCTATCAGCGGTCGAGATTCTCACCACGCTCTACTTCAAAATCATGAAGCACGATCCCAAGAACCCAGGCTGGATCGACAGGGACAGGTTCGTCCTTTCAAAGGGGCATGCGGCCCCGGCATTGTACGCCATCCTTGCGGAGGCGGGTTACTTCCCCCTTGAGGAGCTGATGACCCTTAGGAAGCTGGGCTGCAGGCTCCAGGGCCATCCTTCGATGAGGTGCACTCCGGGCGTGGAGATGTCGACCGGATCGCTCGGACACGGCCTGGCAGTCGCGAACGGAATGGCGCTTGCCGCGCGCTTGGACCGGAAGCTGCACCGTATTTTCGTCCTCTGCGGAGACGGCGAGATGAACGTCGGGGAGATATGGGAGAGCGCAATGCTGGCAGCGCATTACAAGCTGGACAACGTAACCATGTTCCTGGACAGAAATATGCTGCAGCTCGACGGACCAACGGAGAAGATCATGTCGCTCGAGCCGCTTACGGACAAGTGGAAAGCATTCGGATGGCAAGTCCAGGAAATTGATGGACACAGCATCAAGGAGATCATCATCGCCAGCCAGAACGCGCTGAGGTGCCACGGAAAGCCCTCGGTCATAATCTGCCATACGGTCAAGGGCAAGGGAGTGAGCTTCATGGAGGGCGCGGTGAGATTTCACGGCAAGGCTCCCGTCGACGAGGAGTGCGAAAAGGCTTTGGGAGAGCTGGAGGTCTGCAGGTGAAGCACGGCTGGAAGATGGAAAGCCAGAGAAAGGCCTACAGCAAGGCGCTCGTGGAGCTCGGCAACCAGCGGAGCGATATCGTGGTGCTCGACGCGGACCTGTCCTCTTCGACCCAGACCATAAAATTCGCCGAGGCTTTTCCTGAGAGGTTCTTCAATTGCGGAATCGCCGAGGCGAACATGATGGATACCGCCGCTGGTCTGGCTGCGAGCGGCAAGACGGTATTCGTATCCACCTTCGCGGTATTCGGGACCGGGAGATGCTACGATCAGATCCGGCAGTCCATCGCATATCCGAAGCTCAATGTCAAGATAGTCGTCTCGCACGCGGGGATTACCGTGGGAGGGGACGGGGCTTCGCATCAGATAACGGAGGATGTTGCCCTGATGCGTGTCCTTCCGAATATGACTGTGATCGTCCCCGCGGATTCGCCGGAGACATACAGGACAATATTCGAGATCGTTAAGAACAAAAACCCGACCTATGTCAGAATGGGCAGGGCGGACGTTCCCTCGATAACGGAGGGTCTGGAGAGCTTCGAGATCGGAAAGGCGACCGTTATGAAGGAGGGGGACGACGTCACGCTCATCGGAACGGGCATAATGGTCTCGAGATGCCTCAGCGCGGCAGAGGAGCTGAAAAAGCAAGGGATCGGAGCGCGCGTCATCAACATGAGTACTGTCAAACCGCTGGACGAGAAGACCATAGTGAAGGCGGCTCGCGAGACCGGCGCCATGGTCACCGCCGAGGAGCACAACATACTGGAGGGCCTCGGAAGCGCCGTCGCCATGGTGCTCGGGGAGAATGCGAACGTCCCGCTAAAGAGGGTCGGCATCCCGGATATATTCGGGGAGTCGGGCGATAGCGAGGAGCTGATGGAGAAGTACGGGCTCACTGCCGAAAACATCGTCAATGCGGCGCATGAAGTATTGGCCAGGAAGAAATGATCATTGCCGGAGGTGGATGAATTGAAGATATTTCTCGACACAGCAAACATCGACCACATAAGGGAGGCGAACAGCTGGGGGATTCTTGACGGGGTGACCACGAACCCGACACTCATAGCCAAAGAGGGCAAGAAATTCGAGGAAGTGGTGAAGGAGATATGCGGCATCGTCGACGGGCCGATCAGCGCAGAGGCGGTCTGCACGGAATGCGACGACATCGTTAACGAGGCGAAAGCCCTTTCCAAAATTCACAAGAACATCGTCGTCAAGATAGCGATGAACGTCGAGGGTCTGAAGGCGGTGAAGAGGCTCTCGAAGGAGGGCGTGAAGACGAACGTCACGCTGGTTTTTTCTCCGAACCAGGCACTCCTCGCAGCGAAGGCCGGGGCGAGCTATGTCTCCCCGTTCATTGGTAGGCTGGACGATATCGGCCAGGAAGGAATGGAGATCGTCGAGCAGATACTGACGATATACCGGAATTACCGGTTCTCAACAGAGGTGATAGTGGCGAGCATCCGCCATCCGATACATGTGGTCCAGGCGGCCATGATCGGAGCCGATGTGGCAACGGTCCCGTTCCCGGTTCTCGAGAGGATGACCAAGCACTCCCTGACGGATGTCGGGATTGACAGGTTCCTCAAGGACTACGATAAGATACCGAAGAAGTGAGATCTGTCTCCGGAGATACGCCTCGGTATACTCGGCTAAATATTGATGCGTTCGCGCAAGATATCTATACGGCTGGAAATCTTCATGATTGATATCGCCATCGTCGGTGGCGGACCGTCTGGTAACAGGGCCGCCATGCATCTGTCAAGGGAGATGGATGTCACCGTTTTTGAGGAGCATGCTTCCGTCGGCGCACCAGTGCAATGTGCGGGGTTGATATCCCCGAGGGCGGTGTGCGAGCGCACCCGTGATTCCGTCAGGAACGAGATCAGAAGATTCGTCCTTCATTCTCCGGGAGGCAGAGAGCTCAGCCTTCACTCGCGGGATGTAAGAGGGGTGGTGATAGACCGCGAGGCATACGATCGGGCGCTTTCGGAGGCAGCAGAGAAAAACGGCGCATCCGTAAGGCTTAGCTGCCGGGTATCAGATGTAAAACCGGCAGATGACTGCGTCAAATTACTATTGAAGGGAGAAAAGGGACGGGAAGAAATCTCCGCCAGGATCGTTGTCGCTGCGGACGGGCCCCAATCTGCCGTTCGCCCTCTTGTGACCGAGAAGCCGTTCGATATCACCTACAGAGGAGCGCAGTATGTGGTGAAATCGGATTCCCAGGAAGACCAGGTGGAGATGTGGATCGGCAGAAAGATCGCTCCTGGGTTCTTTGCCTGGAAGATCCCTGCAGGAGAGGAGGTGAGGATCGGGCTGTGCACATGCGGCAAGACGCCGCCGATGAAGCTGCTTGACAAACTCATGCGCTCGAAATTCGGGGAAGTTAAAATAATCAGAAAGCAGGCGGGGCTCATACCGATCGGTCCGATCGGCAGGCTTTCGGAGGGGAGAATCGCGCTCCTCGGGGATGCCGGGGGACAAACGAAACCTGTGACCGGAGGGGGCATATTTTTGGGAAAGAGGGCAGCCGAGATACTTGCGGATTGCTTGCTCTCCTTTGGAAACACGATGTCGGCACTGCGCAAATACGAGCTGAGCTATACCGATCAGTTCGAACGGGAAATCTCGAGAGCCATGCTGATAAGGAGGATATTGAACGACCTGCCTGACAAGAAGATAGACAGAGCCGTGGAGTTGCTTTCCAGCCCGGACATAGTCGAGATCCTGGAAGACTCGGGAGACATAGATTACCCCGGTTCGATTTCCGCCGCCATCCTCAGAAAGGCTCCCAGGTTGATTCAATTCGCCCCCAGCCTGCTGAAGCATCTGCTCGTTCACTGATGCTGCTGCTCGGGGCCTCCAATATTTGAATATATTACTTGCAGGATTTGCCTCCGAACATGTTCGTGGCGAGAGTACATTCATCACTGGCCCATCGAGCCATCAGGGAGATGCTCTCGAGAGAGTTGGTGGACAGAGACAAGAAGATAGGGAGGACCGGAGACGAGGTTCTAATCCCGTTGATCGATCGGAATATTCCCTTTGACATAATCCGAAGATATGACGCCAAGGTTGAGCAGTCTGAGGACAGGAGAAGGAGCAGGAGAGGCCTTCCTTTTAACGAGGTGGTGAACCGGTTAAGATCGGAGGGGGTTCAGGAGAACCAAATTTCCGATCTGCCGGACAAATGGGAGTCGTTGGGAGACGTTCTAATCATCAGGATTCCAGATCATCTCGTTCAAAAACAGAGACAGATTGCAGCCGCCTATGCCGAGGTCCTGGGAGCGAGAACCGTGCTCAGGGACATGGGGATTTTCGGTGCTGAAAGGGTCCCGCACATGGAGATCCTCTTTGGGGATGATGCGGAGACCGTGCATTTAGAAAACGGCGTCAGATACTGCTTTGACGCCTCAAAAATCATGTTTTCCTCGGGCAACATTGACGAGAGGATACGAATGGCCGGTATCAATGTACGCGGGGAAAAGGTGCTCGATATGTTTGCGGGCATCGGTTATTTCTCACTGCCCGTTGCAGTATATGGCGAGCCGGAGAAGATCTATTCCTGCGAGATTCGAAAACACTCCTTCGACTACCTGGTAAGAAACATTCGACTCAACGATGTCGAAGATAGAGTCATCCCTGTCCTTGGGGATAACAGGGATTTCGATCCTCCCGAAATGGTGGATCGAATTATTATGGGATACCTAAAGGATACCCACAAGTTCATCCCCAAAGCTGTTTCTCATTTAAAATCCGGAGGCATCATTCACTATCACGAAAACTGCCCAAACGAACTGTTTCCGAGGAGGTTTGTCGAGAGGATAAGGGAATCGGCGGGAGAAGAATGGGATATAGAGATCATTTTCTGCAGAAATGTAAAATCCTACTCTCCTGGCGTTTCACATATTGTTGTCGACGTGAGGTGCTCACTTAGATAGAGTGATCTCCTCGTTCACTCCCGCATTCTTCATGAAGTGCCTGAAATTCGTATCGTACTCGGAACCTTCCGAGGCGAGCAGCTCTTTTGCAATGGAGGAAAGATGCCTTGCGAAGTCGATCTCCTCTTTCGAATATTGCCATTCCTTTCCCTTCTCTCCCAAGGCCATTACGAAGGCGAGACTGATCGACTTTCTTCTGGTGTCCTCGACTCCGGTCATCTCAAGAAGGCGCAGCGCGGAACCCTTTCCGTGAATCTTGAAATCCCTCACAATGCCGTCAACGAATGAGGAGTAATTGCCAAGCCTCGAGTAGGTCGGAAGCGAAGCCTGAATTGCCCCGACCCTTTTCCTGGAAAGAGCATTCTCGATGATGCCCATCGGGGTATCATTCTCCGTGAGATCGATTTTAATGCTGGAAGAGTCTGGCCCGGCTATCCCGGTGAGGATCTTCCGTCCGTTTTCTTCCCAATACAGGGTGAGGAGCTTGTTCGTCGTGGTTCCGTCTGGAATCACTATCGGTCCCTCGACGTTTTTCATCAGGATCGATATCGCCTTTCTTTCGACTTCACCCCCGGCAATCGATCCGATGAAGCCCTCCTCATCGCTGCCGAAGCACTGGTGTCCGTTCACCAGTATTCTGCTACTTTGCTTCGACAGATCTCCAAGGAATTTCTCGGATGCGATGCCGAATAACTGCCTGTCGTTGATAGTACCATTTAAATATCCATTCTTATCGTTAGAATTGAATTCATACAATTCTTTGGAATAACAGTCGTCGCAGGTCGAGTGACATTCCAGTCGGACCTTGGCTCTGATCGAGAATTCGTCGGACATTCGGGGATTCAGCATGCTCTGGGTTATTCTGACAGCGGTGCTCTTACCCTCCTTCAGACAGGACTCGCATATCCTGATTTTCATATTTGCCGGTTCCCAGTCGATCTCCAAATAGCCGCTGGCATCCGGCCCATGAGGACAATAATACAGTGCTCCGTCCTTGGTCTCCACCCCGAGGCTCCTCTGAATATCCTCCCTGAACTCCTTGGGGGGCTCATAGCCCATGGGAGCGCAAAAAAGGCTCTCTTTTGTGGAGTAAAAGGCCAATTTCTTCTTTCTGGAGATATCGGAATATGCCAGTAATCTGAGGCGCGGGTCCTTGAAATACTGCAGCCCGATCAATTTCTCCTTTTGGACCTTCGCATCCGACGAGTACATATAGGCAATTTCGCCCATCGGCGTCTTCGCGACGCCAAGATAGTGCGCCTTCTCCTTTTTTGAGATAAGCAGGGTTGAGGCGTACGCCCTTGCCAGTTGGTCGCCCCTCTTGGACATTCGCTTCAGGAACTGCTCATCCGATCTGTTCTCTGAAATCTTCTTTATCAGATAGGATATCTTGAGGAAAATCCTCTCGGCGGACTCGGTCTGGCATTTGGGAATTATTGCATCTGGGTTATCAGCCAGCCATTTACCGGAGTTCACCAGCTGTTTCTCCTGAACCTTTGAGGCCGTCCTCAGACGCGTCCTGAATTTCATGCGCTTGCCCTTGGGCATGAGTTGACAGAAGAATGCTCTCGAAATTAACAATTTTCGGTCAACTGTCAAACCAAACATATAGTACCAGGGAGATTATCCGCGATGAGCGTATGATAGACCTGCTAAGGAGAATCGTCGAATCAGTCGACTGCACCTATGCCGAAGCCAGATATCAGGTCAGGGACATGACGGAAATCGCCATCGAAAAGGGGGAGATTTATGATGTCAGCTCCCTTAAGATCTCAGGAGTTGGCATACGAGTCCTCAAGAGCGGCGCCTGGGGATTTGCAGGCACCAATTCTACAGAGGTCGAAAAGCTGGCCAGCGCCGCCAAGAAGGCGGAGAGGATGGCGGTGTTGACCTCGGATAAGAGAGGTGAGAAAGTCAAGGGGTTGGCCGATGTCGATATGGCGGAGGGAAAGTACGAGATAACCCCAAAGCAACCCCTGGAGGATATCGCCATCGAGGACAAGATGAGCATAGTCGTGGAGGCCGAGAGGGAGATACGGGGCTATTCGGACGAGATCGTCTCGGCCAGATGTTCATATAATGAGATCATCGACCGTAAGAAATTCGTGAACACGGATGGAAGCTGGTTTGAGAGCTACCTCTCCAAGCCGGAGTTCAGGACAATGGCGATATGCCGATCCGGCGACGAGACCGTGATCGGCATCCGTAACATCGGCGTCACGGGCGGCTGGAAGGACCTCTTCTCCAAGATGGATCATCTGGGGATAGCGGAGCAGGCGGCCGGCAAGGCTCTAAGGCTGTTGAAGGCGTCCCACCCGAAGGGGGGCCGGAGCACCGTCATTCTGGATCCGAGCCTGGCGGGCATTATTTCACATGAGGCAATCGGACACACCGTAGAGGCGGATTTCGTAAGGTCTGGGTCTATCGCCAGTGGTCTGATGGGGAAGAAGGTGGCCAGCGAGTTGGTAACCATTGCTGATTCTGGCTCTTCTGAATATATGCCGGGAGCTGCCGGCACCCTAATGGTCGACGACGAGGGGGTTCCGACGAAGCGCGCTGAGATAATCTGCAAAGGTGTGTTGGTTGGATATCTCCACGATCGCGAGAGCGCGGCACATTTCGACGTAGAGCCGACCGGGAATGCGAGGGCTTTCGAGTACAGCAACGAACCCATTATTCGAATGAGGAACACATATGTTGAGCCCGGTGATTGGAAGCTCGAGGAGTTGATCCAGGATACGAAAAAGGG
>DSAX01000130.1 GCA_011046235.1 Methanobacteriota archaeon | reverse complement strand
TGATCAACGGCTCGTCAGGAATAGCCGTCGGGATGGCCACAAACATGCCGCCGCACAACCTGACCGAGGTCGTGGACGCCATCGTCACGGTGATCGACAACCCGGAGGCGGAGACCAGGGAGCTCATGGAGGTGCTCCACGGGCCGGACTTTCCTACCGGCGGGCTGATCTACGGGGTAGACGGGATCGTGGAGGCCTACAATACCGGACGCGGCAGAATACGCGTCAGGGCGAGGACGCACATCGAGGAGCTAGAGGGAGGCAAGAAGCAGATCGTGCTGACCGAGATCCCGTATAATGTGAGCAAGTCGGACCTGCTTGAGACGATCGCAGAGCTGGTCAAGGCAAAGCGGATCGACGGGATAACGGATCTTCGCGACGAGTCCGACCGAGAGGGAATGCGCGTGATCATCGAGCTGAGGAGGGACATCGTCGAGGATGTCGTGCTCAACCAGCTGTTCGCGCATACCCAGATGCAGGTCACGTTCGGGATTAACAACCTCGCACTCGTTGACAATCAGCCGGTCGTCCTGAACCTGAAGGAGATGATCGAGTACTTCATCGAGCACAGGTTCGATGTCGTCAGGAGGAGGACGAAGTACGATCTGGAGCAGGCGAAGAAGAGGGCGCATATCCTCGAGGGGCTGATCACCGCGATCGACAACCTCGACGAGGTCATCAAGCTCATTCGAAAATCCAAGGAGCGCGAGGAGGCGAGGAACGCGCTCATCAAGCGTTTCCTCCTGAGCGAGATCCAGGCAAAGGCGATTTTAGAGATGCAGCTCCAGAGGCTCACCGGCCTCGAGATGCGGTCGGTCAAGGAGGAGTACGGCACCGTCTCCGAGAAAATAGAGGAGCTGCAGAGGATCCTCAGCGACGAGAAGGAGATCTTCGCGATCATCAAGCAGGAGCTGCAGGACATCAGGGACAAGTTCGGCGACGAAAGACGAACCGAGATCATCATGCAGGCCATCGACATGGACATCGAGGACCTGATCCCCGAGGAGGATGTCGTCGTTCTCATTACGAACAGCGGCTACATCAAGCGCCTTCCACTGGAGACATATCAGCAGCAGAGGAGGGGAGGCGTCGGAAGGATCGGGATCGAGACTAAGGAGGAGGACTATGTCGTCGATCTTTTCGTGACCTCATCCCACGACTATATCATGTTCTTCTCGAGCAGGGGGCGGGTATACTGGCTAAAGGCATATAAGATACCCGCCGCGGGAAGACACGCCAAGGGCCGGCCGATCGTCAACCTCATAGAACACCTCGAGGACGGAGAGCAAATAATGAACATGATCCCGGTGCGCTCGTTCGACGAGAACAAGTTCCTCGTCTTCGCGACAAAGAGGGGCGTCATCAAGAAGACGAAGCTCAGCGCATACAAGAACGTCAGGTCGAGCGGCATCATCGCCATCAAGCTGGACGAGGACGACGAGCTGATCGACACGAGGCTTACCAACGGTTCGATGGAGATCATACTCGCCACGCGGAAGGGCATGGCAATTAGGTTCGACGAGAAGGACGCGCGGTCGATGGGCAGGGCGACCCGGGGCGTGAGGGGCATCCGACTGAAGGCGGACGACACATTGGTCGCGATGGCCGCGGTCACATCCGAAAAGAGCCAGCTGCTGACTATCACGGAGCGCGGCTACGGCAAGCGCACATTCGTGGAGGAGTACCGGAAGACGCGCCGTGGCGGAGTGGGGGTGATCACGATCAAGACGGCGGGCCGGAACGGTAACGTCGTCATGGTGAGGGAGGTTTCCGAGGACGACGAGATCATCGTGACGAGCATCCAGGGCATGGTCATCCGGATCCCGGTGAGCGAGGTCAGCCTCGTTGGCAGGGTCACGATGGGCGTGCGAATAATGCGCATAAAGGAGGACGACCAGGTCTGCGCCGTTGCTCGGCTTATTCAGGAGGAAGACGAGGAGCGGGTGATCTCCGAGAGGAGAGTTCACGTCTCGGATGAAAGCGAAGCTAACGAAGTCGATGACGAGGAGGCGACCGAAAATGAGGAAGACAACGAAGAATGAGCCGGTGCAATGCCGCCGATCGGTCGAACGGCCATATTCCTGGAATATTATTGAACGCGATAATGAGTCGCAAAGATTTATTAGGATTCAGATGCTTGGGCAAAAAGGACACCAGGCGTCATATTGCGCTGGGAGGTCCGAAGAATGTTCAGAGATTCGATTCCCGGGCTAGAGAAGGTATTCAAAAAGGACGTCGACAGACCGAAGGTGGTCTTGGTGACCGGGCCCCCGGGCTCGATGAAGACCAGCTTCTGCTACACCCTTATGTCCAGATATCTCGAGAAGAGGAACGAGTTCGGACTTTACACCACGCTCGAGGAGACCGTGGACAGCCACCTGATCAACATGAGCAGTCTGGGAGTCAGACTGACCAAGAAGATGCAGATATCGGACCTGACGGACCTCAGGGAGATCGACGAGATCGATGAGGTCATCGGCAAGAAGCAGGAGACGGACTACCTGCTCTTCGTCGAACGGATGATTCAGAAGTTCAAGGAGACCTACTCCGACAGATTCTCGATATTCGTCCTCGACTCGCTGGGCGCCATGTACTCCCTCATGGAGGATGTCGATGGCATGAGGAAGAAGATGTTCTACTTCTTCAAGATGTTAAGGGACACTAATCTGTACTCGTTCATAATCATGGAGCGTTCAATTACCGGAGAATCGCAGCTATTGGGCAACGAGGGATTTCTCGCCGACGGCATAGTGATGCTCGGCCTGGAGAGGCAGAGGGGAACGCTGACGAGATTCCTTCAGGTAGAGAAGATGAGAGCCTCCGAACACAGCATGGAAAAGCATGCGCTCGAGGTCGGGAAAGGGGGAGGCATCTCCGTGCTTGGGCCGTTGCTGTCAAGCTGACGGCGAGGCCCAGACCAATACGAATAACCGAATTTGATGGGCGTGTCAAGGATGACGGAAGATAGCCAGACCATCTCAAAGGTCGTTGAGGACTTCGTCTCCAAGCTGAGAACGCAGGAGGAGGAGATTCGAAAGAAGAACAAGGAGATCGAATCTCAGCGCATGGAGATCGAGAAGAAAAGCGCCGAGGTAGAGCAGCTGGAGCGCAAGCTTCAGGGCAGAGACGAGGAGCTGAAGCGCTTCGCTCAGTCGCTCGAATCGAAGCAGTCGGAGCTCAACGCCAAGGCCGTGGAACTCAACGATAAGGTGGCCGCGCTCAAGACTTCCGGGGAGAAGATCAATACGCGTATGGCGGCGTTGGATAAGCTGGAGGAGGCCGCCAGGAGCCGGATGGACTCGGCAGACAAGCAGGAAGCCGAGATCGTGAGGATACTCGAAGCATTATCGGCCAAGGAGAGACAGCTTTCCGAGGAGGAGAGCCGCATCAAGACCGCCGTGGACGAGCTGGCGGAGCTACGAGACGGACTTGCCCAGAGAAACGATGAAATGAAGGGCATCCAGGAAGAGATCAAGGGCATGCGGGAGCGGCTGGCATCCGATGCAAAGCGCCTGACAGAAAAGGAGAAGACGTTGCTAGAACTCGAGGATACACTCGAGACCGAAACGCCTGTGGAAGTCACCGAAATACCCCAGGTTCCAGAGATGCCGGAGATAGAGGAGCTTCAAACGGGCGATTCCGAGGTGGACCGGGCCGAAGAACCCGCGCCGGAGGAGCTCCCGACAGAGGAGGCCGAGGCGGAGGAGGCTGAGCCCGAGGAGGCACCCCCAGCAGAGGAGCAACTGGCCGAGGCCGAAATCGAGCCCGAGGTGCTGCCGGAAGAGGCCCAAGATGCGGGGGACCTGCTGTCCCAGGCAGCAGCCGAAATGGGCATCGTAACCGAGCTATCGAAGGGGATGGAAGAGGAAGAATCCAGAGCGACGGATGAGGAAAAGCCCGCGGAGGAGGAGCTGGAAGAGGACGAGATGGCCTGCCCCAACTGCGGCATGACGATCAGCTCAGACGCCATCATGTGCTATGCCTGCGGTGCCACGGTCAGGGAAGAGGAAGATGCGGGTGCAGACACTGAGGCGGCATCCGAATCGACGGAAGAGGATGAATCGGAATCATCAGAGGCCGAAAGTGAGGCCGAATCCGGCGAGGGCGGAAGCGAAGATGAAATGCCCTGCCCGCACTGCGGGACGATTATCGGTAAAGAGGCCACGGTCTGCTACGCCTGCGGAGAGGAAATAAAACCCTCGGAAGAGGAAGGGTCAGAGGAGTCCGGCGACGAAAAGGAAGAGGTAACCGAAGGACAGGAAGGCCCCTCGATCGTGAAAAAACCGCCTGTTTTCGTAAAGAAAGTCAAGAAGAAAAAGATAGCATAGCCAGATAGATTTCTATCCTGTCTGGATTCTGATAAAATTGAGCATAGATTTTTATATACTCAGGTTCTTACTTCTTCCAATTAATTTGCCCTCCCTTGGATTGGTGAAGAGGATGTTGAGTGACCGTTATAGTTCTACAGTGAGAATAGCGCAGAGCATGACCATAGCGATACTGCTCACAGTCGTAAGCTTCGCAGGGCTGATCGTCCTAATTGCGACGCCTGCTTCCGCCGCGACTGGAGATTTGACCGTAACATCTGGACAAACAGTAATAATTGAAAATAGGATCGATAGCAGAGACGGGGATATCACCGTACTGACAGGGGGGACCCTGATAGTACGTAACGCCGAGATCCGATTCGTGAGCGATTCCATTCACTCTCATCTCATGAACATCAACGGTGGAACACTCATACTTGACAACGGTAAGATCACCACTTATTTGGATCAGATAACCAGCAATCCTTTCCTCAATGTGATAATCCAAAACGGGGCGAATGTGGCCGCGAGCAACAATTCCGTGCTTCAGTTCCCGGGAACTCTGACAGTGTCCGGTGCAACAACCAGTGTGGTATTGAGCGACACAAATATCACAGCCCATCCCTACTCTATTCTGGCTCTGTATTATTCCGATGTCGGCTCTGAGATCGACATGGCCGATGACGGCCCCATAATTTCGATCTCCGATGCGACATTCGAGATGTACGACTCCACAATCTGGAAGCTTCCGGAATACCCGACCGCTCTCCAGGGAGCTGAGAACATCACTCTTTTGGGAGGCGCACAGTTTACCGCGGTCAATTCTTATATTAGCGCCGATTTCGTCAAGGACAATATATACACGCATAATGTAATAGATCTACAGGGAACAAACGCAAACGCATATCTGTACGGGGTGAGTTTTGCCGTACCCACGGATTACAACGACCGAGAAAGCGCAATCGTCACCTCGGCAGGCGACAGCGGTGTATCCGAACCGGGAATTGTTATCGAACCCGATGATACGACGGTCGGAGAATCACTTGACTCACTTTTCGCAGAAGACTCAATTTCATATCAAGTAATTGCTGGAGAAAGAATGGTCGTTGGATCATTCGGCAACGGAGGAATGACTCAGGAACCCTCTTCGGTCGTGCTCGCCGTTAAAATGACCGCGACCTCTAACTATAACGGATCTGCGCAAATTCAGTTCTCAATAAATCCAGAACCATACCAGAATGTCGGCCTTTCACCGATTGCCGGATCGACGGTATTCGAAACAGTCGACCTTTATGGATTGGGCGTCACATCACTTGCCAATGTTTCCAACCTCAGAATTTCGTTCCTGCATAACGGTGATACAGGCAATGTGCAGTTCGACGTCCTTTACCTTTTACTGGGGGTCGGCCCCCAAGCCTATATTTACCGCTGGGCGGATGTCACCTTGGCAGACGAGAACGGGATTCCATTTGCCGGTGCTGAGCTGACAGCTAAATTCACGGGATCTTCAGATCTGCAGGGAAAGAACGCGTTCTACTTTGCACCTGAAGGTATACTTCCTGAACCTCCTTCCAACATCCTGACCTATCTCGGGAAGGACTCTGCAGACTACAGGCTTTCTGACATAGACGGGCAGGTCATGCTGCCGTGCCTGACAGATATTGTCAACGAAATGCACAATCCAAATTCGCTCGTTGTCGGAATTTTCGACTTTTTAGCGACGTATGATGCGCATTCCGCATCGGAGAACGGAACGTTTTCCGTCTATCCCGCAATGACCTCGTCGAATACGACAATTCAAATCGAATTATGGATCGATGGCGTTCTTGTTGCCTGGGACTCCGTTGACAGAACCAAGTACTTGATCGCTCCGGAGAACTTCTCCAAGACCGGCGGATCGTACACTCATAGCGGGGATATAATCATAAGGGATACCGGGTTCGTCAATCTCACAGATGTCCTATTTACTATAGATCCGACCGAGAAGACGAGTAGCCGCATACTGATCGATGACGGCGGGACTCTCAATCTGCAGGGAGCGACTATAGACAGCGATTATCCAGTGTATCTGACAGTCATGGACGGCGGCATGCTCTCGGTCTACGATTCGGAAGTGGGCGCCAACGTGGAAATTCTTGTGCAGGGCGTCGCAACGGTGGAAATTATCGGTAGCGACATCGGCGGTCCGATGTCACTGGACTCGGACGCGTCCGGCTCTCTGACAGTTACCAACTCATCCTTCTCCGAGACTCCGGTGCTGAATGGAAACGTAGTTGCCGAATTCGTGAATGTTAGCGCTCCGTCAGTTTCGTTGCTCGGCAGCTCATCTGTAATGATATACCGGTGGATATCCGTGGAAGTGATAGACGGAGCGAACTATTCGCTCTCCGGGTCCACCGTCGAGGTGGTGTACGCGGCTGACATGTCCGTATATGCTACAGGCACAACGGACAGCTCTGGAATTGTTCTATTCAAAGCGCTGGCCGTCATGAAATCATCCAGCTCTACCAGTTATTTCGGTAATTACGAGCTGACTGCTAATTACACATATCACTCAGTCGTCTATGAATCGAATACCGAGGCAATAAGCCTCACCGGATACACCATGCCGCTCGATGAGGACAATGTTGAGATCACGCTGGCAATTTCGGATCTCGGCATGCCGGATTTGCAGCTCGGGCCAATCGGGATATCTTCCGTGCCTTCGTCCTTCACCGAGGGATTGCCCGCGGTGATTTCCGCCGATGTGCTCAACGACGGCGACGATTCCACGCCCGGCGCCTTCTATGTCTATTTCTATCATACAGAGGCCATCCCGGCCAACCAGATTGGCTCTGCGTATCAGGTCACAGAAATTCTCGACCCGCAGGAGAGCACGACTGCAAGCACGACCTGGGCCAGCCCAGCCGGCAGCAGCCCGGTAACCATCATCGTCGTCATCAACCCCGCACCGATCAGCTTCGAGGAACGGGACATGACGAACAATGTCGCTTCCCGTACCATCCCAATATTGACCCAACCCGATCTATCTGTCTCGGAGTTCAGGTGCGAGTTCCAGGGCATGGTATACACACCACTATTGGATAGCCTGCCTTCCGGAAAGGAGGCCACCTTCGATGTGTGGGTTGTCAATACCGGCGGGACCACTATAAATTCGCCGGTGAAGGTGGAGCTATATGTGGATACCGACCCGGACACCCCGATTGACGATTACACGATTACGCAAACCCTCATTCAGAACACCCCAGTCAGGGTATCCTTCGATGACGTGGTACTCGAGCATCCGGACGGGGTGCAATCTGAGGACTTCACCTACTGGGTAGCCATAAACCCTGAGCACACGGTGTTCGAGAGCAATTACGCAAACAACAATGCATCGCTCGTCGTGAACATTTACGATGCACGGCCGGATTTGACGGTTTCTGAGGAAGATATTGTCTTCATGATAAACTCACAGGAAGTCCAAGTAGTCAATTACAGTCAAGTGCTCGAAATCGAGGTGACGATCCACAACATAGGCTCATACGACCCAGCGGAGAATTTCTACATGAATATATCGATTGTGGGCCTCGACGCCCTCAATGGGGATATCAATAGAACGATCGCATCGGAACTGGTCAACATAGTTAATCAGTCTGACTCCAAGGTAATCTCTGTCGAATACACAGTCGATGTGACATTCACGGGCAATTACGACATCAGGGTGGCCGTCGATCCATACGAGGATATCAACGACAAGAACACTAGCAACAACATCGCCAACAGAACGATCGTTGTCGAATACATAGAACCTTATATCGAAATCGATCAATTCGTCGCCAACATCAATGCGGGAGATGTGATATATGTCACCGGAATGGTCTACTACCCCGATCGGACGACCGTTTGGCCAAATGAAGCCGTGACCGTCGTCATTCAGACCGTATACCAGGATGACGTATCGTCTGAGATATCAGGCGTGACGAGCGCCAGCGGCGCATTCAACATCCCGATAACCGTCCCATCGAACCTGGATACCGGCGACTACCATGTTGTCGTTACGGTAGGCGAGAACAGCAAGCGGGTCACGATTTCGGTGATCGGTGGCGCTGCGGGGATGGATCTGTGGATATGGATAGCGATCATTGCGGCCGCGGTGGCTGCCGTCGTTATTGTAAGCATAATCCTGTTCAGGAAGGGCGTCGGCAAGCTCGTCGAGTGCGGCGAGTGCGGTGCACTCATACCGGAGACGGCGAGGAAGTGCCCGAAGTGCGGAGTGGAATTCGAGGAGGATATGGTAAAATGCAGCGAGTGCGGTGCATGGATACCTTCCACTTCGATCGAATGCCCGAACTGTCATGTGCGCTTCGGAATGCCCATTGAGGAGGAGCAGACCTTTGAGGAGAAGATGAAGAAGGCGTACGAGGAGAACGTGCTCTCAAAGTACAGAGAGCTCGCAAAGGAGGAGCTCGGCGCGGACTACTCAGACGAGAGCTTCAGAAGCTGGTGGGAAGTAAATCCCTCGTATATCAGCTTCGACGATTGGATGGCAAAGGAAGACGAGCTCCGGAAACAGGTATCGCCTATCGTATGCAAAGTCTGCGGCACATCGAACGCAAGGGGCAGCACCGTCTGCCAGAGCTGCGGTACACCGCTGCCGATCGAGAAGAAGGTTACCGTTAAGCCGATACCGGTCGACAGGGCACAGACCGAGGAAGTAATGGTCGAGAAGCGGGTGATCCGAAAGCCGATCGACCGCAAGATCGTCCCGAAAAAGGTAATCAAGAAGCCGCTGGATGAAGAGGACGATAAAGGTAAGAACAACCAGTAAACATATCCTATCCGCGGCCGAATCTGTATTTCGGCCGCGCAACATATCTTTTTATGGGGCCATCCCCCCCGATGAAACATCAATTTTCGATATTCTAGTCAACCGAAAATTTGGCAAACAGGAAAAAAATCACTGGGAAGAGTCCTCGCTATCGAGACGACTCATCTTCTCCCTTATCTGTTTCATCAGTTTCTCAGGGAACTTGTAGTAGGTCGAGATGATGCTCGCAACCTCTTTGTAGTTGTTTACCCCGGCCTTCTTCATATACTCGAGGATCTCAGCTCTTCTCCTTATCTCCCTCTCCATCTCCCTCGGGGTCCAGTTGCGCCCCATCCTGATCTTCTCGTAGACGTAGCTGTGCCCGCTGTAATTGAAGGTGTCGTCTGCCGGATTCCAGTTGAAGACGGAGTTTGTTATCAGCTCGTTCGTTTCGGGATCGATGCCCACGACCTCGGTGATCGATTTGACCCGTCTGGTCATTTTCGTGCCGACCTTGACCTGGGCCTGAAGCATAACGATGTTGAGGGCGGTCACCAGTGCCCTCGGCAGATTGATCGGATCGTTCTCCATCCTGTGCACCATTGCCTGGACATCTTCTGCGTGGAAGGTGGAGTATGCGGTCTTTCCGGTCGCCATGGCCTGGAACACCACGTATGCTTCTTTACCTCTCACCTCACCGACCATCAGGTACTGGGGCCTCTGCCTCATCGCGGTCGTCAGAAGCTCGAACATGTCGATCTCCCCAGCCGACTTGCCGGTTATTTGGCTCTTCCCCCCAAAGCCCTCCCTGGTCAGGGAAGGTATCCAGTTCTCATGGGGCAGGTTGAGCTCGCGCGTGTCCTCGATGCTGATGATCTTCATCTGCGGCGGAATGAAAAGCAGGACAGCGTTCAGCGTCGTCGTCTTGCCGGATGCTGTGCCGCCGCAAACGAGCATGGACTGTCCGTACTCGATCGCGGCCCAAAGATACGCCATCATGTCGGTCGACATGGTCTTGAACCTTAGAAGGTCGAGCGGCGTGAACGGGTTCTCCTTGAACCGCCTGATAGTGAAAGATGAGCCCTTCTTCGTGACATGCTTTCCCAGGGTCGCCTGAAGCCTCGAACCGTCCGGGATGGTGGCGTCGAGGAGCGGTTGCGCGACCGATATGTGCTTCCCGCACTTCTGAGCGAGCCATACAACGAAGCCGTCCAGATCTTCCTCTCTGTCGAACATCAGGTTGGACCTGATCGACCCGTACTTCCTGTGGTACACATAGAACGGGATCTTCACGCCGTCGCATGACAGGTCTTCCACATTCGGATCGATCATTAGCACCGAGATCTTCCCGTAGCCTATGAAATCCCTCAATATGTAGTACATGACCCGTTCTTTCGATAAAGGGTTGAGATCGATCCCAAGGTCTTTCATTATCTTTCCAACGGAGTTCCTGAGGTACTTCTCCTTCTCCGAAACCGTCTCCCAGTCGATCTTCTCGATGTTCGCGATCAGCAGACCCTTGACCAGGTCGAGCACATCGACCTCGTCCTTGGAGAGGGGAGGTTCGATGACTTCGTAGATGTACTCATTCGAGACGTTGTCGTACTTGATCCTCACGAAGGAGTAACCTTCCTTGATGGAGATCACCTCGACCTCGTCCACCTTGGGATCGACGATCTTCGGTAGCAGGGTTATCTTCGAGGTCTTAACCAAATCATCCTGAGATTTCGGCACAGTCACCTTCATCGGCGCGTGCTTCATCTTCAGAAGGAAGCTGAGATAGGCTGCGATCAGGGAGGTGCCCATCGACATCTTCTCCGGCTTGGCCTTCACTGTAGAAGTTTCCTCGACTTCGGATTCATCCTTCAGATCCTGTACAGGCTTCTCCTCCAATGCAGTGGTCTCTTCTCCCATCTCAATCGCCTCCTAATAGGTAGACCATCAACAGCCTCAGCACTCCGAATGTGCCGAGGACCATCAGGAACGAATGCCTCATGCCCATCGGGATACTTCCTTTCTGCAGCACACCGGCCATGATGCCGTCGCCCACCGCGTGGACCAGTGCCGCGACCAGGAATATGAACTCTATCTCCGGCAGTATGGACACATCGAGAGACATGCCGCCTATGTCCGTCGTCACCGCCTCGTCGCCGAAGCTCGCGAGCTGCTCTCCCGCCAGCTTCATCTGCGGCAGGAACGATGCCGTCAGAATGACGATGGTCGCTATGAACACGCCGAAGGAGATGTAGATGACGGCGACATAAGTGCCCATTACGATGCTCTTCTCCGCGTCGGATAGTATGTTCTCGCGTGCGTCATGCGCAACCATTGTGAGCACATCTGCGACGTTTCCTCCAGCATCGCTCGCCTTCATGATGATTGAGGTCATCCGCTGTACGAGAGGCGTCTTGACCCTCTCTGCGAACAGCCTCAGCGCTTCATTTGCAGGCACGCCCCATTCTATCTGGGCGGCCATCTTCTTTATTTCCGGGGTCAAAGTCCCGTACCTGCCGGAAGACGCCACGACAATGGCCTCAGCCAGGGTCATCCCGAACCTCCCTGCCTCAGCGACATCTCTCAGAAAATCCGGGAGCCGCTCCTCAATGAGCTTGATCCTCTTCTGTTTCGCTGCCATATAGAACCCATAGGGTCCGATGATCACGAGTATCGCGAATATGACCCAGTCTATCCATTCGAACGGGATCCTGAGGCTCTCGGAATAGTCCAGGAGCGCGAGGAAGATGAAGAATGCCGCGATACCCGCGGAGACGCCCAGTATCTTACCAGACATGTCGCCCCTCTTGCTGCCCGGGATTACCAGAGCGCCCTCCTTCGGTTGGCTCTTGCCGGCCATTACACAGCACTCTCCTTTTCGCTGTTCCAGATGACGAATATGAAGCCGAACTGTGAGATCGGGATCATGAGGAATACTACCAGGTAGAGTATCATCAGAGTCGATCCTGAATTGCCACCGACCAGGGCCATGATGGCAAGTATGAGCACAAGGAAAAGCGGGAAGGCGACCACTACGACCACGAACGATTCGGCCAACAGGCCGAGCGTCTCGGTCATCGCCTTCATCTCAAGCTTCTGCTCCGTCTCGTACTCCTCTGCCTTGAGCAAGAAATAGGGCTTCAGCTGCCCGCCAGAAGTCGATGTGGTGATCACGCCCTGCAGGAAGTCCTGGAACTTCTTAGACGGTGTCCTGGTCGCTGATTTCTTGATAGCGGTTAGAATATCGATGCCTAGCAGCTCGGTATCCCTTGTGATCCATTCGGCCTCGACCCTTATCTCGCCGTATATCGGCTGTCTGGCAAGCTCCTTGAATATGACATCGATGTTCACATCGGCCGATGCCATGGCGGAAATGAAGCTCATCGCTGCCGGGAGCCTCTTATCTATGTCCCTTCCGATCTTCTTCATTTTTGAAGAGGGTGTGGATTTCATCACGACGAATATCAAGATCGGCACTGCCAACGCCGGCATGACGATGACAATCGTCTGCAGCAGCAGAGCGCTCGAACCTGACATCGCTGCTCCTATCAGGATCGCCAGAATCAGACCCGCGCCGAGCCCGGCAACCGCCGCTATCGCGGCGGTCAGCCATATGACGGCCATGTACTCTTCCGGCCTTATCCTCATGTGCGCCTTCAGAAGGTTCTCATCGAGGTTCTGGTCCGGCTTCATTCGGGAGGTCACGCGCTTGCCGAACAGCTTCCAGGCGAGCTGCTGATACGGTGTGAGCTTGATGTACTCGGGGGCGGCGCCAGCCGGAAGCCTGACGATATGAGGTATCTTCCGCTCCTCCGCCTCCTCCGGGCTCTGGGTCTTTATATAAAGCTTCTTGGTCGCGTCGACTCGCTTGAACATGTCGCTTACTTCGGGCATCCTACGCGACCTCCGTAGTTGTGGCAGACTCGATGTTCATCTCCGCGAACTCGTTCCTGACCCTCTTCGCAACCTGGATCGGATCACGATAGTATGCACGGATCATCCGCCAGATGTCACGGTGGTCGTCCATGCCTTTCGCGACCATGTACTGCACGATGTCGATCCTTCTCTGGAACTCCTCGAGCATACCCTCATGGGTCAGATTCTTCATCTCCATTATCTTGTCGAATAGGAAGCTGTGACCCTTGAAAATGAACTTGTCCTTCCCCTGATCCCACTCGTATACCGTATTCGTGATCAGCTCGTTGGTCTCGGGCTCGAAGCCGACGATCTCTATCAGCTGCTTGATCCTCCTGACCATATCCATTCCCACTCTGGCATGCACCTGGATAACGACGTTCCTCAGAGCGGTCAGAAGAATCCTGGGGCAGTTGATAGGCGGGTTCTCCAGCCTGTTCACCATCCCCTTGATCGAGTCGGCGTGCATAGTAGAGTATGTCGTGTGACCGGTAGCCATCGCCTGGAACATGGTATAGGTCTCTTTACCTCTCACCTCGCCGACGATGATATAGTTCGGCCTCTGTCGCAGCGCCGCCCTTACGAGATCGTACATGTCGATCTCTCCCGCCGCCTTGCCGTCAGCTCCCCTCTCACCGACACCGGACCTCGTCACACCGGGTATCCAGTTCTCGTGGGGGAGGTTTATCTCCCGCGTGTCCTCCATGGTGACGATCTTCGCGGTCGGGGGTATGAAAAGCGCGAAAGAGTTCAGGGTTGCGGTCTTCCCGGACGCGGTGCCACCGGCTATGATGGCTGATTCGCCGTGCTCGACGGCGAGCCACATGTATGCGACCATCTCCGGGTTAGCGGTGTTGTGCGTTATGAGTTCGACCGGGGTGAAAGGCTTCTCCTTGAAGCGTCTGATCGTGAAGGTGGACCCGCGGGTGGTGACCTCGCGGGAAAACGTAGCCTGGACACGATGTCCCTCCGGGGTCGTCCCGTCCAGAATCGGGTTGGAAACCGAGATCTGCTTACCGCACCTCTGCGACAGGCTTATGGCGAAGGAGTTCAGGGTCTCCTCGCTCTCGAATATGACATTGGTCTTCAGGCTCTCGAACTTCGCGTGGTAGACGAAGAGCGGTATATCGACCCCGTCGCAGGAGATGTCCTCGATGTACAGGTCGTTCATGAGAGCATCGATCGGGCCGTAGCCTATGAAGTCCCTTACGATATAGTAGTGTATCTTCTCCTTGGCCACGTGCTCCAGCTTGATCCCCCTCGATCGCAGGTATGAGTTCACGCTCTCTTCCAGGTAGGACTGCTTGTCTATCGCCGTCAGCTTGTCCCACTCGTATGCCAAGGTCCTATCCAGTGTGTCCTTGATCAGGCTTAGCAGCTTCTCCTCCTTTGCGTCCATCTGGGGCTCGATTGTCTCGAGCATGTACTCGTTGGAATCGTTGTCGAGCAGGACCCTCACGAAGCTGAAGGGCTCCTTGATCGGGTACATGTCGATCTGTTCGTGGTTTGGACTTGGCAAAGGCGGAATCCTGGTATATATCGAAGCACCCACTCCTGAGGAGGTCTTAATCAGCCCCATCGGTATCTTCTTGGATACGGTCTTCTTGCTGAATCTCATGAGGAAGTTGACATAGCCTGCAAACGCCTTAGATAGAAAGCCAGTCTTTTCCTTTTTATGCTTTTCAGGCCCGACTGCCGGTTCGGCTGTTGGCGGCAGCATCTGCCCGTTGTCGATGGGGGTCGTTCCCTCAGGTGTCGATACTGCTTCAGTCATTTTATTCCCCTCAAATGGAGATATCAGCTATGGATACGGATACCAGAGCCCTCGTGTGCTCCAGCAGGTTCACATCTTCTATGGTCACGGTGATATCGTAGAATGTCTCGCTGCCAATAACGGTGGGGCTGGAGCTCACGCTCCAATCCGATGTGGTGAGAAACGGGTAGCTGCTCAGCAAAGTCGTGAAGTACGAAGACCAGGCGCTTCCGTATTTGGAGCCTATCGATATTGTGAGGTCCCCTCCGTTGGTGTTTGTGAATTTCGCATATGATGCATAGTCCAGCGTTGTGCTTATACCCTTTGTTCCGAAGCCGCCGACCGTTTTATTCATCGACTTCATGGATATCTGTGTCATCTTTACCCTGAGCTCGCCGCCGAACTCCTCTACCTTGAATGTCATGCCCGCCCCCTGTAGGACGGTCTCCCCTTCGGTCTGGTTCAGGATTATGGCGCCGTTCTCGAAGGCGAGCGTCTGCTGTACGAAGTATCTGTTCGGGCCGTAGAATTCCAAGCTGCCGCCCACCTTTGCGCCGTTGGTGTCGTTGAACTCGTCTCCGGAACCGTATGGGAACGTAACGTAATACCATGGATAACCGCTGCTCTCACCAGTCAGGCTCAGCCTTCCGGCCGTTGAGGTCGCGAAAATCGGAATGCCTTCAGCATGTAGCTGGATCGGGGTATACATCGGCCCGCTTGCCGTTTCGCCTTCCTCGCTGTTTTCGATCAGGGTCGTGATCCCCATCTTCAGAAGGCTGAACTGTCTGACCACGTCGTTCATGTGGTTGTACTCGTTCTCCTTCATCCAGACCGGCACATACTGGTTGCTGAACATGCCCAGGAACGTCAGGAAAACGAGCAGAGCCATGATGGTGCCTACAGTGGAGGCGACACCCTCATCATCCCATGCTTTCTTCCTCTTCGAGCACAGGATTTTCTCCTCACCCTCTGAAAAGGCGACTCGCCTAGAAGTTACTCTAATCCGCCTCATTATTCTCAGCTCACTAACACAATCGCTCGGGGGGCCATTGATGCTGAACTGGTTATAAAACTACCCCTGTCTATTTAACCCTGTCGTCTTTGATATCAACAGAGCGAGACCCGGTGATGGTCGGGAGCATTAAGAAACGGACCTATGGCATGACCGGAAAACACTTTTAAATCCGAAGTCGGCATCTAGGTTGCACCAGAGGCCGCGGTAACTCAGTTGGGAGAGTGCAAGACTGAAGATCTTGAAGTCGCCGGTTCGAGCCCGGCCCGCGGCACCAAGATTCTCAAAAATTCACACATCAGGAGTTGAAGAAACCAGCGTTCCGGGCGTTCAATCTCCGGCATCGTGCATAGACAAAGCTTAAGGATAGCAAATGTAATCGTTTGGAGGATTGCAATGTCAGTCAAGGGGTTTGATGTCAATTCGTTGGAAGCAAGGCGCTTCACGAAACAAGGAGAGAAGCTAAAGAATATCAGGGTAGATCACAACATAGCCCTGACTACCATAAGCCCCATTGATGACGACACGGTATCTATGGAGTTCAGGTTCACAGCTAACTATGTCGGCGTCGGGGTCATCAAGATCGAGGGCAGAATTATCTGGCAGGGAGATTCCAAGGATATAATCGCCCAGTGGAGCAAGAACAACCAGATACCCCAGGAGCTGGCAAACCAGGTCTATTCGGCCATAATCGCACATTGTATGCCGACAGCGGTCCTCGTCGCCAGGGACATTTCCCTACCGCCGCCGCTGCCCCCTATGCCGCCGATTCAGATGAAGAAAAAGGCCGACAGCAAGGACAGGCGCAGCTCACCAGAAATAAGCTGACCGGGCGGCGCGATTTTTTCAAAAAAGCGACTCGTGACTACCTGATATGGTCCAGTGCGAACGAGCCGATGTTCACGCTGCTCTTCGTGGCAGTATATCTTATCCATGCCCTCGACTGTGCCTCGCCGATACCCTTCACGGAAAGGAAGGTGTTCAGGTTCTCAACCTTCAGCTCGATCATGCCGTCCATGAGCGAGCCGACCATCTGAATCTCCTGCTCGCCATGCATGCCCTTCTCGATTATGAACATGCTGACGGCCTTGTCCCTCTTTCTCCTTCCCACGATGGGGTTCAGGAGCTTGAAGGCGGTCGCGGGGTCCAGATATGCTATCATCGTCGAAATCGACCTGAAGACGAAGCGGTAGTATTTGTGCTCTTTCATCAGCTCTTTTCCTGCTTTCTCGACCCCTTCTTGGATCCCCTTGAAATCGGTCGGCGAGTCAATATATGTGACGTTCGGGTCGGTCGATTCGTCCCCCATGCTCCTAGAATATGAATC
>DSAX01000147.1 GCA_011046235.1 Methanobacteriota archaeon | reverse complement strand
TTCCTAGACCTCTCCGGCTCTGTGCTTCGCGGATTTCACGGTGTTCATCATCAGCATGGCGATGGTCATCGGTCCTACTCCACCAGGGACCGGGGTTATCGCGCTGGTCTTCTCCTTGACTGCTTCGAAATCCACATCTCCGACCAGACGTGTACCCGATTTCTTTGATGCATCCGGTATCCTGTTCACTCCGACATCTATGACTACCGCCCCGTCCTTCACCATGTCCGCCTTTACAAACTTGGGCTGCCCTATCGCCGCGATGAGTATGTCCGCCTGTCTCGCTATCTCCTCGATGTTCTTCGTCCTGGAGTGGCAGATCGTCACCGTTGCGTTCGCCCCCTTTGCCTTCTGAACAAGAATACACGCAATGGGTTTTCCCACGATGTTACTTCTGCCAATGACGACGACGTGCTTACCAGACGGGTCAACGTTCGTCCTGACAAGCAGCTCCTGGATTCCCCACGGTGTGCATGGTAGGAATCTCGGGTTCCCTATTACCATCCTGCCGACATTGATGGGGTGGAATCCGTCTACATCCTTATCCGGGTCGATCTTCAGGAGCACCTTCTCTTCGTTTATATGCTCTGGCAGTGGAAGCTGAACCAGGATTCCGTCTATCTCCTTCTTCTTGTTCAGCTTGTCGATCAGCGACAGAAGCTCCTCCTCTGATGCATCCGCTGGTAGACGGTAAGCCTCGGAATATATTCCCAGCTCGTTGCACGATTTCTCCTTGCTTCCAACGTATACCTGGGATGCCGGGTTCTCCCCAACGAGTATGACCGCCAATCCTGGCTGGAAGCCCTTGTCCGTTAGTCGCTTCACATCCTCTTTTAGCTCGTTTCGAATTTGGCTCGAAATGCTCTTACCATCGATAATCTGGGTAGGCAATTTATCACATCCAATTGCGATCCTCTTGAAGCGTCACCCCTATCGCACTTCATTTAAAAAAGCTCTAGCAAATTTTTCTTCGATGGAAATAATGTAAAAAAAAATCGCATAAAGTTCAAATAACATGGCTATAACTCGATTGAGTGTTAGAAAATGAGTTGACGGCCAACTGCATATTTTGAAAATATTTCTATTTGAGAGTAAAATTTTCAAACATAATTCCAGGGCAATGTATTATTTCCAAATATAGAGACATGCAGCCAGCATTCATTCGAAAAAAATATACCCAGAATCTGCGAAGGGCTATATATTTGACTTTCCTTTTCGGGAGCAAAGGGGTGAAACCATAAAGCGTGACATTGAGATTGCTCAAGAGGCAAAGGTCCAGCACATTGAGAAGATCGCGGAGAAGGTCGGACTTTCTCGCGACGACATTGAGATGTATGGAAAATACAAGGCAAAGGTTCCGCTGGAGATATTGAGTCGTTATGACAAGAAAAAGGACGGGAAGCTGATTTTCGTCACAGCCATAACCGCGACAAAGGCGGGCGAGGGCAAGACCGTTACTTCTATCGGTCTGTGCCAGGCCATGGGAAAGCTGAAGAAGAATGTCATGCTCTCCCTCAGAGAGCCCTCTCTGGGACCGACATTCGGGATCAAGGGAGGCGCTACCGGAGGCGGATATTCGCAGGTCTACCCGATGTGGGATATCGACCTCCATTTCACCGGCGACATACACGCCGTGGGAACGGCCCATAACCTTCTATCCGCACTCGTGGAGAACCATGTAACCAAGAAGAATCCGCTCAACATCGATCCGACCAGGATCGTGTTGAGAAAGGTCATGGACATGAACGCCCGCGAGCTCAGGTCGATCGTGGTCGGCCTTGGCGGAAGGTCGAAGGGCGGCGTGCCGCACGAGAGCGGCTTCGATATCACTGTTGCGTCAGAAATAATGGCCATTCTGGCACTGACAAGGGATATGAAAGACCTGAGGGCGAGGCTTTCGAAGGTCGTGGTCGCTTTCACGCACGATGGAAAGCCGGTGACCGCGGACAAGATGAAGGGAATCGGCTCAATGTGCCTCCTGCTCAAGGACGCGATCAAGCCGAACCTGGTTCAGACACTCGAAGGCCAGCCCGCGCTCATACACGGCGCCCCGTTCGCGAACATCGCGCACGGGAACAGCTCGATCATCGCCACGAAGTACGCGCTCAAGATGGCCGATTATGTCATCACCGAGGGCGGGTTCGCGGCCGACCTCGGCGGTGAGAAGTTCTTCGACATAGTCTGCCGTATCGGGAAGCTGAAGCCCGATGTGGCGGTGCTGGTCGCCAGCGTGAGGGCGATGAAGCTTCACGGCGGTATGAACGAGAAGGAAATCAGCAAGCCCAACCTGAAATACCTGGAGAAGGGATTCGCGAACCTCGACAAGCACATCGAGAACATGAGGAAGTTCGGCGTGCCGGTTGTCGTCGCGATCAACCAGTTCCCGACGGACAGCAAGGAGGAGCTGCAATATATCAAGAAGCACTGCGACAAGCTCAAGGTGCCCTCCGCGGTTTCCAGGGTATTCACCGAGGGCGGAAAGGGAGGTGTCGACCTCGCCAAGACGGTCCTCGATACCATGGAGAAGCAGAAGAGCAAGTTCAAGGTCCTGTACGACGAGAAGAAATCGATAAAGGACAAGATCGATATCATCGCGAAGGAGATCTACGGCGCGGACGGCGTCGTTTATACCGGGACTGCTCCGAGGGACATTGCCGCGATCGAGAAGTCCGGGAACGACAAGCTCCCGATCTGCATGGCAAAGACGCAGCTTTCCATTACTGACGACCCGAAGAAGATGGGCGCCCCGAAGGGATGGATGCTCACGGTCCGGGAGGTCAGGCTTTCTGCAGGCGCGGGCTTCATCGTGCCCTTGACCGGAGAGATGATGACGATCCCAGGGCTTCCGACAACTCCGGCGGCCGAGAGAATCAACATCGACGACAAGGGCTATATCACTGGCCTCAACTAAACTCCAATATCCTCTGGACCGGGAATTTGGCCGGCTCAGAGGATATCCAACCCCCTTCTGATAGCTGCCGATCGATACGGGTACCGACAGGGCGGACTCCTCAATAGGCGTGAGGGAGCTAGCGCTGTTCTCGCAAACGAAATCAAAGTTAAGAAATAGTCCCAAATGAGGTAATCACGGGTGAAAGCATGATTGATGTAATTATCGTCGGCGGCGGCCCTGCAGGCGTCGGCGCCGCAGAGGCGCTTTCGAAGCTCGGTCTTAGCGTTGCGATCGTTGACAATTCACCGTTCGGGGGTGGCGTCCCCATCGAGCTCTCCTGCAAGGGAGAGTCAGAATGCACCAAATGCCACGTATGCATGCCGAGAGACGCTGCCGAGCGGATGAGATCGGAAGGAGCGATCGACGCGTACCCGATGGCCAAGGTGCGGTCTGTGAATATTATAGATAATAATATCGAGATGGAGCTCGAGATCGCCCCGCGATATGTGAGGGTTAACAAATGCATTGACTGCGGAAAGTGCGTCGCGGTCTGCCCGATCGAGGGCGCGATAATCGCCCCTCCGCACGGGGCCATGACCCGGGTACCATACATCGCGAAAGAGCTCTGCGCCCACTTCACCTCGAAGAAGTGCAATTTGTGCTCCGATGCCTGCCCGACAGACGCCATCAAGTACAGGGAGAGGCCGAGAAAGACGAAACTGGCTGCGCGGGCGGTAATACTGGCAACCGGCCAAGAGCCCGTGGATCCGAGCGGCTCCCTTCATTACGGATACGGCGTATTTCCCAATGTCATTACCTCTCTCGAGGCGGAGAGGATCACTTCCCGGTACGGCGAACTTAAACGTCCTTCGGACGGCAAGAGGCCGGAGAAAGTCGCGCTTATACAGTGCGCGGGCTCCCGGACAACCAAGGGGGGCGTGGAGTACTGCTCCAAGTTCTGCTGCAAATACGGGATACGCATCGCGCGCGCCCTGTTCGACAGGAACCCGGAGATGAACATATCATTCATCTACATGGACCTCAGGACATTTGAACCCAGGTCCGAAGCGATCAAGTGGGCGCGCAGAAAGAAGAACGTGGCGATCTCCCAGGGGGTTCCCGGCTATATACAGGGAGCGGAAGGTGGCAATCTCGTCGTGCGCAGGACATCCCCGTTCGACGGAGCGATCGAAGACGAGGAATTCGAACTCGTCATTCTCAACATCGGCGGCCGCCCGAGACCGGAGACCAAGGTAATCGCGGAGCACTTTTCCCTTTCACTTGACGAGCACGGCTTCATCTCCCGGGGCGATCCAAACAGAGGAATATTCGTGGCCGGCTCCTGCAAGGCCCCCATGGATATCGAGGAGTCGTACGCCGATGGAAAGGCCGCGGCCATATCCATTATCAGCGCTCTGGGGGTGAAATGATGGCGAAAAAGGTTTGCGTCATTGTTTCCGACTGCAGCGCCTGCTCTGGCTTGTCAAAGGAGGACATGCTATCATTCAAATCACAGCTCCTGAAAGACCCGATTATTTCATCTGTCATCGGGGTGAGATCGCCGTGCATCAGGTCCGCGAGGCAGGAGCTGAAGAAGCTCTCGCTCGAGGGATGCGACAGGGCGATCATTGTCATGTGGTGTCCTCCGGCCTCTCAGGGGCTGGGAAAGGGAAGAATACTGCCGAGTCCCGTTGACCCGCATCTCGTGGAGATAATCGACCTCTCGATCGTTGCCCGGAAGAACGGCCAGAGCCAGCCCGGACAGATGACATCAGCGGTCCGTTCGAGGGCGGCCAAGCTCAGCCTTGCAGAACCGCTTAGAGAGAGAAAAATGAAATTCGCCGATCCCGCAATCGCAGTGATAGGGTCCGGTGATTGGGCAATCCAGGCGGCGGACAGGCTCGCGGCGTGCGGTCATAGGGTGAAGATGATTTCATCCGGAGATGTGTCGGAAAAGATTAACCGCAACGGACTGGAGATCATCGCGGACGCGGAACCAGAGGACATAGCAGGATATCCAGGCAACTTCACGATCCGTTATACCAAATCCGGCTCTGCCGGTGAAGCAACCGCGGCTGCCGTTCTTCTGGTCAGCGAGCGCATCGCCGCAGAACCGCGCATTCCTAAGTCCATCCCAGTCAGGTTCATCCCTCTGGAGAAATTCTCAGACCAGGCGGACCAAATGTCAAAGGCCAAAGGCATTGTATTCATGGACGATCTGCGTTCTATAGATCCATCGGCACCGTCTGTTGTACCCTCTTGGCACACCCTGCTTGAGGCCGCAAAAACGGCTGCGGCAGCCTCGCTTGCGAGCTCGGTAGCAGTCGTCGCAAGGGATGTCAAATCGACCGGTCTGCTCGAGCTGCTCTGGCGGGAGGCTGCAGATACTGGTGTCAAATTCATCAGGTACGATGACAAGTCCAGGCCCAGGCTCTCGAAGGACGGCAAGTCCATCCAGGTCAAGGACCTGGTATTGGGCGAGGTTCTGGACCTTCCGGCCGATACGGTAATCGCCCCGACCGTATCCAGACCATGGGAGAGGATTTTCGTCGAGAAGCTGTTCCTGCCTTCGGACTGGGATCTCAGGGCCAGGCAGCGCGGTCCCCAAAGGGGGCTCGCCCAATCGACCTGCGACGGGATATTCATGCTCGGCTACGCGGGATATAACGAGCCGTTCGACATCATCGAGCCGGAGCTGGGCTCAGTTCTGGTCGATGTGATCTCATACATTCGGCAGGGATTTCATGTCGCAAGAGGCGCGGTCGCCCATATAGATGAAGGTAAGTGCTCCGCGTGCTACACCTGTGTGAGAACATGTCCGTATCGTGCCGCGCGCATGAACGACAGCTGGAAGGCGGAGATCGTTCCGGAAAAATGCCTCGGCTGCGGGAACTGCGTTGCCGTCTGCCCCAGCCGCGCCATAGAGCTGAAGAACTGCACCGACGAACAGATACGCGCGCAGATATCCGCATCGCTACAGGAGGTGATCTCTTGAGCTCGAAGCTGAAGATCCTGGCATATGTGTGCGAGAACCATGCGGTGTCCGCCATCAGAGCGGCCTGCAGCTCGGGAGAATCGCTGCCCGATTCCATTCAGATCGTCGAGCTGCCGTGCACGGGAAGGGTAGAGACCGTTCACCTGCTCGAAGCCATCAGGGGAGGTGCAGACGGGGTCGTCGTCATCGGCTGTCTCGAGGAGAACTGCTACCACGACGCGGGACCGAAGCTCGCCCGCGGGCGAGTCGAACGGATCAAAGAAGTGCTTCAGGATATCTCGATCGAGCCGGAACGCGTCGAGATGATCAACGTGGCATCGGTGAGCGGTGCGAGGATCATGCTCAGGCTCAGGGAGTTCGAGAAGAAGCTCGCGGAGATGCCTGCATCGCCTTTTAAGGGGGCGATCAAGTGATTATTGGTGAGAGGAAGAAAGTAAGCGAAATCGCGGAGATGCTCGCCGGCAAGAAGAAGATACTCGTCTCAGGCTGCAGGACCTGCGTCGCAATATGCATGGCCGGAGGGGAGAAGGAGGTCTCAGAGCTCTCCTCCGCGCTGATGCTGATCTCTGACAGGGACGGGCTAGGCTGGAAGATGGAGGAGAACGTCGTTGAGCGCCAGTGCGAGAAGGAATGGGTTCGTGAGATCGACGATAAGATCAGAAACGCGGACGCGATCGTATCGCTCGCATGCGGTCTGGGCGCGCAGACGGTCGCGGACATGTATCCTGAGAAGGAGGTTTACCCCGGGCTCAATACGACCTTTCTGGGAGTTCCGGAGGAGCAGGGTGTATGGAGCGAGAAGTGCCTCGCATGTGGCGAGTGCATTATCCACACTACCGGCGGCATTTGCCCGGTGTCCCGGTGCGCCAAGAGCATGAGAAACGGCCCGTGCGGCGGTTCATCGAACGGCAAGTGCGAGGTCGACCCTGACACCGATTGCGCCTGGGTGGCGATATACGACCGCCTCAAGCTCCAGGGCCGACTCGATATGATGACCGACGTGATAGAGCCCAAGGACTGGTCGAAGAGCCATTCCGGCGGCAGAAGGAAGATCGTCAGGAAGGATCTGCTGATCCAACCGACGGACAGCTCCGGCAAGGAGGTGGTCGAATGAGCGAGCAGAGCAACCTGGAGAAGATACTCTCCTCCGGCAAATTCGCCGTCACCGCCGAGATCGGGCCCCCGAGGGGGGCTGACCCGACAGAAATGATCGAGCTGGCCCGTAAGATAAAGGGAAGCGCCGACGCGTTCAATCTCACTGATAACCAGACGGCCATCGTCAGGCTGTCGAGCATAGGCTCCGCCGTTCTTCTGATGAAGGAAGGCATCGAGCCAGTCATACAGATGACCTGCAGGGACCGGAACAGAATCGCCCTTCAGAGCGACCTGCTGGGCGCTTCCGCGATCGGCGTCAAGAACGTCCTATGCCTTACGGGCGACCACCACACCTTCGGCAACGAGAAATCCGCCAAGGGGGTGTTCGACCTCGATTCGATCTCACTGCTCAACACCTTCAAGAACATGAGGGATACGAAGAAGCAGCTCAGTGGGGAGGAGCTGGATTCCGCACCTAATATCTATCTGGGCGCCGCCGAAAACCCGTTCGCGACGCCGTACGAGTACCGCGCCATCAGGATGGCGAAGAAGGTGAAAGCCGGTGCCCAGTTCATACAGACCCAGGCCATTTTCGACCTCGACTGGTTCGAGCGGTGGATGGCGGAAGTGCGCAAGATGGACCTTCACGAAAAGGTCCACATATTGGGCGGGGTCATTCCCGTGAAGTCCGCCGGTGCCCTCAGGTACATGAAGAACAAGGTCCCAGGGATGATCGTCCCGGATGCGCTCATCGGGCGAATGAACAGGGCGGAGGACAAGAAAGAGGAGGGCATTCAGATCTGTATCGAGATGATCGAGAGGCTGAAGCAGATCGAGGGAGTACACGGAGTGCACATCATGGCCGTGATGTGGGAGCAGATCGTGCCGAGGCTCGTGACCGATTCGAAGCTCATGCCCCGGACCTCAGTCTGACCTTATCTGGCCATGGGACCACGGGTTCGCTAAGTTTATAAACCTGAGCCATATATTCCGTTGGCACTCTTCTTTTTAGGGTGCCTCAGATGACAGATTTGGAGGCACAAGAATTGGTCAAGATCAGAAGGGCTCTGGTTAGCGTATCTGACAAATCGGGATTGGTCGATTTTGCGAAAGGGCTGACGGAGCTAGAAGTCGAGATTTTATCAACGGGCGGGACCGCCAAGCTTCTGAGGGATTCCGGCATAGATGTCCAGAACGTTTCGGACGTCACCGGCTTCCCGGAGATCCTGGACGGCAGGGTCAAGACTCTCCATCCGAAGATACACGGCGGACTGCTCGCGAGGAGAGACCTTGACGATCATATGGGCGCCATTGAGAAGCTCGGGATCGAACCGATAGATATGGTGGTCGTCAACCTTTACCCTTTCGAGAAGACGATATCGAAGGCCGATGTCCCGATCGAGGAAGCGATCGAGAACATCGATATCGGGGGGCCGTCCATGGTGCGCTCCGCGGCGAAGAACCACCAGAGCGTCGCCGTCGTGGTGGATCCCACGGATTACGAGGACATATTGCAGGAGATGAAGGATAGCGGCGGTGAACTGCCCGAGCCCATCCTGAAGAAATTGGCGGTCAAGGCGTTCGCCCAGACCGCGGGATACGATTCCACGATCAGCAGCTACCTGCGGGAGAAGTTCACGGGCGAGACTTTCCCGCAGAGCCTGTCCCTCGGCCTCACCAAGCTGCAGGACCTGAGGTACGGGGAGAACCCGCATCAGAAGGCCGCCTTCTACAAGCTGGTTTCCGAGAGGGAGCGCCTCTCGATCGCTAACGCGACACAGCTGCAGGGGAAGGAGCTCTCATACTGCAACATACTCGATCTCGACGCGGCAATGGCCATCGTCGTCGACTTCCAGAAGCCGACCGCCTCGGTCATAAAGCACACGAACCCTTCCGGGGTGGCAAGCGCAGCTACCCTTTCAGAGGCGTTCAAGACGGCGTACGACGCCGATCCGCTCAGCGCGTTCGGATGCGTTGTCGGGTTGAACCGCAAGGTGGGCATCGCCACGGCGAAGGAGATCGCATCTCACTTCGTCGAGGCGGTCATCGCCCCGGATTACGAGGACGAGTCTCTGGAAGTGTTGGGCGAGAAGAAGAACCTCAGGCTGCTGAAGACCGGCACGCCGATTCAGAGGAGCAGCGAAGACGCTGGCCGGAGGGTGTTCTCCTATGTCCGGGGCGGCTTGCTCATCCAGACGGATCCATATGTCGAGATCAGCCGTAGCCAGCTAAAGGCAGTTACGGACAGAAAGCCGACCGAGATAGAGGTCGATGCGATGCTGTTCGGCGTCAAGGTCTGCCGGCATATCAAGTCCAATTCCATACTGCTCGTAAAAGGGGAGAGAACGGTAGGCGTGGGCGCGGGTCAAATGAGCCGAGTGGACGCGTCGACCGTCGCTGGCATGAAGGCAGGAGAGGATGCGAGCGGAAGCGTCCTGATCTCGGATGCCTTCTTCCCGTTCAGGGACGGCGTCGACGCGGCGGCCAAGTTCGGGGTCGCGGCCATTATCCAACCAGGCGGCTCCGTGCGCGACGAGGAGGTAATCCAGGCCGCGAACGAGAACGGAATGGCGATGGTCTTCAGCGGTGTCAGGCTGTTCAAGCACTGAGAAGAGCCGGGAAGCCGCTACTTCCCCTTGTCCATATTTTGTTTGTCTTCCCTGCTCCATAGTAGGGACGCTCCCCCCTGGGAGTCCAGCGACCCAATCTCCAGGGGAACCCATTTCGGTGTGATGTCGAGATCGTTCATCCGGCTGATACGGATGTATCTGGACATATGCTCGTCCACCTTCATCTCGATGAGCCCGTCGCATATCGACACGATCGCCTCCACCTGTTCCTGAACGTGCATCTCCCTGTGAAGCGTGATCGTGAGCGATCCCTTCTCCTTCGCGAGCGCGGACAGATGCCGTATGAATTCCAGGACATCTTCGGGTGAGGAGTATATATGCAGCGGCGAGAGCGAGTCGAAGATTATTCGTACTGGCTCGATGCAGGCATCTGCGACCTCCCTTATGGTCTCGAGGAGCATCGGCAGATTGCCCAGATCTGCGATCATCCTGCTCTCGTCCGACAATTTCTTGGAGCTGTAGCAGTCAATGAGGACGAAAGTCGAGCTCTCAGTCTGATCGGCTTTGACGCCGTTCAGAAGCAGCTGCTTTCTTATCAGGGACGCGGAGGTGTCCGCTTCCACGAAGACGACACTCTGGTCGTGCTTCAGGTAGAATGAGGCCAAATAGCTGCAGAATTCCAGCATGCCGGCGCCGGGTGTGCCCAGCACCAGCGCGGAGTATTTTTGTGGAAACATGGCTATCGACAGGCGTTGAAGTTTATACCGCGCGAAGCTCTCTACAGGATCGGGACAAGCCTGGGCCTGAAGTCGCCGGACTCTGGAGGGGTCATCGCGTACGGATGCGTGAACGGCTCCTCACCGCTTATCAGAGTGACACCGGAGATCTTGTCCATTCTTATGTGGTTGTGTGCGAGATCGGCCAGCTTGCTCAGGGATTTCGCTGACGGGGTCGCTATCCCCAGGAATATGCCTCCGGCGTTCACGAGTGCGGACAGATAGTCCATCATGCCGTCCAATACGTTCGGGCCGTAAATCGATTCGAGAGTGTCGAACCCGGCGACCGTCAGATACGGCTGCTGGGTCTCCTGGAGGGCGTATTGTATGTTCTGCCATTTCATGTCGACCGAGATGTTCTCCCCCTCCAACGACATCGCGTATTCCCGGTTTGCCCCCGTTGCGGCATGCGGCTCCAGTATCCTGACGTTCTTGCCGAACTGGTCCTCGGTGAGGAATCCGATTATCTCCTCCCGAGCGTCCTGGGCGCTGGTCTTCTTGGTCGGCACCCAGATGACACCCCTCTCGTGAGATGCGAAGCTGCAGATCATGGCCGCCTCGATCGAGGTCGTGGATGCGACCGGCACCCCCTTGCCCAGCTCCAGCAATACCAGGCTTCCCTTCCGTAGGCCACCGACGATGAGATCATCCAGGTCTTTCATGCCGGTGGAAACGATTTTCGAGGCCGGGTCCTGGATCTTCTCGAACGGGGTCGGATTATCCGGCTTGATATATCGCCAGTATTCGAATGTCCGGACCCTTCCGCCCAGAAGCGTGTATACATACTGCGGCTGCTTGATCTCGCAGCCCCGGAGCTTAAGGATATCCAGTACTCTGATTCTGCGCTCTCCCTGCCGCATCAGGCTGAGGTAAATCACGCCGTCGCCCAGGTAGTCCAGCAGCGGGTCGGGCGTTTCTAGGACATAGACGACATTGGTGCCGACGCTCTCGACGAGGTCCCTCTGGAGCGCGTTGATTATCTTCGAGGCGTTTACGCCGTACTTCTCCGAGAGAGCGTCGATGCTGTCTATCACGACCAGGGTTCTCTCTGGAAGAGCTCTGTCCACCACGTCGTACGCCATTTCGATCTCCGGCATCATTGACCCCACTGTGACGACGACCTCACCCTCGCCTCCGGGGGTGGCTGGCCCCTCGTCCCCGACCTCGATGTTTCCCTCGAGCTTCGCGAGCTCCCTTCTCGGTGAGGCCTTTCTTTCCGGCTTCAGCTCGTCCTTTATCTGGGCGAGGCCGAGCATGATCTTCTCCATGTCCATCTCCGCGTCCGCCTTCTTCCGGAGCTTCTTCCTGGCCTTGAGTATCTCTCCTTCCTTGATCTTCTCCTGCAGCCATGGAAACTGATTGAACAGGGATTGATCAGAAACACGTGTGGACATGTAATAGCTCTGCTGGACATGCGCCATTTCCTCGATCAGCTGCAGAGCTAATGTGGTCTTACCGGTGCCCGCCATGCCCCTTACGATCAGCGAGTGACCTCCCGGGCTAGACATGAATTTCAGTATCTCATTCGGAAAGGTTCTCGTCACCTGGCTTTCAGCCGTCATTTCAATTCCACCTCTTCATTTCATCGGACATTCAATCGCAGCATCTCACTCTTCGACCTCGCTCTCGTCGGTCCCTTCATACTCATTCTCGTCCCGTTCCAAAGGTCTGACGAGGCCGCCCACGCCTTCCTCCTCCGCTTCCGGCAGAAGCTTGATCTCCTTCCATTCTCCTCCGAAATCCTCTATCTGGCCGGATATCATCTGGAACCGGACCCTCAGCTTTCCGCCCTCGAAGAAGATGTAGGCGTTCTTCAGCATCGATTGGTACAGCATTATCCTCTTTCCCTGCTGTGTCAGCGCACGATCCACCGCCTTCAGCAGGCCAGCCTTTTCCAGCACATGAATCCTCCGGTAGCATGCCGCTATGGGTATGTCAAGACGTTTGCTCAGCTCCAGCGCGTGCTTGGGCTTTCTGGCGCACGCAACGAGTATCTTTGCGGCATATGTGTCCATTATGAGCCTGCATGCCTCTATGGGATCCAACTCGTACTGCCTCCGGACTAGTTCCTGTTCCGTACGGTCTGCCTTCGTGCCATTCTTGCCCCCTGAAGATAAAAGCACGTGGATTTACCAGCGCATGGGGAGGAGGCTGAATAGATATACTGACTAGAGGGCGTAAAGGGTTGCGGCCTTTTATCCTTTTTTCTCTTTTTCTCAGTATTGATAACCTGACACATCTGGGTTTTACGTTTTATTTGCGATCGCATCCGAACAGATACTAAATATCTGTAATCTCTTCGAAGCCGCATGGCGCGACCCAGGATCGAGTCGGTCGGTATGACTCGGTTTGGAAAGCGGGACGTTTCATTCCTGGATCTCATTGCCGAGTCGTTCGAGGACCTGTGTTCTCGCGCCGATTTCCAAGGTGCTGACGCCATATTCTTCGGCAGCATGAACCCGGAGGCGTTCTGCTCCGACGGCAACCAGGCGGTTGCCGTATCCGACCGTCTCGGACTCACCGGCCTTCCGTCCATAAGGGTCGAGACGGCATCCTCTACCGGCGCGGCCGTGATTCAAGAGGGGGCCAGGGCGATCATCTCTGGACAATACGAGAGCGTCCTTTGCATTGCAGCGGAGAAGATGACGCACCTGGAAACGCGGAAAACCACGAAGATACTCGCTGAGGTGATCGCGCCATCTGAGCGTATGTACGGTGCCACAATGCCGGCTCTGGCCGCCCTCATCACGAGGCGATACATGCACGAATACGGGATGACGAGGGAGGCGCTCGCGAAGGTCGCCGTCAAGAGCCATGCAAACGGTGTCCTCAACCCGTACGCACACTTCCAGAAGAACATCGACGAGGGCAAGGTGCTCGGCTCTAAGGTCGTCTCCGATCCGCTCACGATATACGACTGTGCCCCCATCTCTGACGGTGCGTGCTGTGCAGTTCTGTCCTCGACAAGGGGGCCGGTAAGAATAATTGGCGCCGGCCAGAGCACGGACACCCTTGCGGTTGCCGACAGGCAGACGCTGACTTCGTTCTCGGCGACAAGAAGAGCGGCTGCCAGAGCCTTCGATGCCGCCGGAATCAGTCCTTCCGATATCGATGTCGCGGAGGTTCACGACGCCTTCACCTCATTCGAGATAATCGGCACGGAGGACCTGGGGTTCTTCGAGCCGGGGCAGGGATGGCGGGCCGTGGAGTGCGGCGCCACGGAGCTGAACGGCGAGCTCCCGGTCAATCCGTCAGGCGGATTGAAGGCCCGCGGCCACCCCGTCGGCGCGAGCGGGCTCGCGCAGGCAATAGAAATATTCTTGCAGCTCAGCGGAGATGCGGATGGCAGGCAGATAGACGCCAGGCATGGGCTCGCGCAGAGCCTGGGGGGCTTGGCAAACAACAACTTCGTGACAATAATGGAGGCGGTTGATTGATAAACGGCTCGGAATGCAGGTGCGGATTCAGGACGATCTCGATCAGGCCCTCGTGCCCCATCTGCGGGAAGATGATGGTGCAGAAGGAGTTCCCGGACGAGGGCAGGGTTCTATCCTACACGCGGCTTCAGGTACCTCCCGAGGGTTTCAATGTCCCACTCGACCTCGCGATGATCGAGCTACAGGAAGGCCCGAAGCTCGTATGCTGGACGGAATCCGAACTCGAGATCGGCCAGATGGTGGAGGTCTATCTGGATCAGAACATGTTCAAGTGCAAACCCCTGTCCTGAATATCACCTGAACGGAACAGCCTCGATATTCATCACGGAGAAATCGCCTCCGAGAGAGGATATCTTGTTTCTCACGAGTTCCTCGAACGCCTCATGCTCGCACTTGCAGCCACTGATATCCGCGATGATCTCGTACAGCATCTTCTGGTAGTAGACGAGCACCTGGGTATATCCTGCAAGTATGTTGATCTTCTCCCCGGACATCGCGTTGGATATCTCGTAGACGGACCCGGGCTTGTCCGGGATCGTGAACTTCATCCTCCAGAGATCGGTTTCGTCCGCAAGGAACGAGATTGACAGTATCCAGGATTCGGTATCGCCTATCAACATGACCGGGGCGTCCCTCTTCCCGAAGAAGTTCAGGTATGCTTCCGGAAGCCGGAGCGCGCCTTTCTCGATCACGGTCACGTTCTTCTCCATCTTCCTGAGGGCGCGGGTCGTTATCGCGGGATTGTCCGCCGCGAACCCCTTAGTATATCTCTCCGCCAGGTTGGAAGGCTCGGTCACGATCGAATCGATCAGAGAAATCGACGAGTCCTGGGCCTCCCTCGCCTCCGCGAACTCCCGCTCGAGGCTCTCTCGGTCGCCGAAGAAGGAGAGGTCTACCAGCATCACCCAGGTCATCGCGACCGATGGCATGAACGATACGCTCTCGGAGTTCAGGATATCGATGTTCCTCGTCTTCAGGAACCTGGCGCACTGCGCGAGCGACCCGGGGACGTCCTTGATCTGGAAGGTGACATAGCATATCTCCCTGTAGTTCTCCGGGCCGAACGGCGATATGACTACTTCGTACGAGGACGATCCCCCGCTCTCGTACCTGAACATGGTCGTGAAGACCTCGCTTTCGTCAAGAAGGCCAAGGGGCTCCGCGATCTTGTCCCCGATGGCGATCTTGCCGTCCCTCATCATCTTGAAATCCCAGAGCTTCATCTCACGGAACCTCCGTGGCCCGCATAAGTGATAGAAGTTAATAATTGCTTTCCAAGCATGGGGAAAAATATTATTTTTTAGAAAATATATATCTTATTGGACGTCGGTTCGTGAGCCCGGTCCAGTACCCGCACCGGGAGCACCTGTAGCCGAGGTTGATCGATCCGCCGTACACCGTGAGGTTCCTGATCCGCTTCATCTTGACGCCGCACACTGGGCATTCGTTGGAGGCGGTCTTCTTCTCCGAGTCCCTGGCGATGATATTCACCTTGACGATTCCCCGGTCGATCGCTATCCTCCTGACCCGCTCCTCCGTCACCGAGAAGTCGGGGTCCGTAGACTTCAGCTCCTTCAGCACTAGCTCTGCCAGCCTCCTCTGGGAGTTGACGACTCCACGTCTTGAAATCGCCATCCTTACGGCGTCTGCCACCTCCTCGTCGCTGGGGAGCTTGTAGGACATACGAAGGGTGAATCCACCTAGGCCGTAATATTTTATTGGCCCGCCCCTGCCCTGGAAGTAATCCTGATTCTCACCGCTATCGACGGCGTTGGCCGCCGGTCAGTACCTGGGAAACCAATAAATCCCATTATATCATCGAAATGCCGTTGTCTGAAGGTTGCATGCTGATGAGAAAGCGGGTCATAATTATGGGGGCTGCGGGCAGGGACTTCCACAATTTCAACGTCTACTTCAGGGAAAACCAGCTCTATGAGGTCGTGGCCTTCACTGCCACTCAGATCCCGAACATTGAGGGGAGGCGCTATCCGAAGGCACTCGCGGGGAAGCTGTACCAGGAGGGCATACCGATTTACAAGGAGGATCAGCTGCCTGGACTGATTGACGAGCTGGGTGTAGAGCAGGTGATTTTCGCATACAGCGACATTTCCCACGAGGACCTGATGCACAAGGCCTCGGGCGTCCTCGCGAAGGGAGCCGACTTCAGGATGATGGGCGGCAACCAGACCATGCTCAAAGCCCAGGTCCCGGTGATCGCAATATGCGCTGTCAGGACCGGGAGCGGCAAGAGCCAGACAACGAGAAAGGCGACGAAGATACTGAAGAAGAATAAGCGAGTGGTCGTTGTCAGGCATCCGATGCCTTACGGGGACCTGGAGAAGCAGGCGGTCCAGAGATATGCGAAGATGGAGGATCTCGACAGTCACGAGTGCACGATCGAGGAGCGAGAGGAGTACGAACCGCATATCGAGAACGGGATAATAGTTTACGCCGGCGTGGACTACGAGAAAATACTTCGCCAGGCAGAGAAGGAGGCGGACATTATTGTTTGGGACGGCGGGAACAACGACACCCCGTTCTACAGGCCAGATTTACACATAACGATGGTCGATCCGCATCGTCCCCGGCACGGTATGACCTATCATCCTGGTGAAACGAACCTAAGGCTTGCGGATGTCATCATTATGAACAAGATGCAGACAGCGAACCGAGAGGAGATACTGGCTGCTAGGGAAACGATCTCCATAGTCAATCCCAGGGCGATCCTTATCGAGGCCACTTCTCCGATTAAGGTCGAGAAATCCGAGATGATCAGGGGCAAGAGGGTACTAGTCATCGAGGACGGGCCGTCTGTGACGCACGGAGGCCTTTCATTCGGCGCTGGGCTCATCGCGGCAGAGGATAACGGCGCCAGGGAAATCGTGGATCCCAGAAAATTTGCAGTCGGCTCGATCAGGCAGGCATTTTCCGACTATCCACACATGAAAAAGGTGCTGCCGGCAATGGGCTACGACAGGGAGCAGATACGGGAGCTGGAGGAAACGATAAACGCGTCGGACTGCGATATCGTCGTTTCAGGAACACCGATTGATTTGAACCGTGTACTTAAGGCGAACAAGCCCATAATCCGTATCAGATATGAGCTCGAGGAGATTGGACATCCTGATCTCGAAGAAGTGCTTTTACGTTTTATTAAATGAATGAATCCTGGGGCAAAGGGTTTATTCGAATCTTATTCGCATTACCCTCTCGACCCCAGGCCAAATTGCGGGAGTGGCTGAGTTGGACAAAAGCGCGGGACTTAAGGCCCTTCGCAGGAAGGGGTAGGATATCCCGTCTCGCAGGAGTCCGAGGGTTCGAACCCCTCCTCCCGCACCA
>DSAX01000127.1 GCA_011046235.1 Methanobacteriota archaeon | reverse complement strand
GCATGCCTGACAAAACTCTTTATGTATATCCAGTCCTACGTATTCCATGGTCTTTCGCCTCTTTTCGTGTTAAGGCACATCGAAATAGGCGAGAGGCCTCTTCTACATTCCATCCCTTTTCATTCTTTTCATTTTTTCAATCGTGAGGAAAGCTCTCGAATGCTTCTTAAAAAATAGCGTTTGACGCCTGATGATGACCTTCTTTGGTGTTTGGTAATCTCACCTGACAAGGTTGTTGGTGGAGGGAGGTTTGTGGCCTCCCTCTTGGTTCGTAGGAGGTGATCCATCTGCAGGTTCCCCTACAGATACCTTGTTACGACTTAACCCCCCTTGCTGAACCCAAGTTCTAACGCCCCAAGATGAAGCATCATCACTTAGACCCAACTCGGATGGTTTGACGGGCGGTGTGTGCAAGGAGCAGGGGCATATTCACCGCGCGATGTTGACGCGCGATTACTACGGAATCCAGCTTCATGAGGGCGAGTTACAGCCCTCAATCCGAACTACGGCCAGGTTTCGAGTTACCTTTACCTTTCGATATCGGAGCCCATTGTCCCGGCCTTTGTAGCGCGCGTGTTGCCCAGGAGATTCGGGGCATACTGACCTACCGTCGACCTCCCCTTCCTCTGGTTTAGCACCAGCGGTCCCACTAAAGTGCTCCACTCCCGGAGGAATGGATAGCAACTAGCGGCGAGGGTCTCGTTCGTTATCTCACTTAAGAGAACGCCCTACGGTACGAACTGACGACGGCCATGCACCACCTCTCGAACAATCTAGCAAAGTCATCAGCTTGGCTTTCATGTGTCCGTCGCTCCTGGTGAGTTTTCCGGCGTTGAATCCAATTGAACCGCACGCTCCTCCCGTTGCGGTGCTCCCCCGCCAATTCCTTTAAGTTTCAGTCTTGCGACCGTACTCCCCAAGCGGCGGGCTTAACAATTTCTCTCCGGCACCGGGCGCCCTCGTAGGACCCCCGACACCAAGCCCGCAGCGTTTACACCCTGGACTACCGGGGTATCTAATCCCGTTTGCGCCCCAGGGCTTCGTCCCTCACCGTCGGATCCGTTCTAGTCGGACGCCTTCGCCACTGGTGGTCCCTCTAGGATTACAGGATTTTACCCCTACCCCAGAGGTACCTCCGACCTCTCCCGGTCCCAAGTCTCGCAGTCTCCCCGGAATTCGAACAGTTAAGCTGCCCGATTTACCCGAGGATTTACAAGACCGGCTACGGACGCTTTAAGCTCAATAATATCGAGCACCACTTGGGCCGCGGGTATTACCGCGGCGGCTGGCACCCGTCTTACCCGGCCCTTACTTCTCCTGTTTTTTAGACAGGAGAACAGCCAATGCAATGCATTGGCACTTGGAATCCCCTCGTCGTGGTTCCCCACATTGCGAAGTTTTCGCAGCTGCTGCGCCCCGTAGGGCCTGGATTCGTGTCTCAGAATCCATCTGGGGGCTCCGTCTCCCAACGCCCCTACCCGTCGTAGGCTAGCGGGTCCGTTACACCCACTACAACCTGATAGGCCGCAGACTCATCCTCGGGCGCCGGAGCTTTCAATCTAGAAGCATTCCAGCAGACTAGACCTATGGGGTATTATCCTCAGTTTCCCGAGATTATCCCCCACCCGAGGGCAGATTATCCGCGTGTTACTCAGCCGTCCGCCGAGGGCTTAACCCCTCTCGACTCGCATGCCTTAATCGGATTCCAATAGCGGTGCCCGCCGGCAGGATCAACCGGAATTGATCGATACCGACTCGATATCATTTTTGGTCGCGTGGAACTGAACCTTGCCAATTTCTTGGCGAGGTTGCCAAATCTCACCGAATATGCAATATTCCCTGCGTAATGCGAGAATCATCCCGCATATGCATTAGACTATTCTGGTGTCATCATCAAGCGTCAGAATCAAGAGAGCACGAATAATCGGAGATCTTGATCCCCCATGTTATCTGCAGTGAAGGAACGCGGGTTGTTCACGAAAGGGCTCTCCGCCCCAATCCCAACCGCCGCCAAATGCACTGCAAAAAGGTTTGGGCGCTCCACTTTAAGAGCGATTCCCTATAAATGCGTTTCGTACGTTGAAACGCACTGAAAAACCCGGGGATTTCCCGGATTCTCAATAATACTTAGTTGTGGTGAGATTTAAGGCTTTCTCAAAACCGCCCGTTCCTTGGCGCTTTACCGTCTGAGAAAAGGAAACCCTCTCCTCCACTCAAGGTACCAGATAGAAATACGCTATACCGAAAAGATCAATGCAGACCATAATCTATTTGATTGAACATCTAATAACCAGAAGGCCGAGAGGCGGGGATGGCCCAGCCCGGCAAGGCGCTGGATTGCTATCGCCGATCCAGTAGGACGGCTGGCAGATATCCAGTGCTCGAAAGAGCTCGAGGGTTCAAATCCCTCTCCCCGCGCCATCTAAAAGAAAAATTCTTAAGCTCAATAAAAGGATACTGAAAATGGAACGATAACTATGCCTGCATTCATGCCACCTCCTGCAAGATCTCAAAGATTCATGGCAAAGACATATAATATTGAATCTGCGGTTGGCAACAAGGCTAGAGCTGGGAGGACAAGATTCCTTGGATAGATTGCATTTTTTATTATCCTGATCATTGTCATCACAGCAATTGTGATTCTTGTAAGAATATTTCCAGTTTGATTAGAATTAGGCTTTGGTGGTGGCATGCTAAAAGAGGTTCTACGCTGGTATTAGCATTGATAGAATGACCCAGGGCTGGAGAACTATGAGAGATATTGGATTGGACATAAATAAAAAGCATCGTAGCGATGATTTGAATATGTTATTCCGCCTTAGCTTGACATCGAGAGAGAATGAAAAATAAGAGATTTTTAAAGGGTTTCTGGGAGATCCTAAGACCGGCCCTTCACACTCAGTCTGCAGGTGGTGGAGGTATGTCTTCCGTAGGCGGTGTCGATGGCTGCTCAACCAGTATCGGAGAGGCAGATGGTTTCTTTGGCTTCCGCTTCATAAGAGCGACTGCCGCGATGGCTGCGACTATTATGACCGCGATCAGTGCAATCAGCCATAACGGGAGCAGCTCGTCCTCGGTCAGCATGTCGCTGGGTATCACGATTGTTCCAGCATCTCCGATCATGTCATCGATGGTCACATTTGTCTCCCCGATGACCTTGCCATCCAGAAGGAAGGTCAGGCTGTAGTTGCCGTCTTCCAGTCCCGTGATCAAGAAGTTTCCATCTTCATCAGTGGTGCCGGAGGCAATTACATCATCCGATCCGTCGGTACGCACCTCGACGGTCACTCCTTCCAGAGGATTGCTATCCTCATCCATAACCACGCCAGTTATGTATCCAACTGGTTGTGGAGAGGTGAGAACGATGTTTCCCATATTCCGTTCGTCGCCCCAGTTCAATGTGACACTTATGGTCTTGTCATCGAATCCGTCTGCGGAAATCTCCAGCCTGTAGCTGCCAGCGATGAGGTCTGTGAAACTGAATTCGCCGTCCTCACCGGTGGTGAAAGTGTTGTTCAATGTGTCGCTATCTGCGGGATAATACAACTCCACGGTTGCATTATCAATAGGCAAACCCGCCTCGGTCACTATCTTGCCCATTAGAGATGCGTTCTCCACCTCGGCGGTTAACGGTATCAGTTCGATGTCGTCAACGGTAGAAAGTTCACCGGCGACCACTGTCAAATCGGCATATCCTGTGTAGTAACCGCTCATGGAAGCCTCGATGTGGTAGCTTCCCGGCTCTACATCGACGAAGTGATAACTGCCATCCGAACCGGTCACATATTCTTCGACCTCGGACATCGAATCGTCCAGCAGCTCGACCGTGATGCCTGAGTGGTCGGACTCGCCCTGGAGGGTGGCGGACCCTTCGATGCTGCCGGTTGTCGGGGTGGCCGAGGTCGTCACCGTCAGAATGACCATCTCAGAGTCAATGTTCTCTGGGTCTGGCGATCCGCCCGGTATAACCGTTAGGTAATTGGTTCCAGTAACGGTCACATTCTCCGGGTCATTCGTATCGTTGAGGGCAAATCCAGCCGGTACCGAGATATGGAATATCTGTGAGAAGTCCTCCTCCTCGTACTCGGTCGCGAGGTATATATTGTGAGAATCCAAGCTTTCGCTTACGGTCCCGTAAGAATCGCCAGTACCGGTCATTGTCAGGGAGGCTGTCCCTGAGAAGTCGAACAGGTCGCCCCCCAATCCCGAAATGGAAAGGGAGATCTGGTCCTGGGGGAGGAAATAGGCGATGCCGTCAACGGTGATCATATCGAGCGTGTAGAGGCCCGATTCCACCGATATCTCGTGCATGAACATCCAGGTGATCAAATCCTCTGTGAACTGCAGCTCGGCAGCGCTCAGGTACCCGTCCGAGTTACCGTATACGAGGTCACCGTAGAGCTTGTAGAACTCGACTTCGTCCGGAAGTTCGATCGAGAAGGCGAAGTCGACGGAGTTCCAATCGCTCATGTAGATGTCGAGGGTCATGTGCATCCCGGATGAGTAGTAGTAGAGATACTGGTCGAGCGTGATGTTGACCGTCTGATTGTCTCCGGCCACGGTAACCCAATCCCCGCCTAACAATTCGTAATCCGGACCGTAGTACATGCCCAAGATCATGTACTCGCCGTCTCTGACATCGAAGGAATAGTTGCCCTCTGCATCGGTGAAGCTTTGGGAATAGATGCCTACACCGATCTCAATCAATAACAATTGAGCATTGGTGCCCATGGGCGCACCGGTCTCATTGAATACGGTCCCGTTGATCGTGCGGTTGATCGATCCGAGTTCCATCAGAGTTATGTTGTGATTCGTCACATTGCCCGTGACTTCGATGACGCTCATATCTACGACATATCCGGGGCAATCGGTCTGGATCATGATCTCCCCGGCGGTCATGGAGGTGAAGTTGTACGCACCGGTCCCGTTGCTGGTGACCCAATCCCAGGAATCCCATTTTGAGATCAGGGTCTGAGCCGTGAGGTCTACGCCTGGAATCGGCGCTCCGGTCTCGTTCACCACGAACCCCGAGATATAGTACGGAGTGGGATGGCTAAGCTCGTCGAACACCTGATCGGCAACGGTGATGTTCCCCAGGTCGATGTCCATGATGTAGTAGCATCCAGCCCATTCTCCATTTTCATCCGGGTCATCGACCACCTCGACGACATAGGGGCCCATGTCGCCCGTGTCCCAAATGGTGTAGGCATCGACGAATATGACTACTGTCTGGGTGATGCCGGCGATGAGATAACCGTCGTACTCGAAATCGGGAGACCACATGAAAATGCTGTCCATGGTGCTCGCGTTCAGGATATCGACCCTGAGGGAGTATTCAGCGGTATCGGATGCGACCGCTTCGAACTCCACCCACCAGATATCGGCCATCCCGTCGCCATCTGTGTCGATCGGGGTGCATGTGATATCTCCGACAATCCTGATATGGTCATATTCCTCGAAATCGGAGGCATTCAGCGGGTCTGTCATAATCCAGTAGCTCTCCCAGAATCCCGCGGTTGCTGTTATGTCTATGTTGAGATCGTATTGCGTCTCAGAGAAGCCGGACCCGTTGATTATCCGACCATCGAGCGAAATGTTATAGGTCTGACCGGTTCCGTTCAGAACATCGAACTCCTCCTCACAACCCATCACATTGACAAAAGGAGGTCCAGATGTGGATGCCCAGCAATTGATAGTAATTGGGCCTGGATCGAAAACATCCATGGAGATATTCACCTGAATGCGGTCATAAAGCGTGTTGTTGTCGTCGTCGACAGCCCACCAATCGACGGCGAGGATATTCAGAGCGTCAGCGATCTCGAAATCCTCGTCAGAATAGGCAGCGGTGTAATATGTAGATGTGTCGAGAACAAAGGGGGGCCACATCCAGGAATCAAGGAGTTCCAGCTGCAATACATAAGGTCCTGGGATGGAGCTTCCGTTGATATCCCTTCCCGAGAATCTCAGCTCGATCTCATAGCGTCCGTCATCTTCGATATCGATGTGTTCCGATTCGAAGGCTATGGCCGTGGTATTTCCCATATCCCAGAGCGTGCCCTCGAGATTGACCCATTCCCACATGTGATCGGTTACATTCACAGGTACTGTGAACACAAGGTAATCATATCTCCCGTCACCATCGACATCCTCGGCTGACTCGACGATTTCCCCTTCCAAAATATCCGCTGTTATTGCTGTCGCATTCGTGGCGATGAAAAAGCAAGAGACCACCATCAATAATGCGACGGACAACGCTATCGTTTTTCTGTTCATTATCCCATCACCCTCTGTTCTAATCGATCAAATAATGGCACTTTTAACCGGCATTAGAATCGAATTAACAGATATATATATTTTTACCAAAATTCAGTGAAATACCGCATGATTCCAGATGGATCTTTGTCGGAGGAAAATGTTTTCATAATTCGCCGGCGAAAATTTCCCAGGGATCGATCGATTACATGGCCCAAAAGGGGCGCTCCTTCCGCTTGATCTTCATGATCTCCTCGAGCACTTCCTTCTCGTCAATGCTGAGGTCCGTCTTCTGAAGCTCCCTCGCATTGGCCTCGGGGATGTCGATGTACAGGATATCCTCGGCTTTCACTTGCCTCCCTACGGTGACATTGTCCATGGCGATCGCGACCTCCTCTCCCATCCTCGCCTCCTTGAGGCTCTCCTCGCCGCTCCTGATGCTCTTAATCCTGCCGATCTCACGTCCGTCCTCGCGCATGAGCGGCTGCCCCTGCCTGATTCGGCCTGCGAGTATTCTTACGCCGCATATAGCGGGCTTGCTCACTCGGAAAATGCAGTCGGGCATTATCTTAACTTTACCCGGAAAGGCGATTTCGAGACGCTTCCGGCTATCGATTGACGCGCGTCTCTTTGTTACCCATTCCTGGTACTCCTTTATCAACCGATATACGACGTCGCTCCTGAGAACCTCGACGTCGTGATCGGGCAGCTCCTCCTGCCCATCAGGAGTCAGTTCGACATTGAACGCGAAAATGACCCTGTGAAGCGGGTTAGGCGCGGTTGCCGCTTCCACGAGATCCTTCTTGCTGACATCCCCGATCTTCGCACTCGCGATCGGTATCTCCGCGGCCTTCGCCTCGAAGGCTAGCGCCTCCAGGGAGCCGATCGCATCGGCCCTTGCCACTACACCCTCGTTTGAAAGGTCGATTCTGACCTCGCTCTCCTTCCGTATCTCCTCGAGAGTCTCGTCGAGCGTACTACCAACGACTTTTATCATCCCGCCGGCGAGCGCGTTCTCCAGATTCTGGGCGGATATCTTGATGCCCGCTGCAGCCGTGATCTCCTTTACGGAGTCGAAACGCTGGGAAGGATCTCGTATCTCGTCCAGCGGCTTGGGCTTCAGCAGGGCTTTCACCTTGGTGACTATGGGATAATTGGGGTCGTTGGATGATATGGCGACCGTGTCACCTTTTGAGATCTTGCCGTCGAATATGATAACGTCCAAGGTCGTCCCGAGGCCCTTCTCCTCCTTGATCTCGAGGATAGTGCCCTCACCCGGTTTGTCCTCCTCGGAGGTCAGCTGATCGTCCAAGAAGCGCTGTGCAAGGCCTACGAGCACCAGTAGCAGATCGGGAATGCCCTCTCCGGTCTTTCCGCTGACCGGTATGATCGTGATCGTGCTCTTGAAGTCGGTGACCCTGTCGAACCGGTCCGAGCCGAACCCTCGATCGGAGAGCTTCCCGACCAGGTTGTACAGCCTCTCGTCCAGAACATCCATTGCTGAGGGCGGCTGATCGTTTATGCCACCCGCAAACGGCTGCCTGGGATGGCTCCTCCATCCGGGGATCAGGTCTATCTTGTTGGCCGCGATGACGAACGGGGTGCGGTACTTCTTCAGAATGGAAATTGATTCTACGGTCTGGGGCTTCATCCCCTCGTTGATGTCGACGACGAGCACGGCGAGGTCGGCGAGCGCACCTCCCCTTGCCCTGAGAGTCGTAAAAGACTGGTGGCCTGGGGTGTCGATGAACAGAAGCCCCGGCACCTGGAACTTCCGCTCCGAGGCGATGTTACCGCATAGCTTGTAGATGAGCTTTAGCGGGACCTCCGTCGCGCCGATGTGCTGCGTGATGCCGCCAGCCTCCCGCGCCACGATATTTGTGCCTCTGATCCTGTCGAGAATTGTCGACTTGCCATGGTCGACATGGCCCAATACCGATACTATCGGCTGTCTTCTCGCCATTCGATTCACCGATTGGATTGAGCGGTTCTTGAGGGATATGATCGACCAATATCATTCGTATATCCAGGGCTCATCCGGTTTGTCGTATTTCAGGATCTCGTAATCGTTGAAAAACAGCTCGATCTCTCTCTTTGCGGATTCGGACGAGTCCGAGCCGTGGATGATGTTCCTCCCCGTCTGCATCGCTAGATCCCCTCTGATTGTGCCCGGATCCGCGTCCTGCGGGTTGGTCCTGCCCATCATCGTCCTCGCGATCGAGATGACGTTGTCTCCCTCGAGCACCATGCATATCACTGGCCCGGAAGTGATGTAGCCGAGCAGGGGGTCGAAGAAGCTCTTGCCCTTGTGCTCCGCATAGTGCCGCTCCGCCAGCTCCTTCTGGATCCTCATCATCTTCATTGCGCAGATCTTGATCCCTCGGCTCTCGAAACGCGATACTATCTCCCCGGCCAAACCCCGTTTGACTCCGTCGGGCTTGATCATCACGAAGGTCCTCTCGATCATTCTTTCTCCTCCTGCTTCTCAGGCTCTCCTTCGACCTTCGTTTTCTCCTCTGAGGGCTTTTCTTCCTCGCGCTTCGGCTCCTCTGCGGCCTCCTTCGCGGCGTCCTCCCTCTTCTCCTTCGGAGGTTTCACCTTTCTCGTCTTTCTGGTGACCTTCTTGGCCACCTTTCTCTTCTCCTGCTTCGCAGATCCGAGGAAGATCTCCTTCTCCCTCTTGTGGGCTGCGGTCCACTCGGTCATCCTCGGGACTTTGCCCTTTCCAATCTGGTTCTTGAAGCATTTGCTGCTGCAGAAATTGTAGGTCAGCCCGTCCTTTCTGACGAACAATCTGCCTGTCCCAGGTTCGATATTTGTCCCGCAGAATGAACAGATCCTTTGCTCGACCATGACATCATCACCATCCATTTTTGCAATATGAATTGCGGCTCATTGCCGGTGTATATCTCAACGGACGCTGAGCTTTCTTGCCTCTCTCGCCGTCTCCTTCAGCATCAGGACGTCGCCGACCCTTACGGGGCCCATCACATTCCTTGTAATGATCCTGCCCTTGTCGCGCCCCTCGAGAACTCTGACCTTTACCTGGGTCGCCTCCCCGGTCATCCCGGTCTTTCCGACGACCTCGACTACCTCGGAAGGTATACCGTCACCGTTTGTCATCTGGAACGCACCCTCAGCTCTTGAGGCCGTCGATCTTCTTGGCCAAATCGTCCACAATCGGCTTACCCTTCCCAGCGTCAGTGACTGCTACGGCGGCCGTGGGCTTTTCCAGCCCGCAGGCGTTACCGAGCTCAGCCTTGCTGGGCACGAATCCGTAGGGCACCTTCCGCTCATCGCACAGGGGGGCCATATGCATCAGTATCTCAGGAGGATTGACATCCTCAGCTATAACGACGAAAATCGCATCCCCTCTCTCCACGAGTTTGGTCACCTCGTTGGTGCCCTTTCGGAGTTTACCGGTATCTCGGGCAACCTCCACCAGTTCATAGGTCTTCTCGCTGATCTCCTTTGGAGTCTCGAACTTAACATACACAGGTTTACTCATATTCAGCACCTCATTCAGACGCTGCGCGTCTTCATCATTCACAGGCTCTCGAAATCGATAGAAGAGCAGAGATGGCAGAAATGGTACCAGTATAAAAGATTGTTGATGATTCCTCACGGAAGTGACGCGGTTTAGATTATTAAACCGCGCCCATTATATACCCCTTTTTGAGGACCTGGGTCCATCCGGAAGGGGGTAATAAATTTTTCAACTAAGGGTTAAGTAGCATAATTTGTCTGGGGAAAACCACCGGTGCTGTAGATTTTTCATATGGCGCTGTATCGGAAGTGAAAAAAAATGAAGGTGCTTATACTTGGAGTAGGAGCAGTTGGATCAATTATCGCGGATGTCTTATCAAAGCAGGACGAATTTGAAGAGGTAATTGTGGCCGACATCAAGAAGGAGAAGGCCCAGAAGGTCGCCGACAGGATCGGCAGCCCGAAGGTCAGGGCGGTCTCCATGAATGCCGACAACGTCGAGGAAATGAAGGTCGGCATGAAGGATGTCGATCTGGTTATCAATGCGGTTCTTCCGAGGTTTTTCCTCAAGATCATGCAGGCGGCCTTGGAGTCGGGAACCCACTATATGGATATGGCAACCGATTTGGGCGTTTCTTCCCACGAGAAGCCCGGGGACAAGATCACGAAGGTCCCGATCGACCTGCAGATGGAGCAGGACCAGAAGTGGAAGGATGCGGGACTGTCGGCAATGCTCTCCTGGGGCAACGACCCCGGGGCGACAAATGTGTATGCCAGGTACGCAGCGAACGGCATGGATACGGTTGAGCAGATAAAGATCAGGGACGGTGACAGAGCCAACATCGATGGCTTCGACGGCTTCGTATCCCTATGGTCCCCCGACACGCTGATCGAGGAGGTCGCCCTGATGAACGCGCTCGTTTGGACGAACGGGCGCTTCGAGCGCGTGGAGTCGATGAGCAAGTCCGAGGAGTTCGAATTCCCGGAACCCATTGGCAAGATGAAGGTCTGGGCGGTCGATCACGAGGAGCAGGAGACCCTTGGTAAGACGATTGACAAGGGCTGCAAGGAATGCAACTTCATGATAGCCCTGGACGACGACACCATCAATGTTCTGAAGGTCCTCAGAAAGATTGGGATGGTTAGATCTGAGCCCGTCAAAATCAAGGGCGTCGATGTCTACCCACGTGATGTTGTGACGGCTCTCATGCCCTCGCCTACAGATCCGAAAATCCAGAAAAACGCAAAGGGGACGGCATGCATCGGAACCGAGGTAATCGGGAAGAAGAACGGGAAGAGGATCTCCCACTTCATTTACCAGATGTCGGATTACGAGGACATCTACAACCGGTTCGGAGTGACCGTTACCGCATGGCAGACTGCTATACCGCCTTGTGTCGCCGCCGTTATGCTCGCCAGAGGCGAGATTTCAAGGAGAGGCGCTTTCACGCCCGAGATGCTCGATCCGGAACCAATCCTTAAGAAGTTCAACGAATTCGGGTTCACTTGGAACGAGCGAATCAAGGAGCTTAACTGATCGCTCCGTTTCTTCTTTGACGAGTAACGGGAGGTGCTATTCCTCCCGATGGAATTTTATTCCCGAAAGACCAGAAGAGGCAAAGCCTATTTTCGAAGCGCCTTTTCCTTCTCTGCCACGAGCAGCCTGGTCTTTACGATAGTATCAGGATTCAGCGATATGCTGTCTATCCCGCATTCGGTGAGGAACTCCGCGAATTCGGGGAAGTCGCTGGGCGCCTGACCGCAGATCCCTATCTTTCTCCCGTTGCTCTTGGCCACCTCGATGACGTTCTTTATCATCCTCTTGACGGCCAGATTTCTCTCGTCGTAGAGATGGGAAACCAGTTCTGAGTCCCTGTCCAAGCCCAGGACAAGCTGCGTAAGGTCGTTCGATCCGATCGAAAAGCCATCGAACACCTTCGAATACTCGTCGGCGAGAATTACGTTACTAGGAATCTCGCACATGACGTATATTTCGAGCCCGTCCTTTCCCTGTTCGAGGCCGCTTGCCTTCATTATTTCGATGACCTTCTTCCCCTCCTCGGGAGTCCGGCAGAATGGGATCATTACCTTGACATTCTTTAGGCCTTTCTGTTCCCGAACCGTCCTGAGCGCCTGGCACTCGAGCTCGAAGGCGGCCCTGAACTTCTCGTCGTAATATCTGGAAGCTCCACGCCATCCAATCATCGGGTTGCTCTCCTTCGGCTCGTAGAGCTCGCCTCCGATGAGGGCGGCGTATTCGTTAGTCTTGAAATCTGAAAGACGGACGATCACATCCTTGGGGTAGAATGCGGATGCGATTTTCGAAATCCCGAGAGAAAGTTTGTCGACGAAGAACCTGGTCTTGTCTTCGTATCCCTCAGAGCGCTCATCGATGGCCTCTATGATGCGGGCTATCTCCGAATCCCCGTGTCCGGCCTTTTTGGAAAGTTCCGCATAGTCAATTAACGCCATTGGATGAATCCCTATATGGGATGCTATTATGAACTCCAGCCTCGAGAGGCCCACCCCGTCGTTCGGTATCTGCGCATGGAAGAAGACGTTCTCCGGCATGGCCACGTTCATCATGATTTTGGTGCGCGTCTCAGGAATCTCCTCGAGGTTGACCTTCTCGATCCGGAACTTCAGCAGGCCGTCGTACACGTTGCCGACCCCTTCTGAGGTGTCTACCGTGACCTTCATCCCGCTTCTCAGAACCTCTGTGCCGTCCACGGTCCCCACGATTGCCGGTATGCCCAGCTCTCGGGATACAATAGCTGCGTGACATGTCCTCCCTCCGCGGTTGGTCACAATTGCGGAGGCCTTTTTCATTATGGGCTCCCAGTCAGGGTCAGTCCTGTCGGTGACCAATACCTGCCCCTTCTTGAAATCGGAGATCTGAATGGCGGATTCCAGGACATTGACGGTCCCTTGACCGATCTTTGAGCCGACTGCGCCACCGCGGACGAGGATCTTGCTCTTCTCCTCGAGGATGTATGTCTCGTATACCTTCTCTTTCTTTATGGCAAAGACCGTCTCCGGCCTGGCCTGGACGATATAGAGTTCCCCGGAGAGTCCGTCCTTCGCCCACTCGATGTCCATCGCCTTGCCGTAGTGCTTCTCGATCTCCAGGGCCCATACGGCAAGCTGAGTCGCTTCCTCGTCGGAAATCACGTATCTCTTCCTTTCTTTGATGGGTACTGGGACTTCGATTAGCTCGGCCCTCTTTCCTGAATATATCATCTTGTGAAGCTTATCTCCCAGGACTTTTTCGATTACGGGGTTCTCAGTATTGCCTAATAGCTCTTTATGCACATAGAACTGGTCGGGGGACACCCCTCCCTGCACTATCAGTTCCCCGACGCCATACGATGCGGTGATATAGATGACCTTGTCAAATCCGCTCTCGGTGTCGATCGTGAACATGACGCCCGAGCAGGAGAGATCGCTTCTGACCATTTGCTGGACACCCACAGAGAGGGATATACCCATCTGTCCAAAGCCCTTGTCCGTCCTGTAGGAGATTGCCCTATTTGTGAAGAGGCTGGCAAAGCACTGCTTGACCGCCTTCATGAGGCTGAGCTCTCCCATGACGTTCAAGATGGACTCGTGCTGGCCCGCGAACGAGGCCCCTTCCAAATCCTCCGCTGTCGCACTTGACCTGACGGCGACCTGTGGGTTCTTAGTTTCGAGATTTCTCGAGAGCACTTTGTAAGCAGAGCTTATCTCGATCTTCAAGTCGAGCGGGAACTCCCCGTTCAGAAACAGCTTTCTTAGATCCTCCCCCCGGGATGCGACATTCGAGTGGTCATTCGTGTCCAGACCTTCCAGAATCGATTCGATTCTCTTCTGGAGGTTGTTGGATTCCACAAAGCGCCTGTAGGCCGCAGTCGTGATCGCAAACCCGGTGGGAATCTCGATTTTGCGCGATTTCAACTGCTGCGTCATCTCACCGAGCGAAGCGTTCTTGCCGCCGACGAGAGGTACATCCTTCATCCCGATTTCGTCAAACCATAGAATAAATCGTTTGGTTCTGTCGACCGTATTGTTCTCGGACCTCATCGGTATCTACCTGCCGACTCCGGTAAACGCTATCATCACCTCACGAGCAAGTCATGGGCTGTATACCTTTCCATGCAACTTGCCCCGGAGACCGTTATGCCAGCTTGTTATCGATGGCCGGAACACCGTTCCATAAACTGAACCCTGATAGGCTCAATATCTGGATGGAAGTGGATTGGAAGACTCCTAATTAAACTCTTCCAAATCAGTCCCATATTTTGGGTGCGGACTACAGATATTCCGTCGTGCCGTAATTACTGTTGTACTGGCGAATTTATCATTAATTTGTAACAAAAAATGCAACGTTCCAGGCTCTTTTCGGCGCAATCTTTTCGGAACCCGGGTGTCCCATTTTCTCCCTCGCAATGATAATCTGCCAAAAGACGATTATCCTCGTGAGACAGAATGAAAATCGCGATGCTGACCTATAGCATGCGCCCGAGGGGAGGCGTCGTTCATGCGGTCAATCTAGCGGAGGCTCTAAGTAAATGTGGAGACGAGATTCATTTGTTTTCTCTGAGAAGATCAGACGAGGCGGATTCGGAAACTGGGTTCTACAGGAGCACCGCCGTTCCGACGACGGTCATCGACTTCGACTGGTATCCGGAGACGCGTGAAAGGCTCGATTCGATGGTCGATTCGCTCGTCAACTCGCTCCCTCGGGACTTCGACATATATCACGCGCAGGACTGCGTATGCGACCGGGCGTTGCAGATCTTGACTGGAAAGGGCGAGATAGCGCCGCCTACGGTGAGAACAGTGCATCATATCGAGGGGTTTTCGGACCGATATCTGAACGACTGCGAACAGGGAGCCCTACTGGGAGATACCGTGAAAATCACCGTATCACGGTATTGGCATGACATACTGAAGAAAGAGCACGAACAGGAATCTGAGGTGGTCTACAACGGAATCGATGCATCGAAATTCGAATACCGTCCCAGTATGGATAGGAAGGGGTTCATCCTGTTCGTTGGCGGCATGGAGGGCAGGAAAGGCCTCGAATTCGTGATAGAGGCGCTCGAGATGCTTCACAGAAGGGGGCGCCCTCTCAGACTGGTTGCGGTCGCCAAGCCGGGCTTCCGAAGAGTCGAAACGATCGATTGGTTCGACCATCTTGTCGAGAGATGCGGACTCGGTGGATCTGTGGAGATCATGGAATCCGTGGATGACCGGGAAATCGTCAAACTATACCAAGACGCCGGCATCTTCATTCTTCCAACCCGAATGGAGGGTTGGGGGCTGGCGATAATGGAGGCAATGGCGGCGGGATGCCCGGTCATAACAAGCCCCGTCGGAGGGATCAACGAGCTGGTGAAAGACGGAGAGAACGGGCTGCTCGTGAATGTTGGGGACGTGAAGGGGATAGCGGATGCGGCAGAGCGGGTCCTAACCGATGACCTGCTCAGAGCTAGATTGATCGAAAAGGGTCGAAAGACGATTGACAGGTACACATGGGAAAACGCAGCGAAAAAGACCTTGGATATCTACTCGGGTATCATTACTGCCAGGGAATCTCGAAATTGACTATCCTTTTGGCATATTGATATGAAAAACGGTCCCCTTTCCGATTTCGCTCTCGACCCAGATTTTTCCGCCGTGGCTTTCGATTATTCCCTTGGCGATCGGAAGCCCCAGACCCATTCTGTCTACCTGGTGCGACAGCTCATCTGCGGCCACGATATAGAAGCGCTCGAAAATCTTGGATATCTCGGACAGGGGTATTCCGATCCCGTTGTCTCTGACCATGATATGGATCATGTTCCCCTCATCGGTCAGCGTGACCTGTATTTTCCCGCCATCCTGAGTATACTTGATGGCGTTGTTGATTATGTGTTTCAGCGCATCCCTCATCTTCTTGGTGTCGATCTGCACCAGGCCGGTCTCCCCCACATCGACGAGCAACAGCTCCTGGTGCTTCTCGTTGGCCAATCCACGCAGGGACGCAACGATCTCCTCCAGCATCGCTTTCAGACTGGTCTCCTGCTTGACGACCTCAACGGCCCCCTTTTCGATTCTGGCACTATCGAGCATTGATTCGACTATTTCGTAAAGACGGTCTGTATTCAGGCTGATGCTGTCCAGCTTCTGCGCGAGCTTCGGATCTAGCGAGTCGCCCCTGGTGTGCGAAATCATGTCCAGGTAGCCCCTGATCACCGTCAGAGGGGTCCTCAGCTCGTGAGATACGACATCTATGAACTGGCTCTTCATCTTGTCGGCTCTCTGAAGCTCGTGGAAAGCTTCGGTCAGGGTCTGATATGAACGCTCGAGCTGCTGTTGCAGTTGGATCCGAGCGGAAACATCCGTCAGTATACCTATGATCTGCCGCTTCCCATCCGAACCGATTATCGATCTGAGCTTCACGAAGAGATATCGGTTCCTTCCGTCAGCGCCCCGGAACCTGATATTCTCCGCCTCCGCGTCCTCGCCGCGAAGCGCTCTTCTGACCAGTGCCGCAATCCCGCTTTTCTTGAAGGATTCCTCCTTGAAAACATTCTCTTCTTCGATTCCCCTATCGGGATCCCCGGAGCCGAGAATCAGCTCTGCCTCGTTATTGGCGCTCTTGACCGTCCCTTTCTCATCCAATTGTATGATGGCGATCGGGATCAGGTCGAACAGCGACAAGAAATCCATTCTGTAATTGTTCATATCGGAGATGAGCTTGCAATACTCGAGCAGTATGGCGCTTCCTCGCAGCAGCTCCACGAGAGATTCTGACTTCTCCCAGCTGGAGATGTCATACCCCTCCTTTGCCAAGACGGCCAGGATGGTTCTTTTTCCCGCCCTTTCCCGGCGTGCGAATATCGCCGCGGAGGAACTGCCTGCCTTTTCGGCCATATCCCTCACGAAAAACGGGGCTTCTTTTACGTCTGTGAAAATGTAGAGAGCGTCTGGTTTCCCGAGCTCGATCCAGCTCGAGGAGTCGTCATCGAACCTGATTCTGCTCCCTCCGGGCTCATCAGTACTACTGGCGATTCTGAGCAGCTCCTTCGGATCATTCGAATACGAGAGCAGTTCGATGGCCTCGCTCGGACAATATTTGCTAAGCTCCGATCTGAAGGTGTTGCAGATAGCGTGAAGATCCGGTTCTTCTTCGACGATCGAGCACAGCCTATTGAGGGTTTCAATTACTGACCGGTTATCTGGACCTTCTTGGTCATCCAACAAAGACTCCTCCATGACAAATGATAGTTGATTATCCGAGCAGTTTATTTTCCAATCCAGTTATATCTGTTAAGGGGGAAGTAATTCCCGGTCCAAGGGTGAACTGATAATGATGTCTTAATAGAAAAATCCTTTCTAGTGATAATCATCGGCCACATCTATTCTTACAGCTCGATCTTTCCCCTGGATAGAAGTTTCTGCAGCGCGCCGTCCGCTGCCTCCTCCCGCTTCTTCTCATCGAGCAACTCCTTTCTTACGGTCTCATTCTGCTCCGATATCGCCCTGCGCTGCTCTTCGCGCTCCTTTCTGCGAGCCGCCCGGATTTCCAGGATCTTTTCCCTGAACTCCTGCGCCCGATTATGGAAATGATCTGCGGACTTTCTGATCTCTAGATACTCCTCATGCTTCTTGTTGGCGTTTGCGCCAACCACCCCGATTTCGTTGACTATCCCCGCGATCTTGTCGTCCAGGAATTTCCTGTCTTCGACGAGCAACATCATCTTCTTGTGCTCCGAATCGGCGATCCTGAAGGCCTCGTCTATCGCCTTGTCGATCTCTCCGATCGAAAGCTTGACCTTTTCCTGGTCGGTGACGATATCCTCCAGCTGATTGATCTGTTCGTAAAGGTTCCTTATCTTCTTGATCAGCTCTGCCTCTTTTTCGATTGGCAGCGGCACCGTCTGCTGCTCCATTTCGAGACGGTTGGCCTCTTTCTTCTTCGCGCCCAGATCGGAGGCGGGGTTCTTGCCGAGGTCAGACCCAATCTTCTTCTTCGTCTCGATCATCGACTTCGCCTTGCTCTGGAACTCGTTCCGCCGGCTCTTCAGCTCTCCAATCTTCTTTGAGAGGTCCCTTCTGTCCTCCCTGAGCTCCTTGAGGTCGGTAATGAACTCCTTCTTCCGGTCGTTGAGGTCGTTCCTCTCCGATCGGACCGAATTGGCCTGTTCGTTCAGCTCATCGCGCTTCTGGATGAGCGTTTGATACTTCTCCTCGGCGCTCTTTAGCTGATCGATCTTCTTCTTTACCATACGAACTCACAACGCATTAGGCACTATTTTCCGAATTGCGAAATCCAAAGCATCCATTTATAGTTGATTATAAAGAGGGGATATTTGCCTTTTATGGAGGGGCGGCAACTGTGAATTGTCTCCTGACTGCGTCATGCCAGGGCGGGAGCAGGGAGACGCCGATACCGGGTCCCGAAGGCACCCGGAGGTGGCCTTGTTCGACATTCGGTCCGTCGCATACTGTCTGAATGTTCAGATGGGAGTCGAGATCGGCGTAGATCATTCCCGAAGAGGATGAGATGTGCGCAGCCGCTCCGATAGAGAGGCCGATATCGCCCATCGACCCTACCATGGTCTCGACGCCGGCCTCGTTGGCAATTTCCTTCATC